>JAJDOL010000270.1 GCA_022340195.1 Chromatiaceae bacterium
ATGTTATTTCTCGAAATCAAGCATGAATACGGCTGTCACGCTCATGCCCGGTCAACAGATAACGGTGCGAGGTGTGTTTTCAGGGAACCTAGACGAGGTTTCCTTAAACGATTGCCTTGTAGTCGAATAGAGAAATTGCAGTCCTATCGTTGCCCACGCGGATATCGTATTCTGCCACTGCATCGGCTCATCGTAACCCGACAATATGGGGACGCTTCGGCATCCGTCCTTTTTTCCACAATGTCCGGCCGTAGTTCGGCAATTTCAGCCGCGAAAAGATCCCGACGATAGCCCCTGGGGGTATGCGATTCGCGACTTGCGCTACAAGCTAAAGTCCAATGCTACGTAGCCGGAACCGGACAGGACGTCGATGCTTATATTGCGGAAAACCTCTTCCGCGCAGGTACATCCAAGAGCCTCGCGCACGAAATGCTTGATGGGGTCCGCCATTCGGGGAGCTCAGTAAAGTCTGTCACTCATTTATCTTGTTATCATGGCACAGGTCGCAACCGATCTGTTCGCCCTTGGACACCAGAATTCGCTTGCCGACGCCGGGAACGCTCGAGCAGCCGTTTCCTGGGTCTGTCGCGCCGGATTGAACCTCCTTGCACTCGAGGTAACGGCTGGCCGCCGTGCGGGAGAGCACGGTTCCCAGGCCGTCGGTTCCGTGGCAGACCTCGCAGAACAAGTCGCCGTGGCCGCTCTTGCCATGTGCCGGGGCCAGGGAGATTCCGCCGCTGCTGAGCCGATACAGCTTCGGGTTATTTGCCGCCGGACCCGATTCGACGACGTCCTCGGCAAAGCGTTTGTTGGTCGGGACGATGGGCGTGGCCTTGGTGTCGCCGACCCGGTAGGCCTGGATCAGCCGGATGGTGTCACCGGTATTCAAAGTCGAGGCCGCGATCTTGTCGGTATCCCCGGCCAGGTTGTCCACCGCATCGCCCGTATGACAGGACCCGCACCCTGGCTCGTTGGCCCAGGGAACGCGGGGCGTGTCGGGGTTGGTATAGTAGTCTGCGGACAGCTCGAAGTCGCCTCCCGGCATGCTCCGGGAAAAGTCGTTGCCCACCTGCTCCATATCGCCGTGGCAGTCTTGGCACAGAATACCCGCGTTGAACATGGCGCCGCGCAGGCAAGCGGTACGCTCCCCTGGATGGCAGCGATAGCAGGTCCGGCCCAGGATGTCACTCTCGAAGTCGTTGACAGGCGGCCCTGACGTGCGTGCCGGATCGGTCGGTGGTGGCATGGCGGGGAACAGGTCGGTCAAGGCCCCGTGGTGGGAATGCATCACGTTGGACATGGTTTTATTGTCGATCTGCTCCCGGCCGTTTTCGTCCCGCGGCCCGACCAGCGCCAGATCCAGGGCGGGTGTGTAGTGACAGAGCTGACATACGACGGGTGTCCGGTTTACCAGGCAATCGGGATCGCTCGGAACGTTCAGGAAGTCGCAAGCATTGCCATCGTCACCGGCCGGGTATTCGCTGCCGTGCTTCAGGTCGTGAAGCCGGAGTATGTTGATGTCCGAGGCATACTCGATGCTCACCGCCAGGGGTACACCACCCTTGTGCGGGTCCTCGTCGGCGGTGGCCACGTCCACGCCCTCATCGAACAGGGTCTGGGTCGCCTCGCCGTTGCCGCCGTCCCCCGGATCGGCATGGCAGGCCAGGCAGTCCGCCTCGGCGGAGATTGGTACCACCGTGTCCAGTGACGCGAGCACCTGTTCGGCGGGCTCGCCGAGATCGTTGCCGGCAAGGGCCTTCGCCTGCACGCGCATCAAAGGGTAGGGATTCTCCCGGCCGAAGTCATCGAAAGCCGCGATGGGAATGCCGTCGGCGGCAAACCAGTTCACGGCGGTCGTGTATCCGAACGGGAAATCTTGACCGGGAACGGCGTCGAAGTCGCCGACGAAGAAGGGCAGGGTTTCCACGTATTGGGCAAAAGTCTGTGGTTGGTTGGCGATGTAGGGGTCGCTGAGCAGATTGATGGGCTGGTGCAAGGGCAGGGCATTGTCGCTGGTGTCGAGCACCGTCATGCTCGGCATAGCCTGCTGGTCCAATTCAAGAGGCGCCTCGTCACCGGTGCCTGCCAGGCCGTCCGGACCCAGGAAGAACTGCTCGACGTCGGGAACCGGCAGCCCGAGATCATGGCTCACCAGGCCGACCGGATAGAACAGGTCGAGGACGCCCGTTGGGTAGAACGGACCATAGGCCTCCAGCGCAATGTCCCAAAAGTTGGTCTTGAATACACTGCCGTCCGCCGCTCGTACGGGTATGTAGTTGGGATGGGTCGGATCGAGGACCGGATCCGCGGCATTCGACGCCGCCGAATAGAGAACCTCGATGCCGCGGGCGTCGTCGAGCAGGCTTGGAATTGGTCCCGTCCTCAACACCTGAGCGTGCATCACGCTGAATGGCGGCAGGATGCTGGCGATTCGGGTGTCCAAGTCGCCGCAATGCATGCCAAGATCATTGATGGCCATCAGCCGGTAGCCGGGTTCCGACGCCATCGCCTGCTCGGCCACCGGTCCGAGTGCCGCCGGATCTGGACCGACTTCAGACGAATTCTGGCTGGTAGAGTTGATCGAGATGTCGGGGGGCGCCGTGATGGTTACGGCATTGAAGAAGCTGCCGATTTCCACGCTGAACCCCGGGCCCAGGGAGACAACCGGTGCGATAAGGCTCACGTCTGAGCCATCGGAAATTGTCACCGATGGGCCTGCGCTGAGCGACTGGGTACCGATGCAGGTCGCATCGACAGCGGCAAAGTGCCGATTCGCCAGGGTAACGTCGATGCCGGAGCAATCCCCCGGCAGCAGCGCCTCCACCCCCCCCACAAGCGGTTGCGCCACGAGCGTCGTCGCGCCAATGTTAGCCCACAACAAGCACGCCGCAATGGCCCCGCGCACCGGGATTGCGCCTGAACTGTGTCGCAACGCATCTAGCTTCAGGTATGCTCGTCCCGTCAGAGTGCTTTGCCCCATTGTGTCTGCTCCAAGCCGTAACCGGTGTAGACCGCAGTACCCAGCGGATCTCGGAAAGGCTGTCGGATCTTTGAAACTGTTCTGCCCTAACCTAGTACCCTGTTGCGCCTTATGTTGCGCAATCAGCGAGCCGAGAAGCGGTCAGATGCAAGGCGCGCGAGTGCAGGAATAGCGGGCTCTATTTCAAGCTCGCGCAACACGGCAGACGGCTGCTTATCGGCTCGCCCGCAGGGAGCCCCCCCAATGCGCCAATCCGGCGTTACAGCCCTTGGAAATAGAGCCTGCTATTCCCTGCGGACTGTGCCTTGCCTTGGCGCGTTTTGGGGGCTCTGATCATGCAAAATAAGGTGCAACAGGGTACCAGGGCGCAGGAGTAGGTGGTATTTAGTGAAGTGGTGACGGCGCTGGCATTTGGTGGGGCGCTTTCTCGGGAGGCGCCGAGCTCAGGAGGGATACCATCGAACAGCTCGACCGGTGCCCGCTTCAGGTTGCCGGCATTGCGGGCTCCGATGGACGGGAGCATAACTAATCGATCTTCACCGATCGATCAGATCCTGTCGGAAACCGGCTCCCAGAATATCTTCAACGCGTTGAAGATAACGTCAATATAGGTGTTGGTGCCGAGGAGAGGACTTGAACCTCCACGAGCTTTCGCCCACTAGTACCTGAAACTAGCGCGTCTACCAATTCCGCCACCTCGGCAGCAGGTCTGGGATGGATCATCCCGCCAGGACGGAGAGAGTCCGCAATCTTAGTGAGACAAACCAGGCTTGTCAACGTACACTATTCGACTTTTCGGAAGGGGAAGATCCCGTCGTGGTAAGACGTAAGAAGGCAAGGTCCCGCAGGGATTCCGATCCGCACCGCCAGCGCGAAGCCAAGAAGTATTCCAATCCAATCCCGAGTCGGGAGTTTATCCTCGAGATCCTGGCAGAGGCAGGCGTTCCTCTGACTTTCGATGAGGTCGCCGCAACCCTCGATATCCGCGATGAGGTCGAGGTCATCGCCCTACAGCGACGTATCGGCGCCATGGTGCGGGATGGGCAGTTGGTGCGTAATCGCCGCGATGCATTGTGCCTGGTCAACAAGCGTGACCTGATCGCCGGGCGGGTGATCGGCCACCAGGACGGTTTCGGTTTCGTCAAGCCGGAGGATGGCGGCGACGATGTTTTTCTCTACCCGCGTCAGATGCGCGGTCTGTTCCATAACGACCGGGTGGTGGTGCGAGTCACCGGTCGCGATCGCCGGGGTCGGCTGGAAGGCTCGGTGGTGGAGGTGTTGGAGCGCAACACCCGCACGGTTGTCGGTCGTTTTTACCAGGAAAGCGGCGTCGGCTTCGTGGTCCCGGACAACAAGCGCCTCGCCCACGACATCATTATCCCCAGCGACCGGATCGCGGGCTCCGAGCAGGGACAGATCGTCGTAGCCGAGATCACGGACCAGCCGACGAATCGTAATCACCCCATTGGGAAGATTCTGGAGGTGGTGGGTGACCACATGGCTCCGGGCATGGAAACGGATATCGCGGTGCGCACCCATGACCTGCCCGTGGAGTGGCCCTTACAAGTACTGTCCGAGGTCGCGGACCTTAAAGCGGAGGTGCCCGCGGCGGCCATGGAGGGGAGGACGGATCTGCGCGGAATCCCCCTGGTTACCATCGATGGGGCCGATGCCAGGGATTTCGACGACGCGGTTTTCTGTGAGCGCAAGCCAAAAGGCTGGCGGCTGCTCGTCTGTATAGCCGATGTTTCCAGCTACGTGGAGCCCGGGACCGCCCTGGACACCGAGGGCAGCAACCGGGGCAACTCGGTCTATTTTCCGGATAGGGTGATCCCTATGTTGCCGGAGGTCCTGTCCAACGGACTCTGCTCCATCAATCCGGACGTCGACCGCTTGTGCATGACCTGCGAGCTCTATGTGAACCGAGAGGGGCAGGTTACTCGCTCCCGCTTCTTCGAGGCGGTGATGCGTTCCCACGCCCGTTTCACCTATGATCAGGTCGCAGCCATGATCGTGGAAGGTGACCCGGATCTGTGCGAGCGTTTTTCGGATCTTTTGCCCCACCTGCGCGAGCTCTACGCTCTCTACAAGGTGCTCCACGGAGCGCGGGCGGTACGTGGGGCCATCGACTTCGACACCACCGAGACCTACTTCGATCTCAGCGACCAGGGCCGGGTTCTGGCAATCCGCCCCCTGGTGCGCAACGACGCCCACCGGATCATCGAGGAGTGCATGCTCGCGGCCAATGTCGCCGCCGCCCGGCTGTTCGAGCGCAAGAAGATGCCGTCGCTGTACCGCATCCACGAGACGCCGAAGGAAGAAAAGCTGAGCGATCTTCGGGAGTTTCTCGCCGAGTTGGCGCTCAGCTTGCCGGGTGGCGAGAGGCCAACGGCGAAAGACTATGCGGACCTGCTCGAGTCGGTAAAGGAACGTCCTGACAGGCACCTGATCGAGACTGTGCTCCTGCGATCCATGCAGCAGGCGATGTACAGCTCCGAAAACGTGGGCCACTTCGGGCTCGCTTATCCGGCCTATACCCACTTTACGTCGCCCATCCGCCGCTATCCGGACCTGATGGTTCACAGAACAATCAAACACCTGCTTGCCGGCGGAACGGCGGCGGATTTCGACTATGCCAAACCTGACCTCCAAGGCATCGCCGAGCATTGCTCGGGCACCGAGCGGCGTGCGGACGAGGCGACCCGCGACGCCGCGTCCTGGCTCAAGTGCGAATACATGGAGGACAAAATCGGAGAGGAATTCGACGGGATCATCACCAGCGTCACCTCCTTCGGTGTCTTCGTCGAGCTTGACGATATCTATGTGGACGGCCTGATTCACATCACGGCATTGGACAATGATTACTACCATTTCGACCCGGTCGGGCACCGGCTCACAGGGGAGCGAACCGGGACCATCTACCGCCTTGGTGACCGGGTGCGGGTCCTGGTGGCAGCGGTCAATCTGGACGAGCGGAAGATCGACTTCGTTCTGACGCAGGCACAGACCAACCGCAAGAAGCGCAGGCGCAAAGTTTGATTCGGCGAAAGCGAGAATTGCGAATCACGCTAATCACGCGAACAAGAAGAACTACCAATGAAACGAATGGATCGAACCTGATGCGAAAAATCCAGTCCAATTCGTAGCTTTCTTCCTTCCGTTGAAAGGTCTGACTTCCATCGCCGGTATCCACAGTGTCCGTGCTGCGTTGAAGCACGGCAGTGAGGGCGTTTCGGAGGTCTGGTTGGAGCGCAAGCGCCGCGATCGTCGCCTGGCAGAGCTCGCCGAGATTGCGCGTGGGGCTCGGGTACCAATTCGTCAGGTGGTACGTGATGAGCTAGACGCTACCGTTGGGGACGCCAACCACCAGGGTGTGCTCGCCTGGGTCCGTATCCCTGCGGCCCGCAACGAGAAGGACCTGGAAGGGATCCTCGAGAAAGCCGAAGGACCTCCGTTTCTACTGATCCTGGACGGCGTTCAGGATCCCCACAACCTCGGAGCTTGCCTCCGCACGGCCGAGGCTGCCGGTGTTCACGCCCTGGTCGCACCCAAGGACAAGGCGGTCGGTCTCACGGTCGTTGCCTGCAAGGTCGCCAGCGGCGCCGCGCAGGCTGTCCCATATGTTCAGGTCACCAATCTCTCGCGCACCATGGACGGACTCAAGGAGCTGGGTATCTGGATGATCGGAACGACCGGGGAGGCGCCGAACGGTCTGTTCGACACAGATCTAACCGGCCCGCTTGCGCTGGCGATGGGCGGCGAAGGCAAGGGGTTGCGCCGCCTCACGCGTGAGCGCTGCGATCTGCTCGTGCACCTGCCCATGCTGGGGATCGTGGAGAGCCTCAATGTCTCCGTGGCCTCCGGAATCTGCCTCTTCGAGGCCTTACGGCAACGGTTGCGCCGATAATCGCCGTCGACGGAAATCGTTGCGCCTCTGTTTCCTTGACGCCGCCGGTTGTGCACGAATGCGTTTCGAGGGTATCAGAGGATTCGGTTGCCGCCCCGCGGTCTGATTCGGCGTTTTCCGCTCGGATCAAGTGTCTTTCGTCATTTTGACATGTTGGATGCCCGCTTCGGTGAACAGGGCTCCATACCTCTTGAAACCTATCTTCTCGTAAAAGGGCACGGCACTCACTTGTGCATGCAAGTAAACCTGTTGGAGCCCGCGGCTACGAGCCGACGCGACGAGTGCCTCCACCATCATGCCGCCGATTCCTCGGCCGCGCCAATGGCTTCGCACGGCGAGCCGACCGATTCTGCCGTCGGATTGCACGCGTCCCGTCCCCACTGGATTGCCCGCGTCGTCGGTGGCTATCACCTGAATGCAAAGCGCATCCGCGCCGTCCCAGTCTAGCTCTCTCGGCACCTCGAGCTCGTCTCCGAATACAAGGTCCCTCAGGAAACGGATGTCTGCCTCGGATTCATCGAAGGTGGTGGTCCGGATGTTCATGGATCGGTGCCCTGCTTCGCAAGCTTTGGAGATTTCTCAGCGGTTGGTGTGGAAGTCGGCAATGCCGGGAATTTCTCGATGCGCCTGGTTGGCCTCCGCTTGTTCAACGCCTACGACCTGCATCTCCGAACTGTTGATGATCCAACGCACGTTCAGCTCATAGAGGCGCATCCTGAACTCCGTCCGCTCGGGATAACGGTCCATGTAGCCTGGACGCGGGTCTTGTTTCAGGATTTGAGTGATGAGCAGCTCGAGCTGTCTGGAACCGCTCGGGTCCGCGATAGCTATTTGGTCGAGGGCGGTGCTGCTGAACCGCACTGGACGGTCTATCCCCGGCGCTTTCCGGGCGAATCCGGCTCGGGCGTCGGGAATCGCGTCTGCGTAGGGGACATAGGGTTTGATGTCCAGCACCGGAGTGCGGTCCAGAAGATCGGCGCCACTAAGCTTCAGGTAGAGCCGCCCTCCGCTTCGCTCGAGTCCAAGATTCTCTACCGCTGAGATACCGATCGGGTTGGGGCGGTAGGGCGCCCGGCTGGCAAACAGGCCAACCTTGCGTTGCCCGCCGAGCCGCGGAGGTCGCACGGTCGGCTTCCATCCGGCTCCGATGCAGTCGTGGAACACGAAGATCAGCCACAGGTGGGAGAAGCCATCGAGCGCTGCGTAGGCCTCGTCCCGGGCGAATTCGGGAAAGAGCTCCAGGTGCGACCGCGCGGCCGTCACCAAACGCGGTTGGCGCGGTATCCCGAATTTGCCGGTGAAACAGGAGTGGACGATGCCGATGGGCTCGAATCTGTATTCCACGGTCCTAACCCAGCGGTGAAGCCTGTAATGGATGCGACAGAAAGACGGGAAACGACGAACTACACGAAAGTAACGAATAGGTCGAGAAGAGAAATACGGAACGGAGGCTGTGCATCAATGCCCGAAGCGTATGACCTTCTTGAGCGGCGACAGGTTGACTTCGTCAACCACGGTCCCGGGAGGAGCCTTGAGCATTGCGATGATTATGTCGGCAACGGCTTCCGGTTCTATGGCGTTCTCGCGCGCCTCGCCGGGGTGGAAGTCGAGCCCGTCGAAGAAACCGGTACGCACCATTCCGGGGTTGACGATGCCGACCCTCAACCCGCTGCCCGCACACTCCTGGCGTAGAGACCGCGCGAGGCCGCGCAGTGCGGTCTTGCAAGCGCTGTAAACAGCGCCCCTGACGCCGCCGGTCAGAGCGGCCTCCGAGCCCATGAAGATCAGGTCCGAGTGTCGCCGACGCTTGAGCAAAGGCAGAAAAGCCCGGGCTATCAGAATATGCTGGGTGAGGTTCAGGTTCACGGATTCGCAGATCTGGTGCGGCGAGAACTGCTCCAAGTGACCGAAACGACCGGAACCGGCGTTGGATACGACCGCGTCCAGGTCCCTGTGGCTCCTAACGAGCTCGGAAAGGAGTTTTGATGTTGCTTCGGGATTTGCTAAATCCGTCGTGACGGCCTCGAAGTCGGTCTTGGGGAGGACCCAATGTGAGAAATCCCGTCCGATGCCGATGACCCGACTTCCCTCATCGAGCAGCTTGAGACTCAATACCCGTCCGATGCCGTTGCTGGCACCTGTGATCAGGACCAAGCGGGACCCGAGGTCGCTGTCGACGTTGGACACGAGCGAGGCGATGATTCAGAGCAGCGCTCAACCAGGTACCACGGCCGTGCGATCCAGGTAGTCGATCAGGCGCTCGAGCGTGTCTTCGGCCTCCACCAGGTCGCCGCGTACCAGCGCCTTCTCCAACTCGCTTGCCAGGTCGGACACCGCCTGAAAGCCGAAGGCGCCTGCCGTGCCCTTGAGGTCATGTCCCAAGCGACGCAGTACCTCGATGTTTCTGACTGCGAGGGCTTCGCGCCAATGCTGCACCTGCTCCAGCCGGTGGTTCAGGAAGCGCTCTGCCAGATCAACGATGTCCTCGTCGACGGCAACTATCAATATTTCGTTCGACATAACACGTTCGTGGTGATGGACCGCTGTGACTGCGGTCCGGGTCAGTGACGACTTTGCCGCAGAATGTCGGGATTGCTGTCGGTGTCTTTTCGCCCTTTGCGAGCGTTACGCCGCCGGAACTGTGTCGGATCGAGATTATGGCGGCCGAGAAGCTTGTAGAACTCGGTGCGGTTGCGCCCAGCCATTCGGGATGCGGTTGTAACATTTCCCTCGGCTGCGCGTAGCACGCCGACGAGATAGCGGCGCTCGAAAGTCTGCTTGGCTTCGTCCAGTGTGGGGATTTCCGCCGGCTTCTCGCGCAAGGCCTGGGATGTGAGCGAAGCGGAAATGATGTCGGAGGGGGAGAGGATGCTGCAGTGCTCGACGATGTTTTGGAGCTGACGCACGTTGCCCGGGAGATCGGCAGCGAGCAGGCAGCGGATTCCGTCAGGTGCGAAACGCTTCGCAGGCCGTCCGGTGCGTTTCCCGAACAGGTGCAGGAAATGCTCCAGCAGCACAGGGATGTCTTCACGACGCTCGCGCAGACTGGGCATGTGCAAAGGAACGACGCTCAAGCGGTAGAAGAGGTCCTCGCGAAAGTCACCTCGCTCCACCAGGTCCTCGAGACTGTGGTGAGTGGCCGAGATGATACGCACGTCTACCGGAATGGCCGCAGTCGATCCAACCGGTCGAACCTTGAAGTCCTGCAGGACGCGCAGCAGCTTTGCCTGAATCGAGAGGGGCATATCGCCGATTTCATCGAGAAAGAGCGTGCCACCATCGGCGGCCTGAAAGAGGCCCTCATGACGGGTCACCGCCCCTGTGAAAGCTCCTTTCTCATGTCCGAACAGCTCCGATTCGAGTAACTCCTCCGGCAATGCGCTGCAGTTCACCGCCACGAAAGGCGACTTGGAGCGGGGACTCGCCTCGTGCATCGCTTCGGCCAGCACTTCTTTGCCGGTACCTGTGTCGCCGGTGATGAGCACTGTCGTGTCCACAGGTGCTACCATCCGAGCGCGCCCCAGGAGCTCGGCCATGATTTGGCTTCGGTGCACGATCTTCGACCCGAATTCTCCGTTCGCGACGCTGTTCCTCCCGGACAGCACGGAAATGGTCCTTCGCACCTCCTCGATCAGGGCCTCGCGCCCGATGGGCTTGGTCAGGAAAGCGGTGGCGCCCAGGTGGGTTGCCTTGACCGCGTCCGGAATGCCGGCCTGCCCGCTCATGATGATGACAGGCATGACCGGATCGTGGCGGTGGATCTCCCGTAGCAGCCGGATACCGTCGATCTCTCCCATTACCAGATCGGTGATGACCAGTTCGGGTCGTCGTGCCTCGAGTACCGCAAGGGCGCTCTCGCCGCTGTCGGCGGCACTGACATCCAAGCCCTCGAGCTCCAGCCAGCGCTCGACGAGCGCCAGATGGTCTCGATCATCGTCGACAACGAGAACGTGCGGATTCCTTGCCTGCCCGACTTTCAGGGGTTCGCCGACTGATGTGGTGTGGCCAGCGTCGGTGGTTGTCGTCTGTGCGGCACTCGAGCTCAAGCGTAGCTCCTTGCGAATTCCATGTCTCGTTTCTTGAGGTTTAACTGAATCTAGTTGGTTAGAGCGCCGTTGTAAACACTTGGTCGACGATGTGGGGACCGGATCACGGTTTCGTTCCGAAGTGCATCTTTGGAGGCTGACTGTCGGCTTCGTGGTGCGTGGCCGTTCGAGTATCATTTGGACATCTACACTCAAGCCGGTGAGGCAATTTCCGATGCTCTTTCTGCGCGGCGCCCCCGCCCACTCCGAGTTTCGTACACAAAAGTTGGAGCAAGTGTTGCTCGACGCGACGGGGGAGCGTCTGCGGGTCTATGCGGAGCACGTGCACTTCGCTGCCCTGGAGCAAGCCCTTTCAGCGGACGAGCAGGCAGTGCTCGAGCGGCTGTTGCGCTATGGTCCCCAATTGCCGGGGCAGGACCCGGATGGACGGCTGGTGTTGGTGCTGCCCCGACTAGGGACTATCTCTCCCTGGTCGTCCAAGGCTACGAATATCGCCCGAAACTGCGGGTTGAGTAAGGTCAGACGCCTGGAGCGGGGCACGGCCTATTATCTCCGACTCGAATCCGCCGAGGTCGACGAGGGATTGCGCGATACTGCCGCGGCGTTGCTCCACGACCCCATGACGCAGCTTCCGCTGTTCGATTTCGAGGATGCGCGCAGACTGTTCAACCAAGATGAGCCTCGTCGACATCGATCCGTGGATCTGCTGGTCGGTGGGCGCGAGGCATTGGTTGCCGCGAATTCCGAGCTGGGCCTCGCGCTCTCGAGTGACGAGATCGACTACCTGCTGGAGGCCTTCGAGGATCTCGAACGCAACCCGACGGATGTCGAGCTCGTAATGTTCGCCCAGGCGAACTCCGAGCACTGCCGACACAAGATCTTCAACGCCGACTGGATTATCGACGCCGAGCCTCGGGATCGATCCCTGTTCGCAATGATTCGCAATACGACGGACTGCTCACCGCACGGGATCCTTTCCGCCTACAAGGACAATGCGGCCGTGGTGACCGGGTGGGAGGGACGGCGCTTTCTGCCCGCTTCCGGCGACCGTGTCTACGGTGAGCACGACGAGGCTATCCACTTGCTCATGAAGGTGGAGACCCATAATCATCCCACCGCGATCGCCCCGGATCCGGGAGCAGCAACCGGCGCGGGCGGGGAGATTCGAGACGAGGGTGCGACCGGCCGGGGCGGGAAGCCCAAGGCGGGACTCTGCGGTTTTTCGGTTTCCAACCTCCGCATCCCAGGCCGTGAGCTGCCCTGGGAGCTCGATTACGGCAAGCCGCGCCATATGGCCTCGGCGCTGGACATCATGCTCGAAGGTCCAATCGGGGCCGCATCCTTCAACAACGAGTACGGTCGCCCAAATCTATGCGGCTACTTTCGAACCTTCGAGCAAGAGGTTCCGGGTCTCACCGGAACCGAGCTGCGCGGCTACCACAAGCCCATCATGATTGCGGGCGGTATCGGCAATATCCGTAGCGAGCACATCGCCAAGCAGGAGTTTCCGCCGGGTACGCCCCTGGTCGTGCTCGGGGGTCCCGCCATGCTCATCGGTTTGGGGGGTGGGGCGGCCTCCAGTATGGATTCCGGTTCCTCTGCCGAACATCTCGATTTCGCGTCCGTCCAGCGGGCAAATCCGGAGATGGAGCGGCGCTGCCAAGAGGTCATAGACAGTTGCTGGGCCCGCGGCGAGGACAACCCCATTCTGTTCATCCATGACGTGGGGGCGGGCGGGCTCTCGAATGCCCTGCCGGAGCTGGTTCACGATGTACGTCGCGGCGGGCGTTTCCGGCTGCGGGACATTCCGAGCGACGATCCCGGCATGTCTCCCATGGAGATCTGGTGCAATGAGTCTCAGGAACGCTATGTGCTGGCGGTAGCCTCGGAGCAGCTCGGTGAATTCGAGGCTATCTGCGGGCGCGAGCGATGTCCCTATGCCGTAGTCGGCGAGGCAACCGAGGATGAGCACCTGCTGCTCACCGATGAGCACTTCGGCGACGAGCCCATCGATATGCCCATGTCGCTGCTTTTCGGCAAGCCCCCGCGTATGTCGCGGGATGTCGAGCGGCCAGAAGTCAAACGGCCGGAGCTCGACCTGTCGCGGCTCTCGGTAAAGGACTCGGCTTACCGGTTGTTGCGCCTGCCTACGGTGGCCAACAAGAGCTTTCTCATCACGATCGGTGACCGCAGCATAACAGGGCAGGTGGCGCGCGATCAGATGGTGGGTCCCTGGCAGGTGCCTGTCGCGGACCTGGCAGTGACGCTCAGCGATTACTCGGGAGCGACCGGGGAGGCCATGGCCATGGGCGAACGTTCGCCGGTTGCACTCATCGATCCTGCGGCCTCGGGACGCATGGCCGTGGGTGAGGCGATCACCAACATCGCTGCTGCCGCCATCGACCGGATTTCCGACATCCGGCTCTCGGCCAACTGGATGGCGGCCGTTGGTCACCCTGGGGAGGACGCCGGGCTATACGAGACGGTTCGCGCGGTGGGGATGGACCTTTGCCCAGCCTTGGGTGTGGCCATTCCCGTGGGCAAGGATTCCATGAGCATGAAGACCCTGTGGGCGGACCACGAAGGCCGCGCGCGGGAGATGGCCGCGCCCCTGTCGCTGATCGTGTCGGCCTTCGCGCGGGTGAGCGACGCTGGCCGTACCCTCACGCCCCAGTTGCGCACTGACCTGGGCGACACGGACCTGATCCTGATCGACCTCGGCGCGGGACGCAACCGCCTCGGCGCCTCCTGTCTGGCGCAAGTCTTTGGGCAGGTCGGCAACGCAGCGCCCGATTTGGACGATCCGCAGCTACTCGTGCGCTTCTTCGCCGGCGTGCAGGAGCTCAATCGAGAGGGCCTGATCCTGGCGTACCACGACCGCTCGGACGGCGGGCTCTTTGTTACCTTGTGCGAGATGGCCTTCGCCGGCCGTTGCGGACTGGTGATCGATCTCGACCTTGTCGGTCGGGACGACTTGGCAGCGCTCTTCAACGAGGAGCTGGGGGCCGTGATTCAAGTCCGGCACAGGGACACGGACGACGTGCTCAAGCTGCTGGATGATCAGGGCCTCGGCGGCTGCAGTCTGGTTATCGGTACGCCCCAGGAACAGGATCGGATTCTGTTCCGGCGCCGCGGGTCCGAGGTCCTTTCGGAATCGCGATCCGAGCTGCAGCGGATCTGGTCCGAGACCAGCCTTCACATGCAATCCCTGCGCGATAATCCGGATTGTGCGCGCGAGGAGCATGAACGCATTTTCGACCCCGATGAGCCAGGCCTGACCGTGGCCTTGGGTTTCGACCCCGAGCACGATGTGGCAGCGCCTTACGTACGGACGGGTGTGCGTCCCAGGTTGGCGGTGCTGAGGGAACAGGGCGTAAATGGTCAGCTGGAGATGGCGGCGGCCTTTCACCAGGCGGGATTCGAGTGTGTGGACGTGCACATGTCCGACATAATCTCCGAAAGGGTAAGCTTGGAGCGTTTTCGCGGACTCGCTGCCTGTGGCGGATTTTCTTATGGTGACGTTTTGGGCGCGGGGGAGGGCTGGGCCAAGTCCATCCTGTTCAATCCGCGGGCCAGGGACGAGTTTCAGGCATTCTTCGAGCGTCCGGAAACCTTCGCTTTGGGCGTATGCAACGGCTGTCAGATGCTTTCCAACCTGCGCGAGCTGATTCCCGGGGCGGATCATTGGCCCCACTTCGTGCGCAATCGTTCGGAGCAGTTCGAGGCGCGGATGGTGATGGTGGAGGTGGTGGAGTCGCCCGCCATCCTCTTGGATGGCATGGTCGGTTCGCGGCTTCCGATCGTCGTGGCCCATGGCGAGGGGCGGGCGGAGTTTCGCGACGCGGGGCATCTTGCGCTCGTCGCACCGCAGGTCGCGCTGCGTTATCTGGAGAATAGCGGCGGCATCGCCGAGCGTTATCCGGCGAATCCGAGTGGATCACCGCAAGGTATCACAGGCTTGACGACAACTGACGGGCGCGTAACCGTCATGATGCCCCATCCGGAAAGGCTGTTCCGCGCCCTGCAATACTCCTGGCGGCCAGACCATTGGGTCGTGGATGGCCCATGGATGCGGCTTTTCAGGAACGCGCGGGTCTGGGTAAACTGAGAAACGCCGCCCCGCCTGTCGATACGGAGCAAAATAGAAAAAGGCCGATTAACGCTGATGGTTACAAGGAAAGCCCTTTCGCCTGCGCGCTTTTCGCATCCGTCTAAGCAAAACTCGTACCTGCGTTTCCCCGCGAACGAGTCGGCTCAAACCAGCGGGTGGTGCCGCTTCATGTCGCGGTAGACGAGATCGGATACCTCCCGAATGGCGTTGCTTCTCCGCGTAATCCAGCTCCCGTAGTTCTTGGCGCGCGATGGCCGTTCGATGATGCCGATAAATATATAAGGGTAACGTCTACCCCCGCGTCCGGGGGCCTCGATGATGCCCATATTTCCGCACAGGCACGCCGTGGAGCCTGTCTTGTCATAGACCTTCGCGCCACGTGGAATCGAGCTGACGCCGTGATAGATGCGGTCCCTGTTGGGCAGGGACATGATCTCGCGCAACTCCCCCGCGTGGGGCAGGCGGTCGTGCCACAGCGCATAGAGGAAACGGCTGTAGTCATGGGCGGAGGCGAGGTTGCGGTAGGTGCGGCCATTGGCGGGAATCGTCTCCACGATACGGGTTTCGCGAAAGATACCCGGCGCGTTCGTCTTCAAAACCCGCTCCACGTCGCGTGCCCCACGGTTCCTCTCGTTTCGGCTCACGATGGACATGATGTGATTCGTTGCACTGTTACTGCTGCGGCGGATCATGCGCTCCATGGTACGGCGTACCTCTTTCGTGTAGCGCATCTTGCCGTGCGAATTCTCTAGCTTGTAGAAGTAGGCCTGCGCAACGAAAGGCTTGATCATGCTTGCCGCCTGCCTTGGTATGTCCTCGTTGATGGCGACCAGCTTTGTGCGGGTGGTGAAGTCGTAGACGGACCAGGAGGTCTTCTCTTCCGGGCGTATCAGGCCTTGGGAGCGCATGCGCCCGACCAAGTCCACCACTTGCCGTTGCAGGGTCGACTGTCGGCCGGCAGCCTGGGCGTAGATTGGTGCCCCTAGCGCCCACAAACCGCAACAGGACGCGGCGGCCGCGAGAAGCCCCCGTCGTGTGGTCTGAAGAAAGCTATCCTGCGAAACTGAAGCGTCCACGGAGTCGTCATGCGTACTCATGGTCGATTCTCACTCCTTAACCGGATTCTGGAGGCTCGATGACCAAGCGTTTCAATGTGGCTGGCCGTCAAGGCACGTCCGCGCTGACGGACCAAACACTAATCGTCTGAAAGAATAGTCTTTCAGGATCGAAAGGACAAGCACTGAATAGAAAAGAATATTGAGCTTTGTCAGAGGGATTGGAGAGGTTCTTAAGAAACGACAGGGAATGTGTGAGGGAAGCGCCTAAGCTCAGGCTTTGAAAACCGGGTGATGATAACGGCAAACGGCCGGTATTCCGGCCGTTTGCGATATCTAGTACAAGCAGCAACGCGCCTCGGGCACGCAACAGGCGCTATAGGGGTTGCCGCCGGGGGGCGCATGGGCGCCGGAGATGTCTATCGAACGCTGCCGAAGGATTTGTCGGTGGCACCCGGCGGCGGTTGCAGTCCGGCGAATCGGCAGCCTTGAGCTATCGGTCCCCCGGGAAATACCTCGAAGAGAAACTTCAGTCCCCCCCGGGCGTGGAACCGCTCATCCAGTGCATCGCTGAGCTCACGCAGGTTGGGTTTCTCACGCTCCGCAAAGTAAGCCTGCAGCGCGCTGATCGCCTCCCAATGATCGGAGCCGAGCTCGATTCCCTCGGTTCGGGCCGCAGCAGATGCGGCATCACGTGTCCAGTCACTTGGTGCATGGGGAAAGTCTGCATCCTTCGTAACGGCGCTGGGGTTCAGGATCTCATTCATAGTGTTGCCCATCGAGTCGTTCTCCTGATATGTAAGATGTGTAGCTGAGTATGTTCTCGTTTGGGAGCCGAGTAGAAATAACTTGTACAGATTGCGTCAGATTTCCGTCTACTTGCAAGGTGCGGAAGCGGGCGCATCGTTGCGCTAGGTAACCCTTTTCGCAATGCAGCAGGCACGCGAACAGACAAGCAAGATATTCAAGTCATTTTTCGCGAGGCTCCTTCGGGGCAGTATGGTGATCGGGTAACGCCAGTGCGGACTCTGCTTCACTGCCTCCAATGGGACATACTAGCTCAGGAGCAAGAAAACAGCAGCTGCAGAAGCAACGCCGACCAAGGCTGCGCCCGCTGTAAGCAGATATATCGTGCCTCGGCTGACGCTGGGTGCTTGATTCAGAAGCTTGGTGAGTGCGTCCGCCTGTTCGGCCGCGACAGTCTCTGAGATCTCCATGGCGTTACGCTTTGCGATCTGCTCGGAGATCTCGGTTATCCTCGCCTCTACGGCTTCCAGGACGCGGTTGATGAAGGACGGCTCATTGACGGCGGCGTCAAGTAATCTGTCGACTTGCTCCATAGCGGACTGCGCGAGGTTTTGTTTCCCCTCATCGAGCTGCTCTTGCACCAGCGCGGGGAGGCGATCCATGAGGAGGCTGTCTGCGTTTAGCTGTGCCTGCTCATTCTGGGTCTTGAGGAAATGATCTCGTAGTCGCTCCGCATGCAAATTGAGGCCGGAGACTAATCGCTCGTTGGTTTTGGCGATCACATCTTCGGCGAGGCGCTTGGCGTGATCCTCCATGAGAGGTCCGACAGCGGCACGAACACGAGCCTCGATTCGTTCGTCCGTCTGAGCGATTAAGTCCTCCGCCAGAAGCTCCGCGCGATCGTCCATGAGTGACCCGATCAGGCTGCGGATGCGGGCGTCGAGTCGCTCGTCGTCCTCGGCGTTTGCCGCCGCAAGTGAGGTTTCCGCATGCCGCCTACCGTCGGCCGCGCTGGCTTGGGCCGCGCCCACGTCCTCCTCCGGCGGCGCTTCTGCTTGTTGCAGTCGATCGAGAAGATTTCCGAGTTTCTCCGGTGCGGCCGATTTGGAAAGAATATCCATTGCACCCTTTTCCCTTGCTTGCGCGAGAAACACAGGGTCCTCGTTGGAGGTGCACATAACCACGGGGATGTGCGCGGTCGATGGACTCGTTTTAAGGATTTCGAGGGCTTCGAAACCGTTCATGCCCGGCATCGTATGGTCCATGAAGATGGCGTCTGGAGGGGTATCCCTGACGCGCTCTAACGCCGTTTCCGCTGCGTCGACGGTTTCCACCGTCATCCCGTGCCGCTGAAGCTGGAGCCGAAGCGCGTACCGCGCAGATTTCGAATCGTCCACCAAGAGAATTTTCATAGAATTCATTCTTTATTTCCCCCCGCCCTCGTTCACACGGCAGGATAAACGCGTTTCGGTCGTCTTACTGCGTCCGGATTGCTCCAGGATTGCCGCGCACTGTATTGCTGGGGTCGGTCCGTTGCAGAGCCCATTGCGACGGCAAACCCAGCTATTTTATATATTGATGTGTTGCGCCGGAACAAATCCCTGTCGACGCGCAGCAGCCTTTGGCGATGGAGGCGACGGACGCAAGCAAATACTAAGTCGCCGGATTCGCGCAATCCGTGCTGTACCGCACAGAGTTTAGAAAAAGCGAGGCGAAACTTCCACGCGGATCTTGGCCATACTAACAACACGAGGCCCATCGCCTGCGCGAGGCCGACCGCGAAATTGGATCGGCGCGGTCCTTAGAAATCGAAGGAGCCGAGCACAAATAACTTGTTTGCACTGGGCATCGCTTCGGCTGCAGCGCGGCTCGCAATACCAGAAGGTAGCGCAGATCTCGAGGCAGAATAGAGCCGAGCGCTGACTGCTACTCGTTGCAAGAAGGCAGACCCTGGCCGATTCAGGGGAGGACAGAGCCCATGCCGCCGAAGGGACGAGCGATCTGCCGCACGTTCTGGCGCATGGTCGCAACCCCACCGGTCATCAAAAAAACCCGCTGGTCGATGATACCCATTCCCTCGCCTACAAGACCCATATTCTGTTCGATCTCGGTCATGCTTCTGGACATATCGTCCATATTCACTCGTATCGTGGGCATGATCTTGGTCAGGGATCCCATGTTTGCGTGAATCGGCTCCATGTGATTCATGTGCCCGGCGAAAGCGTCCATGCGTTTCGTGATGACGTGCATGTCGTCGTTGATGCCGCGCAGATGGCCGTCCATGGTATCCATATTCTCGACGATGCCGTTGAGGTCCATGTACAGGACACGGACATAGTAGACATTGAAAACCGCCAGGACCACCAACAGCAGGCAGGCGATGATAATCACTGCATCGGTGATGCGAAAATGGCGGTAACGCTCGTCTAGATGGAGCTGGGTCTCGCGGCCGAGCCGTGCGATGACTTGGACGATGGCGCGTCTGGGATCTTCGATCATGGCCCGACAACTTACGGGAACGGAAACATCTTGTTCATGGAACGGGCGGGCTTGGCCACCTGGTGCATCTCGTAAGACATCGATTGGACCTCGTTGTTCATGATATCCATGTTCACCGATATGTTCACGACGTCGTTACGTACCTTGGCCACGTGGAGGTTGATTCCGCGCACGGTCTCCCGCATCAAGGCCATGTCCGCGTCGATTAATTCCATCGCGCCATTCATGACTTCGGTCATCCCCTCGATACCCTCCAGGAGCGCAACCCGCTGCTCCATGTTGACCATATTTCCGCGGACTTGGTGCATCTGCTCGGCTACCGATGTGAATTGGATGTTCATGTCGTGCACCACGGCCGAGATCCGGTTGATCTGGGCGCTCAGGGTGAGCAACAGCACCAGGATCGATATCGCGATCGCACCGAGGATGACGAGGCCCGCCTGAATGCTGTAGTTGAGGCGGTCGCCGAGTTTATTCTTGATGTCGATCTGGCTGAGGATGATGCCCTCGAAGGAGCTCAAAGCGCGCAGATACTGCTGCTGAAGAACCGCGTCCTCGTCTCGTGTCAATCGCTCTTCCGGCATGTGCCCGTTCTCTAGGGGAAGGATCGGTGCCCGGCGGCATCGGTTTCCGCATGGCACTTTGGGATGATAGCTTCTTTCATACCGTTCGTCCCTAGACCTTCCAAGCAGACTCGCGACCGATAGAGGATCGTTAACGGAAATCCGATAAGCTGCCGCGCCCCGTCTCGATGGCTTCCAGGACACCATCCCAGAAACGGATTCGCGCGCAAATGGATTCCTCTGCCGCGGTTTCGGCCTCCTCGATCTTGCGCCTGTCGTCTCCGCAAAGGGACTCCACCAGCCGTAGTGACATGGGACCGTGGAAGTTCTCGTCGAGCTTGATATGGCGCTTTAGATAGTAGTGGAAGGAGGGTGCCTGGACCTCGTTCAGGTGCATCTTGCGCAAGAAGCGTCGAAACATCTCCGGAATCACCAGCTCTCGACCCATGGCGAGGGCGGCGGCCACCGCATGGGGCTTGTCCTCGTGTATGAACCCGAAGGTGGTCTCGGAAAAATAACGGGCGGGCACCGGGACGAAGCCGGAGTAGAGGGCCGCGTCGACGCCTGTTTCACGCACCAGGCCAAGAAACCTCCATGGCGCATGTGTATCGGCTCCAATCTCGTCCATGGCGTCGCAGTACAATTCGAAATGGCTACTGTGGATCGGGCGGCCGTCCTTGCCGGACACCGTGTCCGACTCCTCCTCGAGTACCAACTGGTTGATGAAGAAGCGCAGCTCCGGATCTCCTTGTGGCATCCAGGGAATCTCGATCGGCGCTATCCTGTTCTGAAGGTACTTGACCAAGGACATGAAATCCCAGACAGAGAACACATGGTGCGTCATGAATACCCGGAGGTCCGCGACTGTGCACAGCGATTCGTAGACGGGGTGCCGCTCGAGCTCTTCCTGCAGCGGATATATGTGCTCCATGTCGAGTGTCGCCATCTCTCGGGGCCCTCAAGATTTAGTATTTCGCCAATCGCTGATAAATATACGCCTTATCCTTGTTGCGGGGCCAGCTTCTAACGCTCGTCAATCCAATCCGATCCTCTATCGTGCCTGGTGTAAGCCAGACGGTGCGAGCATCCTGGCCAGCCGAGCCGGTACTATCCGTGTTGAGTCGGGTCTCCTGGATCTAGCTGAAGCCCGTTACCGGGCTTTACTTGCCCAACCACGGCGGGTTATCGGGATGCCCCTGGCTGTGCTGCCTATGGACGATCCGGCGCTTCCGGGATATCGTCCTGCACGGAGCGGAGGATCGGAAGGTTCAATACGATAAACGACTGGGGGGCTCGGGTTGGATTTTCCGTTCCGAGCCATTGGAGACGCACTGGATCCTGCGTCACTTCGACGTCTTGGCGCTGGTCGTCTTGGTGCTTGTATACGATTTGAATAAGAACCAAGCGTATTTCGTGCTGCAGCAAACTGAGACTTTATCCATTCTTGCCGGGATTCCTGATTCAAGCTGAAAACCCCTTGAAAGAAAACGCCCAAGATCACCGGCGACCCCAATCGGCCCCCGGCTGTAACGGCCCTAACGGGCCGCCGCCGTAACTGTCGCAATCCAGGAGGCGGTAGCCTCCACGCCAGGGGTTGGTCACCGAGCCAACCCATCGACATGAAGAGAACCGCTCCAGCAGCAACGGAGGGATCCACTCGGCTCCGCGCTCGGTGACCACAAGGGCGTCGTGACCGGCCAGCATGGCGCCGGGCCCTGGCCAGAGGTCGTGCTGGCTCTGGGGCGTGGCGCGGGGATTCATGGCGAACGCGGCGGGGCGGCCCTGCAGATAGAAGTTAGTCGGGGAGACAATGTCGCGGCGTGCGGAGAGCAGAAAGCGGGGCTGGCCGTCGGCAGCGCTCAGGTGCTCTGCCGCGGCCCCCAACTGCTTGGCCAGGTCCTGCAGGCCACGCACTTTGTGCGTCGGGTCGCTGCGCGGCGGTAGGGGTGCGCCACTGGCGCGGATTAGGTCAGTCTGATGCGCCAGCCCCACCACTACTGCCCCAAGGATGATAGCGGCACCTACGAAGCCCTTACGGGGTGCGCCCGCTTGCCACCACGGTGTAGTGGCCAGAATGGTCAGGGTCGGATAGAGCCCGTCGGGCCAGTTGGCCTCCACTCTACCAGTGAGGCTCTTGAGCAGAAAAAAGGCGAACAAGGGGATAGTGCGGCCTGGCAAGGCCGCGTGTTCTAGCGGGTGCAAGTCCCGCCTGGGTAATCGTGAGCCGCGAGCCCAGTATCGAGCCTTGCGGCGCGACTGGTAACAGGCGCGTCGATGCGTAGGCACGAAAGCAGGCGAGGTGCA
>JAJDOL010000008.1 GCA_022340195.1 Chromatiaceae bacterium
AGCAGATTCCCGCCGCGTTCCAGAAAGTCGATCAATGCCTTGGCCTCGCCTGGGAAGAGCGGGATGTCGGGGGTGGGGAGCAAGAGCAGCTGAGCATTTTCCGGGACGGCCGCCGCCCTGGTCAGATCCAGGGGCTGGAGGCGGAATCCCCGGCCGCGCAAAAGCTCGGCGAAGCGCCCCAGGTCCCGCGCCATGGTGCCGTCGATTTTGCGCTCACCGTGACCCTCCAGGACCGCGATCCAAGGTTCCCGCTCGCGACCGAGGCGGGCAATGGCGGCCGTGAGCGCCGATTCGTCCAATTCGGCGATGGTTTCCCTGCGTCCGCGATACTCCAACAGCATCTGGCCGAGCACGGACACCTCCGCCGTGCGAGCACGCTCGGGAAAGCGCTGCGGATCGACGAATTCGACGCGAAGGTCAGCCTTGGCCCGGCGATAGCGAGCCAGCAGCTGGTCTATCCCTTTGGCAACGGGATGGTGCCGGTCCAGAAAGACGGTAATACGCAATGGCGCGCTCAACCGCGCCAGTACGGCGCCACTCTCCTCGCTCAGGGTATTGCGACGGCTCTGGGTCCAGTCCCAGTAGCGGTCGTTGCGAGCCCCCAGCCAACCGGCGAGCACCACGGATACGGCCAGCAGCAAATAGAAGAGGCCGTCCACGAGACGGCGCTCTAATAGCGTGCTTCGCGCTCGATCCACCATGCCTGTCAACCCAAACGCCGGTTCGCCAGCCGGCGGTGTGCCAAGGCCAGGAAGAAGGCTGCGATCAGAATGAAATAGAGCAGGTCGCTCGCGCGTACGATTCCATGCAGAAACCAGAACAGGTGCTCGTTCCAGGACAGCCAATCGAAAAGGGTGGCGGTTTCTTCGCCGGCGCTCTCTGACCTGTTTATGACCGACATCAAAACCAGGATGCCGTAGGACGCCACGGCCGCGAGGCCGGGCTGGGCCGTGAGACTGGAAGCGAAAAGTCCAACCGCGGCGAACATCAATCCGGTAAGCCAGACCCCCAGGGTGGCTGCCGCCAGCAACCCCAGATCCAGGTCGGTGCTGAAGCTGAGCCCGAGGCTCAGCAGCAGAGGCAACAGGCCCATAACGACCACCAGCCCGACCAGGCCCAGGAATTTTCCGAGCAGGATCTCGACCAGCGTGACCGGGGACGAGCCAAGCAGGTTGAAGGTACCTTCGCGCAGCTCGCTGCTGAGCATTCTCATGCTGATCAAAGGTACCGAGAACAACGCCAGCACTGCCGCGAAGCTGAATAGGTTGAGGGAGAGCTCCAGCGTGATACCGGTCTTGCGCTGAGCCATCTCCAGGCCCGAGAAACCTTCCAGAACGCGCAGAAAGATCCAGGCGAGGATGAGCTGATTCGCAGCCAACAGGGTCCAGGCTTGGGCCGAGAGGAAGCTGGCCTGCAACTCCCGGCGGGCGATGGCGAGGATCACGCCGCCTGCTCCCCACCCAGGATATCGAAAAACACCTGCTCCAGGTCTGTGCGATCCGGCGTCAGCTCGGCGAGCCCCCAGCCGGAGTCAACCAGGCGGCGGGCGAGTGCCGAGACCCTCTCGCCGGGACTCAAGGTCATGCGGAAGCTCTCGCCACCCAGTTGCTGCGTGGCGGCCACACCAGGCAAGGCGTCGAGTACCGCCAGGTCGGGGGGACGCTCCAAGCGAACCCGGTAGCGACCGACCCGCGACGCGCTCGCTCCCTGCTCCAGCCGCGTCTGATGCAGCACGCACCCGTCGCGCAGGATGAGCACCCGGCTGCACACCGCCTGTACCTCCGAGAGTATGTGACTTGAGAGGATCAGACCACAATCCTCGGCGAGGGTGCGGATGAGCTCGCGAACCTCGCGGATCTGGACCGGGTCCAGACCTTCGGTGGGCTCGTCCAGGATGACCAGATCCGGGGCGTGTACGATAGCCTGGGCCAGCCCCACGCGCTGACGGTAACCCTTGGACAGCTTGAGAATGGGTCGTGAGCCGGCGTCGCCGAGCCCGCAGCGTGTCTTGGCTCGGTCTACCGCCATGGACCTGTCACGGCGCGGAACCCGACGCAGCCGCGCGCAGTAATCCAGGTACTCGTCCACGCGCATATCCGGATACAGGGGTGGCCGCTCCGGCAGGTAGCCGATGTGGCGTTTCGCCGATCGCGCGGAACGCGTCAGGTCCAACCCCAGCACCCTGACCTCTCCTCGAGTGGGGGTCAGGTTTCCACTCAGAATCTGAAGGCAGGTGGTCTTACCGGCCCCGTTCGGACCGAGCAGGCCCAACACCTCGCCGCGCGCGAGCTGTAGGTCGACCCCGGCAAGGGCCTGATGGGCCCCATAGTGACGAGCAAGACCGGCAACGCTGAGAAGCTCCTCCATGGCGCGCGACCATACCGCGGATACGGCGAAATGCCAACCAGGTTCGAGTCCCAGTTCGGCGCGACGGGGGAGTGCCGACGTAACGTACGTTCAATCCTGATAAAGAGCCTCGAATCTGTCCTTGAAATCCTCCCATACCCGATTGCGGCGCAGCTTCATGGACGGCGTTATGTGGCCGGCTTCCACGGAGAAATGTCCGTCATAGATATCGAACTTCTTGATGGTTTCATAGGAGGCGAGACGGCTGTTCACGTCGTCCACCGCCGTTTGCACGATCGCCTGTACCTCCGGGCTTTGCACCAAGGTGGCGTAATCCGGAAAGACGGCGCTCTGTTGCTTGGCCCAGGCATCGAGCACCAGCTCGTTCAAGGTAATCAGGGCAACGAGATACTTCCTCTCGTTACCATAGAGCGCCACCTGCTCGATAAAGGCATTGCCCGCGAACATGGCTTCGATGCCGCCCGGTCCTATGTTCTTGCCGGCAGCCGTCACGATGATTTCCTTCTTGCGTCCTTTGAATCGGATGAAACCACCTTCGATGCCGTCGATCCACTCGCCGAGATCCCCTGTATGGAACCAGCCTTCCGCGTCGAAGCAGGCTTGTGTTTCCTCCGGTTTCTTGTAGTAACCCTGGAATACGTTCTCGCCCTTGACACAGATCTCACCATCATCGTCTATCTTGACCCGGACGTCCGGAATGGGCTTGCCGATGGAGTCGAAGTCGTAGTCGTCCAGTCGGTTCATGGTGACATTCGGTGCGCACTCGGTGAGACCGTATCCCTCGATCATCTGGATACCAGCGTCCAGGAAAAACTCCTTGATTTCACGCTTCAATCCAGCGCCGCCACTCAAGAGGAAGGTGAGCTTTCCGCCCGTTACCTCATGCAGCTTCTTGTACTGCTCCTTTTTGTCGGGCGACGCGTTGATAGCCTGGGTATACATCTTTTCCCAGTAAGCGGGAACACAGAGCAGGAAGGTAGGCTTTACTTGCGGGATCAACTCGAGAAGATGCCAAGGGTCCGAGAACCAGGACTCGTAATCCAGCATGGTTCCCGTATTCATTACGCCGAGCCCTCCCATGTGTGAGATAGGGAGCCAGATGATGTCACGACGCTCGTCGGCGGGCGGGAAGGCGTGCTCGAGCACCTTGATCCAGCTCTTGGTCGTGCTGACCAGATTTCGGTTGCTGAGCATCACCCCCTTGGGATCGCCCGTGGTGCCCGAGGTGTAAATGATGTAGGCAAGGTCATCGAGCTCACTGGCCTCGAGCAGACACTCTAAAAGATCGGGCTCGGCCCGGTGAATTTCGGCACCTTCGGCGTAGACGTCATCCAGGGCGACGACCTTGCTTTGCACATCAGCAAGCGCGACCGGATTTCGGCTCTCCTCGTTGGCTTGCTCCACGGCGGCTTCGAGCTGGGCCTGGTCCTTCAGATCCCAAAGGATCACCTCGCGCACCTTGGTGTAATCCGGCCACCTTGCCAGTACCTTGGGAAACAGGGCAAGCTCGGTGAACAGGATTTCCGCATCACCGTGATCGACGACGTAATGGGTCTGGTCCGGCGTATTGGAGAAATAGACCGGCACAAAAACCCCACGCACGGCCTCGATTGCCGGTGCCACGAAGGCCCATTCCAACCGCGTATTGGCGAAAACCGAGACCTTGGTGTCTTTGCCGACACCATGCCGATCGAGATAAAGCGCAATGTCGCGCGAGCGGGCGAGCATCTCCCCCCAGGTTACTTGGTCCCAAGCCTGCTCCGCACCGGGAACGTGAAAACGGACCGCGTCGGGCCGCTCGGTACCCTTCTTCAGGATCTTTCTAATGCCAGCCAAGGGCTCCATTTCCGTCTCCTTCGCGTTTCGAGTGATTTCGGATAGCACCCCGCCAATTGCGGTGCCGGGGCACATTGCACAGCATGAATCTCGTTTTTACACCGCGCTGATGACTTGCTCCGCGGGGAAGGTCTGCTCCCGGCACCTAGCCGCAGCGAACGTCATGCGATTGGATCAGGCAGCGCCTCCGGCAACACCATACACAGCTGCCCCATGACAGAGCAAGGGACCCCCTTGCGAAAGCGCCGGCTTGGGTAAGCCGTATTGTTAGGTCAGCGATGCGAAGTTAGGATAATTGACCATCGTGATACCCGCGTGCTTCCGTTCAATGCGTTTTCAAGCTCGTTCCGTGCTCCTCGTGAGATACCTCGTTCGCAAAGCAGTAGCGCTCTGCGGAGCCATGCTCATGTCAACCTTGCTCTGGGCCGCGGGCGACACGGAGATAAGCCCAACGAACGTCGCGACTGCCCTGTCCAGGCTAAGCGAGCTTGTTCAGGATGCAATGGACCGGACAGGCTTGCCCGGCTTGGCCGCCGGCGTGGTTTACAAGAACGACGTGATATTTCTAAAGGGATTTGGCGAGCGCAAGCTGGGTACCGGTAAACCCGTCGATCCGGATACCGTCTTTCAATTGGCCTCGGTATCCAAGCCGATCGCTTCGACGGTGATCGCCGCGGCCGTCGGCAGGGGTTTCGTCGGGTGGGACGATCGCCTTATCGACCATTTACCCGGGTTTCGATTGTCCGATCCGTGGATCACCCACAACCTGCGGATCCGCGACCTCCTCTGCCACAGGAGTGGGCTTCCCGATCACGCCGGGGACCTGCTCGAAGACCTGGGATACAACCGAACCCAAATTCTGCACCGCCTCAGGTACCTGCAAAGGCTCGGCAGGTTCCGTGACCAATACGCCTATACGAACTTCGGCTTTACGGCGGCCGCCGAAGCGGTCGCCCGAGCCGCCGGAACGACCTGGGAAGAGCTTTCAGAGGAGCTGCTTTACCGACCGCTGGACATGACGTCCACGAGCTCGCGGTATGCCGACTATCTCGCCGCCGAGAATCGCGCCATACCCCATGTCTTGCGCGCGGGCAGTTGGTCGGCAAAGTATCAACGCCAGCCGGACGCTCAGTCTCCGGCGGGAGGCGTTTCCTCATCGGCACGCGACATGGTCCGGTACATCCAGCTTCAGCTGGGACAGGGTCGCTTGGAGGGCAAGCAGCTCGTCGCGGAAGACGCCCTCGCGGAAACACATGCTCCCCAAGTAATCACAGAGTATGACTCGGCCTCCGGACGCGCGTCCACTTATGGGCTGGGCTGGAACGTCGGCGTCAATCCGCTCGGCCTGATGTCCTGGAGCCACTCCGGGGGATTCAACCTGGGTATCCGCTCCCAGGTGCTGGTCCTGCCCGATGCCGCGGTCGGGATCGTCATCCTAACCAATGGCGCTCCGAGCGGAATCCCCGAAGGACTTACAATCAGTTTCATGGAGTTGCTACTCAGGGGCGAGACGTCCCGGGATTGGGTGGCAGAGATGAACCGAAAGCTGACCCCGCAGTTCATGCCCGAGCCTCGGGCGCGACCGTTGGTGAAACTGGACCCTCCCTCGCCGCCGCTCCCCTTGGAGATCTACGCCGGTCGTTACCATAATCAATACTACGGCGCACTCGAGGTCGTCGTTCGGGACGGCAACCTGCGCATGAGGCTGGGCCCGGAGCCCCAAGTATTTTCACTCAGTCACTGGGACCGAGATACCTTTCTGTATCAACCCGTCGGCGAGAACGCAGGCGACGAGAGCACTGTCGTGTTCAGCATGGATGGCACCGATCGGGCTGCCCGAGTCGTCGTCGAGCACCTCGACCAGTTCGGCCAAGGCTCCTTTGCCCGCCAATCGCCTTAGTCGTTCTTGGAGAAACAGCAAGCCGTGAAGCTGATCGGCATAGATACCGGGGGCACCTTCACGGACTTCGTCCTGTCGTACAAGGGGAAGGTGCGGGTGCACAAGGTGCTCTCCACTCCCGCGACTCCAGAGCAGGCGATCCTGCAGGGGATTCGAGAGCTTGGGCTCGACCCTCTCGGGCTGATGGTAATCCACGGGTCCACGGTAGCCACCAATGCGGCCCTGGAGGGTAAGGGAGTCCGCACCCTGTATGTGACAAATCGCGGACTCGAGGACCTGCTCACCATCGGCCGACAGGCGCGCGAGGAGCTCTACGACCTTCAGCCGCCTCAGCGCCACCCCCCCGTACCTCCCGAGCTCTGTTGGGAGACGGGTGGGCGGCTTGCCGCCAACGGGAGCTGGGTGGAGCCGCTGACCGAGTCGGACGTCACCGAGCTGCGCGCCGCCGTCGATCGGCTTCAACCCGAGTCGGTTGCCATCAACCTGCTCTTCTCCTACCTGGATGACAGCGCGGAGCGCGCCCTTGCCCACGCCCTTTCGGACGGCCTTTTCGTCTCCAGGTCGTCCGCCGTGCTCCCGGTCACAGGCGAGTATGAGCGGGGGATCGCTACCTGGCTCAATGCCTGGGTGGGTCCGCTGGTCGCCCGATACATCGAGCGGCTGCGGCGGGGGCTTCCCGGAGCGCAGGTAGCGGTTATGCAATCCAGCGGCGAGGCGGTGGCCGCCGACCAGACAGCGGACCAAGCGGTCCGATTGCTCCTGTCCGGCCCGGCGGGAGGCCTGGCGGGAGCCGGATTCGTGGGGCATCTGGCAGGCAGAGAGAAGCTGCTAACCTTCGACATGGGAGGTACGTCCACCGACGTGGCCCTGGTGGACGGGAATCCCAGGCTCACCACCGAAGGCCGCATCGCCGGTTATCCCGTAGCCGTGCCCATGGTGGACATGCACACCATAGGTGCCGGCGGCGGGTCCATCGCCAGGCTCGACCCCGCGGGTCTGCTGCTGGTCGGGCCCGAGTCCGCCGGGGCCGAGCCCGGTCCCGCTTGCTACGGTAAGGGCGGCGACTTGCCCACAGTCACGGACGCCAATCTGGTGCTCGGTCGCTTGCGCCCCGAGAGCTTCCTCGGTGGTCGTATGAGGTTGGACGTCACGGCTGCCGAGCGGGTCGTTGGCCACCTCGGTGCCGCGATGGACCTGGACGCGGAGACGGCAGCCATGGGCATCGTGCGAGTCGCCAACGAACATATGGCCCAGGCACTGCGGGTCATCTCGGTGCGGCGGGGGCTCGACCCGAGGAACTACACCCTGACCTCGTTTGGCGGCGCGGGGGGCCTACACGTCTGTGCTCTGGCGGACGCGCTTGGAATGCGCCGGGCCATGGTACCGGTACACGCCGGTGTGCTCTCGGCGTTGGGCATGCTGGTGACGCCACCGGGGCGGCTCTTGACGCGGACCTGGCTTGGGAGGCTGAACGATCGAAGCGATCATCAGATCGAACGACATCTGGGGGAACTGGCCGCGGAGGCCATCACCGCCCTGACACGCGAGGGACTGGACCCCACGGGACTCGAGGTGAACGCGTCCCTCGACCTCCGTTACCAGGGTCAGTCCTACGTTCTGAACCTCAGCTGGGAGGGACGGGATGCGACTGCCGAGGCATTCCATCGTCTGCACCGGGAGCGCTACGGCCACCGGCTCGATCTACCCGTCGAGCTGGTCAACTTGCGGGTTCGGGCGACGGGCGCGCCGCCGTCGCTGGTCTTGGCCGGAACCGAAGGGAAGATCGCCGATCACAATCGTCGTCGCGAATCCGTGGCGGGTTGTGACCATCCGGTTCCCGTTATCGAGCGGGCGTCCCTCGATGGTACCCATCCCTTGCCCGGGCCGGCCGTGATCCTGGATACGGTTTCCACCACCTGGCTCGATCAAGGCTGGATCGCGCATCTGGACCCCCAGGGCAATCTGCATCTCGAACGGGCTCAGGCCGGCTGAGTCTGTTCACTTGAAGGTGCTTATTGGCTATAGTGATAGATACCTGTCGGTCGAAGCGTTCGCCGGCGGACAGAAACAAAGACCCACGCTGAACATCTCTCTCTTCTCCGACCAAAGGTCCGCAGACCCACTGCCGCGAATGCGCGTGTGTCGGCGGCGTGACGTTGCGGTCGTCTTTTTCCCTGAGGATCTCAAATGACTTTGTACGGATTCCTGGACCTCTCCTTATGGCAGCTGGTCCTGGTCGGGCTTGCCCTGACCCATGTCACGATCGTGACTGTCACAGTCTTTCTTCACCGCTCGCAGGCTCATCGGGCACTGGATCTGCATCCGGCGGTGAGCCATTTCTTCCGTTTCTGGCTCTGGCTCACCACAGGCATGGTGACCCGCGAGTGGGTGGCTGTACATCGCCGCCACCACGCCAAGTGCGAGACACCCGACGATCCGCACAGTCCGCAGATTCTTGGTCTTCCCAAGGTCGTGGCGGAAGGTGCCGAGCTCTACGGAAAGGCGGTCGAGAATCCGGAAATCCTCTCGCGCTACAGTCACGGAACGCCCGATGACTGGATCGAGCGCCGCATCTACGGCCGCTACACCTGGCAGGGGGTCGGGCTGATGCTGATCTTGGACCTGCTGCTGTTCGGCGTCTACGGCATTACCCTGTGGGCGGTGCAGATGATCTGGATCCCCTTCCTCGCCGCCGGCGTGATCAACGGCGTCGGCCATTACTGGGGCTACCGCAACTTCGAGAGCCCGGACGCCTCGACCAATATCGTGCCCTGGGGCATCCTGATCGGCGGCGAGGAGCTGCACAACAACCACCACGCCTTCCCGAGCTCGGCCAAGCTGTCCTCCAAATGGTGGGAGCTGGATATGGGCTGGTTCTACATCCGACTGCTAAGCAGTCTCGGTCTGGCAAGAGTGAAGAAGGTGGCACCCAAGCCGTTCGTCATCGCGGGCAAGGGCAACATCGACATGGATACGGTGCGCGCCGTCATCGTCGGCCGCATGCACGTCGCAGCGCGTTACGCCCGTGAGGTGCTCGCACCCGTCACCCGTGCCGAGCTGTGTCGCAGCGAACGCCATTGCCGCAGATTGTTCCGACGCACGCAGCGCCTGCTGGTCTTGGAAGAGCCACGTCTGGACGAGCGCACAAAACAACGCCTGGAGCAGGTGCTGGCGCAGAGCCAAACGCTCAAGACCGTCTATCAGTTCCGCGAGCGCCTACGTGATCTATGGGAGAGGACCGCACCTAACCAGGAAGCCCTTCTCAAGTCGCTGCAGGACTGGTGTCAGCAGGCGGAGGCCACCGGCATCCAGGCATTGGAGACCTTTGCCCGCAACCTTCGCGGCTACACGCTGGCGCCGGCTTCCTAGGGAACCTCTGCCTCGACCAACGATTTGCAGCAGTCAAAATCTTAGAGATCGCCGCTACCAGGACAGGATCAACAGGATGTAACAGGGGTTTTTCTTTTTCAAAATCATCCTGTTAAACCTGTTACCGACGGACGCGGAATCCTGTACCGGCTCCCCCCAAAAAAAACCCGCCGTTGGCGGGTTTCTGTTCGGTGCGGGAGCAAGGGCGGGCTACTTGATCTTGCCTTCCTTGTACATGACGTGCTTGCGCACTACCGGGTCGAACTTCTTCATCTCCATCTTTCCGGGCTGATTGCGCTTGTTCTTGGTGGTCGTGTAGAAATGACCGGTACCGGCGCTGGAGTTCAAACGGATCTTGTCACGTGCTGCTTTGGCCATGGGAATATGCCTCCTTCAGACTTTTTCGCCGCGGGCGCGGATCTCGGAGAGCACCTGGTCGATGCCTTTCTTGTCGATGATGCGCATTGCGCTGGTGGTGATGCGGAGGCGCACCCAACGCTTCTCGCTCTCAACCCAGAAGCGATGGTAATGCAGGTTCGGCAGAAACCGACGCTTGGTCCTGTTGTGGGCATGGGAGACATTACAGCCGGTAAGGGGTTTCTTGCCGGTTACCTGACAAACTTTGGACATGACGCGCACCCTAAAGGCCGGAAAGTTACAAGGTCCAATATGAAAGAGCGGAGATTTTACGCGAGTCCGGGTAGTTGGGCAAGGAGATTGTCTTCTCCCCCCGCGCGCCGGGAGCCGTGGTCGCATTTCTGATGGATGGAGAGCTCGCGAGGCGCTCCGAAGGGCACGGGACCTGAACCCGGACAACGATATCGGACAAGAGGCAACACGGATGCTGGAGAGTGTGCCGGGCCAGTAATCCTAGCCGCTCGTACGGCGAGCCAGCGCCACCGTATAGTGGGCCCCTTGCTTGAGCTTCTCGTAGTTGCCGAAGACCTCCGTCAGGTTGCGTTTCATGTACTGCCGCAGCCCGTTGATGGTGACCAGGTACAGCCGACCGCCGGGGCGCAGCCGATTCCGCGCGTCGTGCAGGTAGAGACTGAGCAACTCCCTGCCCACCTTGGCCGGTATGTTGCTTGCGATCAGGTCGAAGGTCTGATCCGGGTCGATCTGGTCGAATCCGTTGCTGAGCTGGGCGCAGGCGTTGGCGATCCCATTGCGCTTCGCATTGCCGTTGCTGAAGTCCACGGCGACGAAGTCCTTGTCCACCATGAGGGTCTGGCCTCGGGGGGCCAAAACGGCCAGGGCGAGGCCGATGGGTCCGTAGCCGCAGCCCAGGTCCAGGCAGTCGTCCGCCGGGCCTACCTCGATGTTCCGGAGCAAGAGTCGAGTGCCCTCGTCGATTTCCCGTGGCGAGAACAGTCCCCAGGTGCTGTGAAGGAGTAGGTTGCGCCCACCGAGCTCGGCGGTGAACCGGATGTCGGCACGGAGCTTTTCGAGCTGCTGTTTGCTGAGCATGGATTCTTCAGTTGTGCCTGTGCTCGGTGCCGTGTTTCGGTTCGACGACGGACGTGGCAAGCCCGGAGAACCTGCAACCCGCAGGGCTATTGGACCGCTGTTCTCGGTTACTCTTCGGTTTCAAGAGGTTCTCCTCGGCGTACATGGCGCCTTGGTGGCTGTTTCTTAACAACGCGTGGTTACCGGTTGAGGCATACCGAAGCATGTCGGATCTGAGGGGAAGGCTCAACATCGAGCTTCAGCGGCACGATGGTCATCTGAGGGTGACCATTCACTCGTCACGACCGACTGCGACGAGCCGAGTATTCGTCGGCAAGACGGTCGAAGAGACCGCCGCGAGCCTGCCGGCATTGTTCAGTATCTGTACTTGCGCTCAAGCCTGTGCCTGCGCGAGTGCCTGCGAGGCAGCCCACGGCTTGGCCCCATCCCCTGGCGTTGACCGGCTGCGGCGTCTGCTGGTGGACGCGGAGACGGTCAAAGAGCACTTGTGGCGGATTTTGCTGGACTGGCCACGCTTCCACGGCGAGTCACCACTGGAAGCGGCCATGTCCAAGGCCATGGGGGCCTGGCTCCGGCTGCGTGCGCTGCTTATGCCCGGAACTGGACCCCCGCAGCCCGCCGCCGATGTTCCAAAGCCGGACTTCTCGAAGGCAACCGCGGCCATCGACGAGCTTACGAGGCCGAGTGCGGAGCAGGTTCTCGGCGTACAACCGGCGGACTGGCTCGGGGAGATACAGACCCGCAAAGATCTGCTCGCCTGGGCCGAGGACAAGGACACGGCCGCGGCGCGGCTCGTTCGTCAAGTCGAGATACGGGGCTGGGCGTCCGCGGGCAGAAACCAGGTGAGCGCACTGCCCAGTCTGAGCGCAGCGGATCTCGATCCCCTCCTCTCCGGCGGGGACGCGGACCGCTTTGCGGCCGAGCCCACGTGGCAGGGCGCGCCGCGGGAGTCGTCTCCCTTCACCCGGCAACGGGAGCAAAGCTTGGTCGCGGCCCTGATTTGCGACTACGGGAACGGCCTGCTACCGCGTCTGGCAGCGCAGCTCCTGGAGCTCGCCTCCCTGCAGCAGAGCCTGCACACCCGACTCCGGCATCTCGACGAGCCGGTCGAGTCTTTGGCTGTCCGGACAGGGGACGACCTCGGCGTCTCGCTGGTCCCTGCGGCGCGGGGGCTTCTGGTTCACCGGGTAGCGGTGAGGGGAGGCCGGATACGCGATTATCGGATCCTCGCACCGACGGAGTGGAACTTCCATCCCGGGGGCGTTATGGCACAAGGGCTGTCTGCTCTGTCATCGGAGAACCGGGAGACGCTCGAACGCCAGGCACACATGTTGGTGACGGCGGTCGATCCCTGCGTCGATTATTATTTGACTATTTCCTGAAGCCGGCGGGAGCCAGCCTCTATGTGCTTAGCCATCCCTGCGAAGATCACCTCCATCGACGAGAAAGCCGATACGGCATCCGTTACCCTCGACGGCGTGAGCAAGCAGGTTTCCCTGGCCTTGGTCGACGGCGCTGAGATCGGCGACTTTGTGCTGGTGCACGTAGGCTATGCGCTCAATCGAATCAGTCCCGAGGAGGCCGAGCGTACACTGCAGCTCATCGCCGAGGCGGGCGAGTCGGCGGAGGACGCGGCATGAAATACATCGACGAGTTTCGCGATCAGACCCTGGCCCGACAACTCGCTACCACTATCGCCGCGGAGGCGAACCCGGAACGGGAATACCGGCTGATGGAGTTCTGCGGCGGTCATACCCATGCGATCTTCCGCTACGGGGTCCAAGACCTGATGCCGGAGAACCTGCGCTTTGTTCACGGCCCCGGCTGCCCTGTTTGCGTTCTGCCCACCGCTCGAATCGATGCCGCCATCGCCCTCGCCGAGCAGCATGGTGTCACCCTCTGCACCTACGCCGACATGATGCGGGTACCGGGCGGTGACCGCCGCAGCCTGCTCAAGGCCAAGGCTACCGGTGCCGATATCCGCATGGTCTACTCGACCCAGGATGCCCTTGCCATCGCACGCGCCAATCCGGAAAAACAGCTGGTGTTCTTCGCGATCGGCTTCGAGACCACCACGCCGCCGACGGCAGTGGCCATGAAACAGGCGCGGGCGGAAGGACTCGAGAATTTCTCGGTGCTCTGCAGTCACGTGCTCACGCCCCCGGCCCTGCGCGCCATCCTGGCCGCGGCGGAGCCGGAAAGCGTCTCCATCGACGGCATCCTGGGTCCGTCCCATGTCAGCACCGTCATCGGCAGCGCGCCCTATGGCTTCGTTCCCGCGGAGTTCGACAAGCCCCTGGTCATCGCCGGCTTTGAGCCTCTGGACGTCGTGCAGTCGACCCTCATGCTGATTCGCCAAATCAACGACCGGCGTTGCGAGGTGGAGAACCAGTACCGCAGGGCGGTCACCCCCGAAGGCAACCGCAAAGCCCAGGCACTAATGGCTGACTGCTTCGAGCTGCGCGAGCGCTTCGAATGGCGCGGCCTCGGCTTTTTACCGGCCAGCGCTGTGCGCATCAGGGATGCCTATGCGGACCTGGACGCGGAGATCCGTTTCCCGATGGAGCCAGGAGAGAGCCATGAGGTCAAGGGTTGCGAATGCCCCGCCATCCTGCGCGGGGTCAAGCGCCCGACGGACTGCAAGCTTTTCGGCACCGTCTGCACGCCGGAGAATCCGATGGGCTCCTGCATGGTCTCCTCCGAGGGTGCCTGCGCCGCCTACTGGTCCTACGGTCGTTTCCGGGACACCGCCGCCGGGGACCGGACGGCCTGATGGCGGGCTCGGATCGGCGCTTTCCTCTGCGGCTCGACCTCGATCGCGGCGCCGTGGACATGAGCCACGGCAGCGGCGGCCGCGCCATGGCGCAGCTCATCGAGGAGCTGTTCAAGCAGCAACTCGACAACGAGCTGCTGCGCCAGGGCAACGACCAAGCCATGTTCGACGCCCCCCCCGGACGCCTGGTGATGAGCACCGACGGCCACGTGATCTCTCCCCTCTTCTTCCCCGGCGGCGACATCGGCTCCCTTTCCGTTCATGGCACTATCAACGATGTGGCCATGGCCGGTGCCCGGCCCCTTTATCTCGCCGCGGGTTTCATCCTTGAAGAGGGCTTTCCCCTCGCTGATCTGGCCCAGGTGGTCCGCAGCATGGCCCGGGCTACCAGCGACGCCGGCGTGCCCGTCGTGACCGGCGACACGAAGGTCGTCGAGCGCGGCAAGGGAGACGGCATCTTCATAACAACAACAGGCGTCGGTGTCGTACCCGAGGGGATCCAAATCTCCGGCGACCGGGCGCAACCGGGCGACGTCATCCTGATGAACGGCACCATGGGTGACCATGGGATAGCAGTCATGTCCAAGCGGGAGAATCTGGGCTTCGAGACGGAGATCCAGTCCGACACTGCCGCTCTGCACCGATTGGTTATGGCCATGGTGGAGGCCGTACCCGACATCCACTGCCTGCGTGATCCCACCCGCGGCGGGCTTGCCACCACCCTCAACGAGCTCGCCCACCAGTCCGGTGTCGGCATGCACATCCGCGAGGCGGACATACCGGTACGGCCCGAGGTGGCCGCCGCCTGCGAGCTGCTGGGGCTCGATCCCCTCTACGTCGCCAACGAAGGCAAGCTGATCGCCATCTGTCCAGCGGAACGGGCCGAGACGCTGCTCGATGCCATGCGGGGGCACCTCCTCGGTACAGATTCTGCCATCATCGGCCGCGTCGTCGAGGATCCCCACCGCTTCGTGCAAATGGAAACCGGTTTCGGAGGCCAGCGCATCGTCGACTGGCTGGCGGCGGAGCAGCTGCCGCGGATTTGCTAGGTAGTGACCAACGCGGAGCCTTGTAGAGTCACATCCATTCAACCTAAATAGAGTAGTTGAGCCCGTCAGACGGTGGCTTTCCGCCGCCTGCCCCGCACTCACCACAGCGCCACCGCCACCCGGCTATCCCGGTGCCGGCGAGAGCGCCGGTGGTTCCAGTTGCCGCCCGTGGAGGTATTTCACGAGCGCCTGAGAGAGCACGCGACACCAACGTTGCAGCCAATCAGGGACAGACCACGAAAAGACGTCATCGTCTTGTGCAACGCACGGACCGAACGACCCCTCTGACAGTATGCGGAGCGACTATCCCGAGATCAGTAAGGAGCCTTGCATCTCACCCTCTGGGCCGAATACTCGGATCTGCCCTTCTTCGGAAACCAACCAGACCTCCATCGCGCCGCGGGAGAAGTAGAGCGCCATCTTCTCGTCCATCTCGCGCTTGCTGTTGGAAGGGGAAATCACTTCCACGCACAATTCGGGCGCCTCTGTGAAGGGGGTTTCCAATCCGTGCCTGGCAAGAAAGGTTTCGGAGCACCAGGCCACGTCTGCGACCTTGACGCCCTTTTCGGTGTCGATCGAGCACTCGGTAATCACCTCTCCATCGTCCCCCGCATGCCACAGCTTTCGCGCAATCCGGGACTGCACGCTCCCGTGCTTGTTCGACGCCGGGGTCATGACGATCTTTCCGTACTCGTTCAGCTCGATCTTATAAGGCAGGTCCTTGAGCGTCGGGTCAGCCAATACATCCGCCCATTGCATCTGGATCGCCCTCCAGGGCTGTTTGAAGCCGTCATTCCCGCAGCATAGCCAGCGCCCGAGTAGCCGGTCAACGTTTGCCCTTCAAGCCGATACGCTGAGCAATGGGGCGAGGGAAGCTGCGCGTCAGCCACCTCGCGCCGCGCGTTTGCGCTCCTGCTCTTTGAGGTGGCGCTTGCGAATGCGAATGGCGCCCGGCGTGATCTCCACCAACTCGTCGTCCTCGATGAATTCCAAGGCCTGCTCCAGGCTGAAACGTACCGGTGGCGTGAGCAGGATGTTCTCGTCCGAGCCCGCGGCGCGGATGTTGGTGAGCTGCTTGGCCTTGAGCGGATTCACCGTCAGATCGTTCTCGCGTGCGTGGATACCCACAACCTGACCCTCGTAGACCTCCTCACCCGGCGAAACCATCATGCGCCCGCGCTCCTGCAGGTTGAACAGGGCATAGCCCAGGGCCTTGCCTGTGCTGTTGGAGATCAGGGCACCGTTGCGTCGCGGCGCTATTCCGCTCTGGTTGGCGGGACCATAGTGGTCGAAGACGTGGTACTTGAGGCCGGTGCCGGAGGTCAGGCTCATGAACTCGGTCTGAAAGCCGATCAAGCCGCGCGAGGGGATCTCATAGTCCAGGCGCACGCGTCCCTTACCGTCCGGCAAAATATCCTGGAGCTCGCCTCTGCGCTCGCCGAGGGCCTGCATGATGGCCCCCTGGTTGTCCGCGTCCAGATCGACCGTGAGCTGCTCGTAGGGCTCGCAGATTTTGCCGTCGATCTCGCGAAAGATGACTTCAGGCCGGGAAACGGCGAGCTCGTAGCCCTCACGCCGCATATTCTCCAATAGGATCGAGAGATGCAGCTCGCCGCGGCCGGAAACCCGAAATTTCTCCGGGTCATTGCCTTCTTCCACACGCAGGGCTACGTTGTGGATGAGCTCGCGTTCGAGACGCTCCTTGAGTTGACGCGAGGTCAGGTACTTGCCCTGCCTGCCGGCAAATGGCGAGGTATTGACCTGGAAGGTCATGGTTACCGTGGGCTCGTCGACGCTCAGCGGCGGCAGGGCCTGCGCATGCTCGGGATCGCACAGCGTATCGGAAACGTTCGGTGCCTCGATGCCCGTCAAGGCCACGATATCCCCCGCCTGAGCGGACGGGACCTCGTGGCGCTCCAAGCCCATGTAACCGTACACCAGCCCGACTTTGGCCCTGTGCCGGTCGCCGTCACGCTTGACAACCACCACCTGCTGGTTGGGCTTGACCCTGCCACGCTGAATACGGCCCACGGCGATGGCGCCGACGAAGCTGCTGTAGTCCAGGGTCGAGATCTGCATCTGAAAGGGGCCTTCCGGGTCCACGTCCGGCTGTGGGCAGTGCTGGACGATGGCCTCGAACAGGGGCGTCATGTCGCCCTCGGTCAGGTCGTCCGTCAAGCCGGCGTAGCCGTTGACGGCGGAGGCATAGACGATGGGGAAGTCGAGCTGGGCATCGGTGGCCCCTAGGCGGTCGAAGAGCTCGAAGACCTGGTCGATCACCCAGTCGGGACGCGCCCCCGGCTTGTCGATCTTGTTGACCACCAGAATGGGCCGCAGACCGTGCTGGAAGGCCTTCTGGGTCACGAAGCGGGTCTGGGGCATGGGACCTTCCTGTGCATCCACCAGCAGCAGCACCGAATCCACCATCGACAGAACCCGCTCTACCTCCCCGCCGAAGTCGGCATGTCCCGGGGTGTCGACGATGTTGATCCGATACTGGTTCCAGCGGATGGCCGTGTTCTTCGACAGGATGGTGATGCCCCGCTCTTTCTCCAGAACGTTCGAATCCATCACCCGCTCCACGGGCCCAAAGCGCTCCCCCAGGGTGCCGGACTGCTGCAGCAGTTGGTCCACCAAGGTGGTCTTGCCGTGGTCCACGTGCGCGATGATGGCAATGTTTCTGAGTTTTTCGATCACTGAGCCGAGCTCCTGGTCTCTGCCGATGGGTACCTGGATCCGGTATCGGCAACGGGCGCAGGAGTATAGTTCATATGCTGCGTGGTATCAGTGCATTTCCGCGTAAGTCGCGCGCCCTTCACCGAATTAACGCATCAAGGACTTCCGCCTCCGATCACCGTACAAGGGCGCGTGTCCGTGACGAGGCGCCAACATGCTCAACTTCGAAAGCAAGTTCGCAACCATTGTTAAAGCTGCTCGTGAGATCGGGGGAACAAGCCGTTTGTCTTAATAAGCTATTTCTATTTGCCAACAGAAGCTGTGGATAACTCTGTTAACAACCACTGCGCAGGACGCGGAATCCCGCGTGCAACCTAATTTTTTTGCGAATTGACGGTTTTTTAGCCAGTCTTTTATTTCTGTTTTTAATCAGTGTATTACATGATTTTCTTATCAAGCTTCAAAGGCCGAGCCAGCGGTTGGGGATAGCGTCGCGATGTCAAGACTCGCGTGTGCACAAATCCGGAGAGATGAGCCATCCCATACCGCGACCCGAAAAACCATTGATAAATTGTTATTATGATCGTGACAACTGACGGACAGCGGAGCTTGGCCCGCGGGAGATCCGACATCTCGACAGATCGATCGATACCCCGTAACGGACATGAGCAGAACGTCGGCATACGCCGATAATTCAATTTGCTGAAGATTTTTCGGGGTTGCGCTCAACCAGAAAAACAGTCAGGATTATCGTTTCCGAACGGACGTCGAGCGCAAAATGACGCCTACCGGAAGGACAATTCAATCAGGTAGCCGAAGTCGTACCGCATGACCCCCGCAGATCTCAAGCCAGTCCGCGATCACATCGCCTCACGCATCATTGGTCAACAGAGATTCATCGACAGCATGCTCATCTGCCTGCTGAGCGATGGTCATCTCCTGGTGGAGGGAATGCCGGGCCTGGCCAAGACCACGGCGGTCAAGGCCTTGGCGGAGGCGGTCGAAGGGGATTTCCACCGCATCCAGTTCACCCCTGACCTGCTGCCATCGGATCTCATCGGCACCGACATCTACCGGCACGAAAAGGGCGAGTTCGAGTTTCGTCCCGGCCCCCTGTTCCATAACGTGCTGCTTGCCGACGAGGTCAACCGGGCACCGGCCAAGGTGCAGTCGGCCCTGCTGGAGTCCATGGCCGAGCACCAGATTACGGTCGGGCAACGCACTTATCCCCTACCCAAGCTCTTCATGGTGCTGGCCACCCAGAATCCCGTGGAGCAGGAAGGCACTTACCACCTTCCGGAGGCCCAGCTTGACCGCTTTCTGATGGAAGCCGTGGTGGACTATCCGACCCGGGAGGAGGAGCTCAAGATCCTCGAGCTGGATCACCAGCAGCAGAAGACCAACTATACGGCGCCGGCCAAACGCCTATCCCAGACCGAGTTGTTCGCCATGCGGCGGGACGTGGCCAACCTGTATCTGGATCCGAAGCTCAATAACTACATCGTCGATCTGGTGCAGGCGACGCGCAACCCCAAGGTCTATGATCCGGACCTCGCGCGCTGGTGCCGCTTCGGGGCATCGCCGCGCGCCAGTATCGGCCTGGCCCGCTGCGCCCGCGCCCGCGCCTGGTTGGACGGCGACCAGTTCGTCGCCCCCCACCACATCCAGGGCGTCGCCCCGGAGATCCTGCGCCATCGCCTGCTTCTGACGTTCGAGGCGGAGGCCGAGGGCATCACGACCGACGAGTTCATCAACCGGTTGCTCAACCTGGTCGCGATTCCCTGAGGAACAACTTCCCCGCTCGATGAGTCTCTATCCCCGTCTAGATGACCTGCTGGAGCTCCGCCACCAGGCACATACGCTGGGGCTACCCTCGCACCACCTGGTCAACTCCACCTTTGCCGGCCTCTATGCCTCGGTGTTCCGCGGTGCCGGGGTCAACTTCGAGGAGGTACGCGAATATCGGGAGGGCGACGACATCCGCTACATGGACTGGAAGGTCACCGCCCGCATCAACGAGCCCCATCTAAAAGTCTTCCGCGAGGAGCGCGAGCGCTCGGTCGTGTTGTGCGTGGACAAAGGTCCCCACATGAGCTTCGGCACACGGGGAACCTTCAAGTCGGTACAGGCGGCGCGCGCCGCCGCTCTCATCGGATGGGCGGCGAGCCGGCTCAACGACCGTGTGGGCGGCATGGCCTTCGGCGACATGCAGGCCGGACTCCAGCACTTCAGACCCTCGCGCGGCCGGCGTGCGCTGTGGCAGCTGTTGCGCACCCTCACCGAACCGACCAGTTCCGGCGATCCCTCCATCGACTGCCTAGGAGGCGCCCTCAAGCGGGCGACCCGCGGACTGCCAACGGGATCGCTGGTATTCGTCATTGCCGATCTCAACCGGGAGGTAATGGATCTGGAGCGTACCCTGGGCACCCTGATTCAACGCAACTCGGTGGCTTTGATACCCGTAGACGACCCCGCGGACTGGGAGATCCCGTCCATGGGCGTGACCACGTTCACCGGCACCGACGGCATACTGGTGGAGATCGATACGGACGATCCTCAAGCCCGGCTGGTCTACCGCGAGACCTGGGAGGAGCGGCGCGAGATGCTGCAGGCCATGGCCTTCCGGCTCAACATCACCCTGCTGCCGGTACGCACGGACCAGGAGATCCACCTGACGCTCATTCACAACCTGGAGCAAAGGGCACGGTCTCGGGCAGTCTGACAGGTTTAACGATGCATCCAGGCGTAGAGCAGCTTCGCGACATCCACGGCATCCAGAGCGTGCCCTGGTGGCCACCCGGGCCAGGTTGGTGGCTGCTGGCGGCGGTGGCGCTGGGGTTGATCTTTCTGGCTTGGCGCTTTCGCACCCAGATCCGGCTGCGCGTTCCGCCGCTCCCCTTCGTCACTGTCGGCAGCTGGCGCTGGGACGCGGCCCGGCACCTGCGGGACCTGCGCAAGCGCGCTGGAACGCAAGACAGCAAACAGACGGCAGGCGAGCTCTCCGAGCTGATGCGTCGCGTTGCCATGGCCCGTCTCGGACGCACTGCCTGTGCCGGGCTTACCGGCGAGGACTGGCTGGCATGGCTCCGCGGCCAGGATCCACAAGGCTTTGACTGGACGCAACAGGGACGCCTGCTGCTGGAGATCCCTTACGCTCCACCGGGGGATTTGGGTCGTTCACAAGAGCTGCTCGAGCTCATAGACGCCGCCTACGGCTGGGTCCAGGTCGAGGAGAAGAGGAAGAAGGATGTTTGAGTTTCACTGGCCCTGGGCGGGCCTTCTCCTGCTGCTGCCGTTCCTGCTGCCCGTCCTGTGGCCGGATCGCCGCGCGCGCCGTGAGGAGGACCTGGAGGGACAGCGTGTCACCCTGCTACATCCGCACCTCGAGGAGCTCCAGGCCGCCTACCAGACGAGGCGGCCGCGCCGCCAGCTCGCCGGCTGGCTCTACAAGTCCCTGCTCTATCTGCTGTGGGCGGCCCTGGTCCTGGCACTCATGCGGCCCCAGTGGCTGGAGCCCCACACCGAGGTCAGCACACCGGGCTACGACCTGATGCTGGCGGTGGATGCCTCCCACTCCATGGAGGCCCTGGATTTCACCGTGGAAGGCCAACAAGTAACTCGAATGCAGGTGGTCAAGGGGGTCATGGGTCGCTTCGTAGACGCCCGCGAGGGAGACCGTATCGGGCTCATCATCTTCGGCAGTCAGGCCTTCGTGCTCTCGCCGCTGAGCGTGGACCGGCAGGCGGTGCGCGAACTGCTGGATGGCGTGGTTCCCAGCATCGCCGGTCAAGGCACGGCCCTGGGAGATGCCATCGCCCTGGGCGTAAAGAAGCTGCGCGAGCGCCCGGAGGGCTCCCGCGTCATGATTCTGATCGCCGACGGGGACAACTCCGCCGGGGGCTTCGCTCCGCTGGAGTCGGCGGCTCTTGCGCGCGTGACTGGGGTGCGCGTCTATGTCATCGGCGTCGGCAGCAAGCAGGAGAGCATCCCCATCATGGAGGAAGGCGTCATCAAGTACCGAGATGATCTGACCATGGACGAAGACACATTGCAGCGCATCGCAACCATTAGCGGCGGGGCCTACTTCCGCGCCACCGACACCAGCGCCCTGGAGGAGATCTCCACACGCATCGGCCAGCTCGAGAAGACCGAGGCGGAGGCCCGAACCGCCTTCCTGCCCACCCCCCTTTACCGCATCCCGCTGGCCGTGGCCCTGCTGGCGCTGTTGGGGCTGGGTCTGTTCCCGGAGGGTCGCAAGCGCTTCGTCACGAGGGTCGCCAGTGCCTGAGGCCGGTTTCCACTTCGAGCAACCTGTCTGGTTCTGGGGTCTGCTGGCCCTGGTCCCGGTGGCGATATGGCTGTGGCGCAGCGCCGCCAAGGCCGCACGCGGACCCATCCACCGCTACGCGGACCCACACCTGCTGCCCCATCTGACGGGTACCCGGGATCTCAAGGCGACCGAGCGCTGGGGCCGTTTTCTGCGCTGGTCCGGCCTATGGGCGCTGCTGATCCTTGCCATGGCCGGCCCCAGGTGGGACTACGAGGATGTGCGCCTCTTCCATCCCGGAAACAACCTGCTGATCCTGCTAGACATTTCCCGCTCCATGGAGGCAGACGACGTGGCTCCCAGCCGCCTCGGCCGTGCCCGCCAGGAGATCCAGGACCTGATCATGCAGAATCGCCAGGTGCGCCTCGGTTTGATCGCCTTCGCCTCGGTGCCCCATGTGCTATCGCCGATCACAGAGGACACCTACACCATCCTAAACGCCCTTCCCGCCCTGTCCACGGACCTCGCCCGGCTCCAGGGCAGCCGCCTGCACCAGGCACTGGACCGCGCCGAGGGCCTGCTCGGCAGCCTTCCCGAGGACAGCGCGCGCTCCATCCTTTTGATTTCCGACGGCGACTTCGACGAGCCGGAGCTGATCCCGCGTATCGAGAAGCTTGCCGAGCAGGGCATCCGGTTTCACGTTCTCGGTGTCGGCACCGAGGCGGGGGCGCGGGTTCCCGCGCAGAAAGGGGGTTGGATCCACGACCGCAGTGGTCAACCCGTCATGTCGTCTTTAAACGAATCGCTCCTCCAGGAGCTGGCTACCGCCGGCCAGGGAACCTACCAACGGGCGGACTACAGGGACTCCGATACCGAGGAAATCCTCGAGGCAGCGGCAGTCACCCGCCTCCCCCCTGAGGCCGGTGATGAGCGCACCCGCATCTGGAACGAGCGCTACTACCTGCCGATACTCGCACTCATCGCCCTGCTGGTACCCAACTTCCGCGGACGAGCCCGGCTCGGGCCTAAGAAATGAGACAGATCCTGCCAGCGACCGTCGCAGCATTGACCCTGGTGCTTGTTTCCGGGGCCCGGGCAGACTTGTTCCTGAACCAGGAGCAGGAGGCCTACGAGCACTTCCAGACCGGCGATTACGGACAGGCGGCCGAGGGTTTCGGCGACGACTACCGGCGGGGCGTGGCCCTTTACAAGTCCGGGCGTTACCAGGAAGCCGCCGACGCCTTCAGCCGCGTAGAACGCCCGGCCGTGAAAGAGGACGCCGGCTACAACCTGGGCAACGCCCGCTTTCAGCTCGGCGACTTCACCGGGGCCGCAAAGGCATACGAAGCGGTGTTGAGCGCGAATCCGAACCACGAAGACGCCAACTACAACCTGTCCCTGGCCCGCGCCATGCTCGCGCGCATGGAGCAGGAGATGTACGAGAAGCAGAAAGAGGAGCAGCGCCGGAAGAAGGAAGAACAGGAGCGTAAGGAGAAGGAACGGCAAGAGCAACAGGAAAAGAAGCAGCAACAGGAGCACCAGGAGCAGGAGCAGAAGGAACAGCAACAGCAGGAGCAGAAGGAACAGCAGCAGCAAGAGCAGAAGGAACAGCAGCAGCAGGAGCAGAAGGACCAGCAGCAGCAGGAGCAGAAGG
>JAJDOL010000012.1 GCA_022340195.1 Chromatiaceae bacterium
GACCCTGGGAGTCTCGTCCTTCATCAGGCGGACTGGATCCTCGGCATCCTGAGCGGCCGCTTCGGCATCAGCGACTGGAACAATTGCCTCAAGCTCGGCTTGGATCCGCAGACTGTCCGCTGGCCCCAGTGGCTATCGAGCCTCGGTTTGGAGGAGGTCGTCCTGCCTCGGGTGGTGGCACCAGGGACGGCGCTGGGCCGGGTGAGCCGGACCGCGGCGAAGGAAACGGGGTTGTCGGAGCGTACCCTGGTGTTGGCCGGCACCACCGACAGCAGGGCCGCTGTAGTGGCCACGGGAGTCGCGCGTCCGGGCGAGGCCGTCACCTGTCTCGGAAGCACCCTCGTGCTGAAGGTCTTGGGCACCGTACCAGTCACAGCTCCCCAATTCGGCGTCTATAGCCACAGGTTCGGCGGGCACTGGTTGATCGGAGGGGCGTCCAACAGCGGCGGGGCGGCGCTTCGGAAATATTTCGACGATGGGCAGATTCGGAGGTTGAGCGAGACGCTCGACCCGGACTCGCCCACCGGCCTCGACTATTACCCGCTCCCGGCTCGCGGTGAGCGCTTTCCCATCAACGATAGTACGTTGTCACCACGGCTCAGCCCGCGACCCGAAGACGACGGCCGCTTTCTCCAGGGACTACTCGAGGGAATCGCTCAAATCGAGGCGGACGGCTATCGCCGTCTGCAAACGCTGGGGGCCCCTGCCCCGAGCGCGGTGCTCACTACCGGCGGCGGAGCGGAGAATTCCAAGTGGTCGGAGATCCGGAAAAGGCTTTTGGGCGTTCCTGTCACGCCGGCGGAGCACCAGGAGGCGGCTTTCGGTGCAGCGCTCATCGGCCTGATCGGTGGTATACCCGCTTGAGGCGCGAGACAGCAGCGGGTGGCTATGTGCTCGACCTGATCGGCCTCTCGGCACCCCGCCATCCCTGTCGGCCTCCCAAGTCTCCTTTCTCGGCACCTTGTGGCTTGGTAGTATGTGGACCTTCCAGCATGCGCGGCCGGTCCGCCGCGCGCGACAAACATTCAAGGCCGAGGAAGGGCTGCCATGTCATCCAATCTTGATCTTCAGCGCGTCCGCATCGGGGTCGTCGGACTCGGATATGTGGGGCTACCCCTGGCCGTCGAGCTAGGCAGGCGTTATCCGACAGTGGGCTTCGACGTCGATGCGGTCCGCGTCACCGAGCTTCGGGCGGGGCAAGACCGCTCGCTGGAAGTGAATCCGGATGAGTTGAGGGCAGTCGAGCACTTGAGCTATGCGGACGGCGCGGACGGCTTGGCCGACTGCAACCTCTTCATCGTCACGGTTCCCACGCCCGTAAACGCCCATAAAGAACCGGACATGCGCCCCCTGGAGGCGGCCAGCCGTACGCTCGGCGCGGTGCTGAAGCCAGGCGACATCGTGGTTTACGAGTCGACTGTCTATCCAGGTGCCACCGAGGAGGTCTGCGTTCCTATCCTGGAGCAGGTATCCGGTCTCGAGCTCAACCGGGACTTTTTTGTCGGCTACAGCCCGGAGCGCATCAACCCCGGGGACAAGGAGCACAGGCTGATCAATATCAAGAAGGTAACCTCGGGCTCCACCCCGGAAGTTGCCGACTTTATCGACGCCCTGTACCGCACCATCATCCCCGCGGGCACCCACAAGGCCAGCAGCATACGCGTCGCCGAGGCGGCAAAGGTCATCGAGAACACCCAACGCGACCTGAACATCGCCCTGATCAACGAGCTCGCCATCATCTTCGAGCGCCTGGGGCTGGATACCCAGGAGGTACTCGAGGCGGCGGGCAGCAAGTGGAACTTTCTGCCATTCCGGCCTGGCCTCGTCGGCGGCCATTGCATCGGTGTCGATCCCTACTACCTCACCCACAAGGCACAGGCCGTCGGCTACCACCCCGAAATCATCCTCGCCGGACGGCGCCTCAACGACAGCATGGGCGCCTATATCGTCAGCCGAGTCATCAAGCTCATGACCCGACACCACCTGATGGCGAAAGACAACCGGGTGCTGGTTCTCGGTCTGACGTTCAAGGAGAACTGTCCTGATCTGCGCAATACCCGCGTGGTCGACATGATCCAGGAGTTGACCGACTACGGCATCGCAGCGGACGTGTACGACCCTTGGGTCGACCCGAGCGAGGCCAAGGATGAATACGGGATAACGCCGATCCGGGAACCTGAGCCGGGAAGCTACGATGCCATCATTCTGGCCGTCGCCCATCGCATTTTTCAGGAGATGGGAGTCGAGCGACTCAGGGCGCTCGGCAGACCCGGCGCCGTGCTCTTCGACGTCAAGCAAGCGCTCCCGGCCGGTACCGTCGATGGCAGGCTCTGAGATGCGGCCACCGCGCGCTTCCCCTGGACGGCAGAATTCGGCAGGCGCCGGATTGGGAGAGGAATCATGAAAATCCTGGTAACCGGCAGCGCCGGCTTCATCGGCTCCGCACTGTCGCTGCGATTGCTCACGCGCGGCGATGAGGTCATCGGGATCGACAACCTCAACGACTACTACGACGTGGCGCTGAAGCGCGCCAGGCTCGAGCGAACCCTCGATTTCGACGGGTATACGGATTCACGAACCGACATCCACGACCGAGCGGCTGTCGCCGCTGTGTTTGAAAATCACAAGCCGCAACGGGTTGTCAATCTCGCTGCCCAGGCCGGGGTTCGCTACTCCATCGAGAATCCCATGGCCTACGTGGATACCAACCTGACCGGTTTTGCCAACATCCTCGAGGGCTGCCGCCACCACCAGGTCGAGCACCTGGTATATGCCTCGAGCAGCTCGGTGTACGGAGCCAACACCAACATGCCCTTCTCCGTCCACCACAACGTGGATCACCCGTTGAGTCTGTATGCCGCCAGCAAAAAGGCGAACGAATTGATGGCCCACACCTACAGCCATCTGTACGGACTGCCAACGACAGGACTGCGCTTCTTCACCGTCTACGGCCCCTGGGGCCGGCCCGACATGGCCCTGTTCAAGTTCACCCGCGCCATCCTCGCGGGCGAGCCTATCCACGTCTTCAACTATGGCAAGCACCGCCGGGATTTCACCTATGTCGACGACATCGTCGAAGGCCTGATAAGGGTCATGGATCGAGTCGCCGAGCCGAATCCCACCTGGACCGGCGAGAATCCGGATGCGGCCACCAGCTCGGCACCCTACCGTCTTTACAACATCGGCAATCAGCATCCGGTGGAGCTGATGGAATACATCCGGGTGCTTGAACGCTGCCTCGGAATCGAGGCAACAAAGGAGCTGCTCCCCCTGCAGCCGGGGGACGTGCCCGATACCTACGCGGATGTGGACGAGCTTGTCAGGGACGCCGACTACAAGCCGGACACCTCGGTCGAGATCGGTGTGTCGCGTTTCGTCGACTGGTATTGTTCCTATTACGGCGTAAGGACATAGGGCGAATGCTCGAGGTACTCGGTCTGGCGTGCAGACGCGGGGACCGGCAGTTATTTTCCGGGTTGAGCTTCGATGTAGAGCCCGGAACCCTGTTGCATGTGCGCGGCCGTAACGGTAGCGGCAAGACGACGCTGCTGCGTGCCCTGTGCGGCCTGTTTGCACCGGACGCGGGTGAGATCCGCTGGAACGGTGAAGACAGCCGCCGACTCGGCGACGACTACCACGCCGATCTGCTTTACTTCGGCCACCTCAACGGCATCAAGAGCGACCTGACCGGCATCGAGAACCTGCAGATATCCTCAGTTCTCGACGGCGACCAGGTGGACGACGAGCAGCTCTGGTCCGCTCTGGAGCAAATGGGCTTGGCGGGTTTCGAGGATCTGCCCGCCAAGGTGCTCTCCCAGGGGCAGAAAAAGCGCGTCGCCCTCGCCCGCCTGCTGTTGAGCAAAGCCCCCCTGTGGATCCTCGACGAGCCCTTCACGGCGCTCGACTTGGACGCGGTGGATCTGTTGCAGACGCTGATCGCACGGCATGTTGTTGATAGAGACGGCATGGTGATTCTGACGACTCACCAGGAGGTCTCTCTCACTTCGGGACAGATACGTCGGCTGCACCTTGGAGACTGACCTCTAACCTGATCGGTAAAGGCATGTGGCGGGTATTTTTATGCATACTGGGACGCGACATCCGACTCGCCATGCGACGGCGTACGGACGTATTGACGACTCTCTTCTTCTTTGTAATCGTTGTGAGCCTATTTCCCTTGGGCGTGGGCACCGAAAAACAGATCCTGCGTATCCTTGGGCCGGGTGTGGTCTGGGTGGCGGCCCTGCTCGCCTCCATGTTGGCCCTCGAAAGGCTGTTCTCGGCCGACCACGAGGACGGCACCCTGGAGCAAATGCTGCTGACGCCACAGCCCTTGTCCATCCTGGTGCTGGCGAAGGTTGCAGCCCACTGGCTCCTGACCGGGCTGCCGCTCGTGGTCATCGCGCCGCTGATTGGTCTACAGTACCACTTGCCTGAGGCGTCCCAGATGGCGATGATGATCTCCTTGCTGCTGGGAACACCCATACTGAGCCTGATCGGGTCAATCGGCGCGGCCCTGACCCTGGGACTGCGGGGAGGCGGAATCCTGCTGTCGTTGCTGATTCTGCCGCTCTATATCCCGGTGCTGGTCTACGGCGCCGGGGCAGTAACTGTGAGCGCCATCGATTTCACGGACACCCAGCCCTATTTATCACTGCTGGGGGCCTTCCTGCTGCTGGCGCTGATCTTTTCGCCGCTTGCCGCCGCAGCGGCGCTGCGGATTTCGCTGGAGTAGATCCTGACTTCTCGATCGGTTGAAACAATCTTGTAGACTAAAAGAGCTCTGCGCAGTCCATCTAAACAATCGACGCCATCCCTTAGGAGCCGAGCAGAGGCGAGGCTCCTCAGCAAAGGACGCGTCGAATATTCGCCCTCCAGGCGCTCCCCTTATCGCCATACGATTTCACACGATGAAGCTGTTCAGATTCTCCTCGCCCGCCACCTTCTACCCCTTGGCCGGCAAGATGATTCCCTGGTTTGCGGTGCTCGCGATGGCAACCATCCTCGTCGGACTTTACTGGGCCTTCTTCGAGACCCCTGACCGCCTGGGCGGAACCAACCCGCAGAAGGAGTATTACCGGATCATCTTCATTCATGTCCCAGCGGCCTGGATGTCCATGTGGATCTACCTGGTTCTCGCGGCCTACTCGGCCGTCGGCCTCGTATTCAATACGCGGCTGAGCTTCATGATGGCCAATGCTGCCGCCCCCACAGGCGCCATCTTCACCTTTCTGGCGCTTTGGACGGGCGCCTTTTGGGGCCGCCCGAGCTGGGGCACCTGGTGGGATTGGGACCCGCGCCTGACCTCGGAGCTGATCCTGTTCTTCCTCTACGTCGGATACATCGCCCTGCATTCGGCTATCGACGACGTGCGCCGCGCGGACAGAGCCTCCGCGCTGCTGGCCATCGTCGGACTGGTGATGGTCCCGGTCATCTTCTGGTCCATCAACTGCCCGGATCCCAACGAGTGCGCGGCACTGCATCAGCGCTCATCCATGTCAAATATGGAATCGAATATACTCTGGTCCATGCTCATCATGACCTTCGGCCTCTGGATGTACTCATTCGTCGCCATTTTCATGCGCCTGCGAAGCATCATCCTGCACCGGGAGTCAGACACGACCTGGGTCAAGGAACTGGTCGCAAAGGAGAACGGATAATGGCGGAGTTGTTCTCTCAAGGTGGCTATGCCTTCTACGTTTGGAGCTCTTACGGCATGGGCCTGATCCTGCTGCTCGTGGAGCTGGTGCAGCTGCGCAACCGGCATCGAACCATTTTGGCCCGCCTCGGTCGATTGATGAGGATGCAAGCCGGCAGAGGTAACAAATGAAAGCCAGACACAAGCGATTCGTCTTCGTCGCCCTCGCCATCGTGGGCGTGGGCATAGCCGCAACCCTGGCCATCAGCTCCATGCGAAGCAACATGTCGTACTTTTTCAGTCCGTCCAAGGTGATCGCCAAGGAGGCGCCCGCCAACGCGGTCTTCCGACTCGGCGGCTTGGTCGTAAAGGACAGCTTGGCCCGCCAGTCGGATGGGCTTACAGTAACATTCGACGTCACCGACTACGCCCAAACCGTTAGGGTGAGCTACACGGGCATATTGCCGGACCTGTTCGGCGAGGGTCAGGGCGTGGTGACCAAGGGCCGTCTCGGTGAGGATGGAATCTTCTACGCACAGGAGGTTCTCGCCAAGCACGACGAGTCCTATATGCCGCCGGAGGTCGCCGATAGTCTGCAGACCGCCCACGCAGAGGGCGTCGCCGCGATGGCCGAAGGTCGAGGATCCGAAATGCCGTCGAGCCAGCTCCCATGATCCCGGAGCTAGGTCATTTCTCCCTCATCCTGGCGCTGGCGCTGGCCATCCTTCAGGCCATATTCCCACTTGCCGGCTCCTTCAACCGACGGCAGTCCTGGACGGCCATGGCACGGCCTCTGGTCTGGGGACAATTCACCTTCCTGTTGATCGCCTTCGCCTGCCTGTTGCAGGCCTTCCTGAGCGACGACTTCTCCGTCGTCTACGTCGCTCAAAACTCCAACAGTCTCATGCCGACCATTTACAAGATCTCGGCCATCTGGGGTGCCCACGAGGGCTCGCTCCTGCTGTGGGCCTTGATGCTCGGCGGCTGGGGCGCGGCAGTGGCGACCTTCAGCCACAACCTGCCCCACCAGGTGGTCGCGCGGGTGATCTCGGTGCTGGGTATGGTCGGCATCGGCTTCCTGCTCTTCATGCTGCTGACATCCAACCCTTTCGAGCGCATTTTCCCAGTGCCGGCGGAGGGACGCGACCTCAACCCATTACTCCAGGATCCCGGGCTGGCCATCCACCCGCCGATGCTCTATATGGGCTACGTGGGCTTTTCCGTGGCCTTCGCCTTCGCTATCGCCGCGCTCCTCGGCGGCAAGCTGGACGCGGCCTGGGCACGCTGGTCCAGGCCTTGGACGACCGTCGCCTGGGTCTTTCTGACCATCGGGATTTCGCTCGGCAGCTGGTGGGCCTATTACGAGCTGGGCTGGGGCGGTTGGTGGTTCTGGGACCCGGTCGAGAACGCCTCCTTTATGCCCTGGCTGGTGGGCACAGCCCTGATCCACTCGCTTGCCGTGACCGAAAAGCGTGCGGCCTTCAAGAGCTGGACCGTCCTTCTCGCCATTTTCGCCTTCTCCCTGAGCCTGCTCGGGACCTTCCTGGTGCGCTCCGGGGTGCTGACCTCGGTGCACGCCTTCGCCACAGACCCGGCCCGCGGCACCTTTATCCTGGTGTTTCTGTGCATCGTCATCGGCGGCTCCTTGGCCCTCTACGCTTGGCGAGCGCCCGACGTCTCCACCGGCGGACGCTTCGACCTGCTGTCCCGCGAGAGCTTCCTGCTATCGAACAACCTGCTACTGACGGCCTTCGCCACCCTGGTACTCTTCGGCACCCTGGCACCCTTGATCTACGAGGCCCTGGGCTGGGGCAAGATCTCGGTCGGCTTCCCCTGGTTCAACAAGATGTTCCTGGCGATCTGCCCCTTCCTGGCCCTCTTCATGGGGGTCGGCCAGCTGGTCCGCTGGAAGCGCGACGAGACCGGCCGGCTCGTCAAGGAGCTTTGGATCCCCTTCCTGCTCTCCGCCGGCGTCGTCATCGCGACCATCCTGGTCCCGGACCTGGTCGCGGGCGGGTCCCTGCTGGTGCCGCTGGGCCTTGGACTGGCCGCCTGGGTACTACTGTCCCATCTGGCCGGACTGCGCGAGCGCCTGCGGCACAGGCGAGGCTTCCAGGCGATGGCTGCGGACATGGGTAGCGGTGGTCGCAGCTACTACGGGATGCTCCTGGCCCATCTGGGTATCGCCATGTTCATCGTCGGAGCCACCATGGTATCCAACTTCGGCATAGAGAAGGACGTGCGCATGTCGCCGGGCGACATCCAAGAGGCCGGCGGATACCGCTTTCAGTTCGAGGGTGTCGAAACGGTTCCCGGCCCCAACTACCGGGCGGCGCAGGGCCGTTTCGTCGTTTTCCAGGGCGAAGAGCCGATAGCCGTGCTCGAGCCGGAGAAGCGTACCTACTTCGCCAGCGCCAAGCCCATGACAGAGGCGGCCATCGACTGGGGATTCGCGCGCGATCTCTATGTCTCTCTCGGCGAGCCGGTCGGCGGGGATGACTGGGCCCTGCGCATCTACTATAAGCCGTTCGTGCGCTGGATCTGGCTCGGTGGCGTGCTCATGGCCCTGGGCGGTATCCTGGCCGTCACTGACCGCCGCTATCGCACACGCAGCCGCAAGGTCAAGGTGCCGGCCGGTGCCGCGGTGGCGAGGACCTGACCGATGAGCAAATCCGTCAAGTTTCTCACCCCTTTGGTCCTGTTTCTCGGTCTGGCCGCCCTCCTCTTCTACGGCCTGGGCACGGACCCGCGCATGGTCCCCTCACCCCTGGTCGGCAAGCCCGCGCCCAAGTTCACCCTGCCCGCGCTGAACAACCCGAGCCAAACGGTGTCCGACGCGGATTTCAAGGGCAAGATCTCCCTGGTCAATGTCTGGGCCTCCTGGTGCGTGTCCTGCCGTGCCGAGCACGCCCAGCTCATGCAGCTCGCCCGGGAGCTCGGGCAGGTTCAGATCCTGGGTCTCAACTGGAAGGACGATGCGGCCGATGCCACCCGCATGCTGCGCACCTATGGCGACCCCTACTTGCTCAGTGCCTACGATCCCGACAACGAGGTCGGTATCGACTGGGGTGTCTATGGGGCGCCGGAGACCTTCCTGGTCGATGGAGAGGGCATCATCTGTTACAAAAAAATCGGTCCCGTGGGCCCGGGTACCTGGGAGAAGGAGCTCGCGCCGCACATCGACCTCACCACCAAGAAATGCAAGGAACCGAGTTGAGCAAATCGATCCGACTGCCGGCCCTGGTCTTGGCCGGACTGCTCGCCGGGCCCATGGCCGGCGCTTACACCCTGGAAGAGCTCACCTTCGACGACCCGGCTCGCACCGCCGAGTTCCGCGACCTGATCAACGAGCTGCGTTGTCTGGTGTGCCAGAACGAATCCCTGGCGGGCTCCCAGGCAGACCTGGCCCAGGACCTGCGCGAGGAGGTCTACCGGATGTTCAAGGAGGGCAAGGGCAGGGACGAGGTCATAGACTTTCTGGTCGCCCGTTACGGGGACTTCGTGCTCTACGACCCACCGTTCAAGCCTTCGACCTACCTGCTCTGGTTTGGCCCCTTCGTTCTAATCGGGATCGGCGCATTCTTTCTTGTGCGTACCCTTTTGGTCAAGCGAAAGAGTCCGGACAAAGAGCTTTCCGACAATGAGCGGCAACGGCTTCAGGAGCTGCTCGCCCCCGAAACGGATCGGGCCGCATCGGATCAGGACGCGCTCAAATGACCATTTTCTGGATTCTGGCCGCCGGACTCATTGGCCTGGCACTCCTGTTCGTTCTACCGCCACTGCTCTCGAAACGCCGGCAGAGCGAGGGCGTGGATCAGGACGAGCTCAATCTGGCGGTTTTCCGCCAGCAGCTTCAGGAGCTGGACTCCGACCTGGCAGCCGGTGAGCTGGGCCAGCAACAATATCGGGCCGCCCGCCGGGATCTGGAGCGGGAGCTGCTCTATGACGTCGGAGACACGGGCCCCGACAATCCGGACGACAGGGGCGGCGGACGCTGGGCCGCCGCGCTGCTCGGCGTCGCCGTACCCGCAGCTGCCATCTCCCTGTACCTTTACCTGGGGGACAGTCGCATCATCCCGCGTCTGGAGGCCGCGGCGAGCGCACGAGCGCCCACGGCACATCCGAGTCGCCCCGGCGAGATGCCGCCCCTGGAGGTCATGGTCAAGCGCCTGGCCGAGAAGCTGGAGCAAGATCCAAACAACCTGAAGGGCTGGATGATGCTCGGACGCACCTACTTCGCCACCGGTCAGCCGGAACGTGCCCTGGATGCGCTGGAAAAGGCCTATGGCCTGGCACCGGAAAACCCGGATGTCCTGGTGGCCTACGCCGAGGCGGTCGCCGCCAACAAGGGCAGCGAGCTCGCAGGTCGCCCGGCCGAGCTGATCCAGACCGCCCTGAAAATCGATCCCGAGCACACCAGCGCCCGCTGGCTCGAGGGCCTGGCGTCCTTCCAAAGCAACCAGTTCGACCAGGCCGCGCGGCAGTGGGAGGCGCTGGTGAGCACCTTTGATCCGGACGGAGACGAGGCGAAGGAGCTACGCCGCTATATCGCCGAGGCCCGCAACCGCGCAACGCCCAGTACGAAGCAGGCGTCGGAAGCAACCAAGGTGGCCGACGCCGGGGGGGAAGCCTTGAACGCCGGCAAATCGGCGAGGACAGAGGAATCGGCCCCCCAGCAACCGGCAGCATCGGCTACGAGCGTAAGAGTAGAGGTGTCCCTGGCGGAATCCCTCAAGGGGCAGGCGAACCCGAGCGACAGCCTGTTCGTTTACGCCAAGGCGGTATCAGGCCCGCCCATGCCGCTCGCGGCCCAACGCGCACGTGTCCAGGACCTGCCCTTGACTTTGACCCTGGACGACAGCATGGCCGTGATTCCAGCGTTGAAGCTGTCCGGCTTCACCGAAGTAACCGTGGGCGCCCGGATCTCCAAAAGCCGTCAGGCAACGCCCCAAAGCGGCGATCTGGAGGGCGAGGTCAGCCCTGTGAAACCGAGCCAGGACGGGGTTGTGACGATCATCATCAACCGGGTGAGGCCATAGCCCATTCCCCTGAACCGCGCCCTATCCGACCCCGTCGTTCCTTATACGGAGGCACAGAGCGCGGAGAACGATCAGGTATTCCGATTCGTAGCCGATTTCCCCGTGTCCGCAGGCCGGGCTGAGCCTGCGAACCCCAGCGTTTCAATGATCTGCGCCACCATAAACGCCGGGGTTCTTTCAAAATCTCAGCGCCTGAGATCGACTGAAACCACGTCGGGGCGGAGTCCCACCTAGAGGTTCAACCCCTCCCCCGAGAACACGAGGCGCATCTGCCCTTTGCTCTGCAGCTTGCTCAGGACCTGCGGATCCTCTTCGATATCGAAAATCCAGGACGCACGATTTCCATCGACCTTCGTCGCGTTGCTTTCGATGATCTTGCCGGGGACCATGACTGTCATGGCGACACGCAATCCGGCAAACATGGCCGCCATTCCCTCCATCATCTGCGCGTCCATACCTTGACCACCGGCGGAACCACTAGTCTGTTCGCCGGCGGCACCGCCAGCCGGTTCGCCCGCCGAACCCGCTTGGGCACCCGACATTCCCATGTCGTTCGAGCCCAGCTTCTGTTCCAGGACGTAGTTGCCCTCGGCGTTCTTTGTAATGCTCAATCCGCTGTCCTCGAAGAGATCCGTCTTCTTCAGAGACTCCAGATCGTCGAACGCCAGCTTCAACTCCATGAATTTCCAGCCGTCCTTGCTTCGGGATGACACATCCAGCAACTCGACCCCTTCCAGCTTCTTATCGGCGAACTTCTTGCGCACCACCGCCTCATCGAATTCGAACGGGGAATCCGATTCCACCTTCACCTCCATGCCCTCCTGCTGCATGCCCGTCGCCATCTGCTTCATAGCCTCCAACTGCGCAATCGTCTGCTCGGACATACCGTAGACCATATCCAGCGTCCCGGACCCGTCCGGCTTGATGCGCATTGTCTGATCGACCTTGATGCAACCGGATAAGGCCATGACAGCGACGACGAGCACGATCAAACGTTCAGCGAATTTCATTGTTTCCTCCTTTTCAAGATGACTACTCGACCAGCGCCGCACATTAGCACGTTCGTTCCCGCTCGCGCCAAGCGAAAGAGGGAGTTGCCACGAGGCGGCGCCGCATCGCCAACGGGATCGGCGCCCCATGCCGACAAATCCCAGACTGGCCAAGGGAAGGGCAGGCCCGAACCTGGACCAGGCGAATTGCGGTCTGCCGCCGAAGTCCGCCTTGTTATCCGGATCGCAGATATCTTTCGGTTTTGAGGCTCATACCCCGCAAGCGGCCTCAATCGCCCCGTTGGTAGGTTCCGACCAGCTCCGTTCGCGCCAGTATGTGGTCCTCCATGACCTCGAGAAGCTTGTCTTTTGTCGGCTGCCCGAGGTCCGGCAGCTCGATATCCAGAGCGTAGAGGATATGGAAATATCTGTGCCGCCCGATAGGCGGACAGGGGCCACCGTATCCGGTGCGGCCCCAGCTGTTGGTGCCCTCGCGCGTACCCTCCGGCAGGGTCTGCGGCCCCACAGCCTCCGGCAAGCCACCGCTTTCCGGCGGCAGGTTGTACAGGAGCCAGTGATCCCACACCATCCTTGGCGCCGCCGGATCCGGGGCGTCCGGATCGTCGACGATCAGAACCAGGCTTCGGGCACCCTCGGGGAGTCCACTCCAGGATAGATCGGGCGATACCTCTGCCCCCTCACAGGTGAAGCGGGAGGGCATCTCCCCGCCCTCTTCGAATGCGCTCGAGGTCAACCTGAAGGACATAATGCGTCTCCTCGTTGGGTGCTTATTGTTTGTACGTAGACTCATTATCGACTATCCGGGAATTCCTGCCCGGTCCTGTGCCAAACTGCAAACGTGCTGGGCAAAGCCCGATCCCGCCTCCGCGTAAAGATCGAAGACCATGTGAACTCCCGCCTGCACCAGGACATGCTCGTCGTCCGGGAAGCGAACAATGGCTCCGATCAAACCGTCGAAGCCTTCCTTGACCAAGTGCTCGGCGGCAAACAGGTTTTCCGACAACTGCGGCAAGGCCAACAGCACGAGCTTTATGTTGCCCTGGTCGAACCGCAGCCGGTGCCAGAAGTCGGCATCGGTAGCGCTGCCCTGAATGGCATTTCTTCCCTCTTCCCGGTGCAGGGCGACTATGTAGGGATCTGCATCGATCCCCACCGGGCGGCGTCCCTTCTCCATGCGCAGGGAATCGTAGGCCCCGGCCCCGACGCGGCCCATGCCGAGAATCATCACGTCCGCATCGCCCGGGTCTATCTCGGCCTCGTCCGCAACCCGTTCGCTGCGCTGCAGCCGGCACAGGTAAACACTGAAGCGCTCGTAAAGTTGATGGGAAAAGCCGTTGAGCGGAGAGGCGGCGACAAATGAGAACGAGAGCGAGATCGCGAGGATCGTGAGCCATTCGGGGGCCAACCAGCCGTTGGCGGCACCGATGGCGGCCACGATGAGACCGAACTCGCTGAAATTCGAAAGGCTCAGACCGGCCAGGAAAGCGGTGCGCGCGCGAAGCTTGAAGAGCACCAGCAGACGATAGAAGAGCCAGCCCTTGGCCGGAACGGCGACCAGCAACAAAAAGCCGATCAGGACCATCTCCAGGGTCGGCGCACCGCTCAGGCCGATGCTCAGGAAGAAGCCGACCAGGAACAGATCCTTGAAGCTCAGCAACGACTTGGAGAGCTCCTCGGCCTTCGGGTGAGGCGCGACCAGCAGCCCCAAAATGAGCGCACCCAGGTCGCCCTTCACGCCCGCCAGCTCGAAGAGCTGAGCGCCACCGAGTCCCAGGGCCAGCCCGAACAGCACCAGAAGCTCGCCGTGTCCCGAGCGCTCCAGGATCCTGTACAGCGAAGGACGGGCCGGAATCAGCAGCAACAGGAGCAGGGCCCAGAGCGAGGGAACCTTGCCGGTGGAGAAGGCCAGAAAGATCACCGCCGCCAGATCCTGCACGATAAGGATGCCGATTGCCAAAGCGCCGTAGATGGTCCCCATCTCGCCCTTTTCCTCCAGCACCTTGACGGCAAACACGGTGCTGGAAAAGCTCAACGCGAAACCCAGAAGCACCGCCGTCGCCGGCTCCAAATTCGTGAGGAAGGGCATCCCGACCGCCCCCAGGACCAGAAACAGCAAGGAAAAGACGGTAA
>JAJDOL010000020.1 GCA_022340195.1 Chromatiaceae bacterium
GCAACGCTCTTGAAGATGTCGAAGGGGACGATGTCGCCCAACTGCAGCTCATTGGATTCGGTCTTGCGCCGTTCATAGGCGGTTTCCGCATCGAAGGTCTTCTTCAAGTAATACGCGAACAGCTTGAGGAAGGCCAAGCCGGTCATCATGCCCACCATGGGCGGCAGGTGCAGGAATTGGTGGAAGCTGACGGCCGTAGCGATGGTGAGGAGAAACAAGAAGATGACCGTCATCGCCCCGCGCTTCATGACGACAACATCGTCGGAGGCGGCCGGACGGGCATCCGGTACCGCAAAGTGCATGATGGCGGCGGGGACCAGCCAGTTGACCAGGGACGGGATGAACAGCAGGAAGAAGTCCGCAAAAGGGACGATCCCCTTCTGCCACACCATGAGCGTGGTGATGTCGCCGAAGGGGCTGAAGGCACCGCCGGCGTTGGCACCAACCACGATATTGATGCAGGAGAGGGAGACGAAGCGCGGGTTGTCCCGGCCCACCGCCAGTACCACGGCGCACATGAGCAAGGCGGTGGTCAGGTTATCGGCCACCGGCGAGATGAAAAAGGCGAGCACCCCGGTGAGCCAGAAGAGCTTGCGGTAAGAGAAGCCGGATCGCACCAGCCAGGCGCGCAGGGCGTCGAAAACCAGCCGCTCGTCCATGGCGTTGATGTAAGTCATGGCCACGAGCAGGAACAGGAACAGCTCGGAATATTCCAAGATATTGTGCCGCACCGCCTCTTCCGCGGCGTGGGGCATACCATGGTTCGCGTAGACGACCGCGATCATGGCCCAGATGATGCCGGCCGCCAGCAGCACGGGCTTGGACTTGCGCAGGTGGGTGAACTCTTCGGCCATCACGAAGACGTAGGCGACGACAAAGATGATCAAGGCCGCAAAACCCACGACGTGGTTGGTGAGATCCAGGCTCTCCCCACCACCGGCGGAAGCGCAAGCGGATCCGGAAAATGCACCGATCGCAGCCAATACGGCTACTGCGGCGATTGAAATTCTGTTCAAGCTCTCCTCCTTACACCCTTCTAATGGAATCTACGAACTTCATACGATATACGATTCAAACGCCATGCCAATCGCTGTCGTCTAGTAACACTATAAAAAATAAGTGAGTTCTATTTTTCGAGCGGAACCCTGAATGTTTCAAAGTGAAACGAGGCGCCAAGAGCTGTTTATGAAACGTCCTGGTAACGGCTGCAGTACCAGTAACAAAGCGGTTCCAGCTTGGGTGTTACCGATAAGAAACCGGTGTTACGATTTGCAACGCAAATCTGTGGAGGGACGAGGCGCGGCGGGGCGTTGCATGCAAACGGGAGAGAACAGTCTTGGCCCGTTGCGAGCCCCGCCTGTCAGGCAACTCGCCCTGGAGAGAAAAATCTCGAGACGTGGGCAACGTTGTGCCGATTACCCTGATGTTTGATTTTTTCCGATGAGCCTCGAGATCGCCTCCTCCGTCCAAACCGCGGCCGAAATTCTAATCGTCGACGACGAACGGGTCGCCCGGAAGAACCTCACCCATGTCCTGGGCAAGGAGGGCTACCGGGTGACCGTTGCTTCCAGCGGTCCTGCCGGCATGACGACGCTGCGCGAGCGCGGCTTCGACCTCGTTTTGACGGATCTGCGCATGGGGGGGGTCGACGGCATGGATATCCTGCGCTACTGTCGGGACCGCCATCCCGATGCGGCTGTTATCATGATCACGGGATACGCCACGGTTGATTCCGCGGTGGACGCCATGAAGGAGGGGGCTTTTCACTTCATCGCAAAACCCTTCCGGCTGGACGAGGTGCGGCACCTGATCGCCGAGGCGCTGGAGATGGTGCGCCTGCGCAAAGAGAACCGCCGGCTGAGCGATCTGATCGATTCCTTTGGTGCGGAGAGTCGGCTGGTGACCCGGGACGCGGGTTTGAAACGTGTTCTGGAAACTGCAAGCCAGATTGCCCCCAGTGGTTGCAATGTCGTCATATCGGGGGAGAGCGGTACGGGTAAGGAGCTGCTCGCGCGTTATATACACCGGATCAGTCAATGCGGTGACGCGCCTTTCGTGGCCGTCAACTGCGGTGCTTTCACCGAGGATCTGTTGGCCAATGAGCTGTTCGGACATGAGAAGGGTGCCTACACGGGTGCCACCGAGTCCAAGGGCGGGCTGATCGAGGCCGCCTCCGGCGGCACCCTGTTCCTGGACGAGATCACCGAAATGCCTGCTACCATGCAGGTCAAGCTGCTGCGGGTCATTCAGGAGGGAGAGCTTTATCGCCTCGGCGCGAGCTCACCGGTGAAGGTGAACGTGCGCTATCTCGCTGCTACCAACCGGGACCTTCCCGAATCCGTGACATCCGGGCAATTCAGGGAGGACCTCTATTATCGCCTGAACGTGGTGAACCTCTATATGCCGCCTCTGAGCGAGCGGCCGGGAGATATTCCCTTGATCGCGCATTATTTCCTGAAGCGATACGCCAAGCTGATGGAAAAGCCCGTGGAGGACATTTCACCCGCTGCCATGGATCTCCTGTGCGGCTACGATTTTCCGGGCAACGTGCGGGAGCTGTCGAATCTCGTGGAGCGGGGAGTGGCCCTGGCGACGGGCAGGTCCTTGGATGTCGCGCAGCTTCCGGAGGACATAAAGCGGTTACGCATTCGCGCCTACCGCCGCAGACGCGGACCCATGCCCACGCTGGAGCAGCAAGAGATCGAATACATCCGTTGGATCCTTGAACGATGCGGGGGAAACCGCACCCGCGCGGCCGCGATCCTCGGCATCGATCGGGTCTCGTTGTGGCGGAAGATAAAGAAATACGGGCTCGAGGTGTGACGGCCCTGCTCGAAGCCCGCGATTTGGTTAAGGTCTATCCCGGTGTGCGGGCCGTCGATGGCATCAGCTTCGAGGTTACCAAGGGAAGCTGCTTCGGCCTCCTAGGACCCAACGGGGCGGGTAAGACAACGACGCTGGAGATGTTGGAGGGTATCTTACGGCCAACCTCGGGCGCAGTGTTGTACGAGGGCCGCGCCCCCGATCGCCGATTCCGCGAGGAAATCGGTATCCAGTTTCAGAGCACGGCTCTGCAGGATTTCCAGACCGTGCACGAGTCGCTGAAGATGTTTGCCAGCTTTTACAGCCGTAACGCCGATATGGAAGAGCTGGTAACCATGTGCAATCTTGGAGAGCTTATGGAGCGCGATACGCGCAAGCTATCCGGGGGACAGCGCCAGCGCCTACTGCTCGCCATCGCCCTGATCAACGATCCGCGGTTGCTGTTCCTCGATGAGCCGACGACCGGCCTCGATCCGCAGTCGCGGCGCAACTTCTGGGGCCTGATCGAGGAGGTGCGCGGGCGCGGCAAGACACTCGTATTGACCACCCATTACATGGAGGAGGCGCAACGCCTGTGCGACGAGATCGTTATCGCCGACCGCGGGCGCGTCATCGCCCGCGGCAAGCCCGCCGCGCTGGTGCGGGCGGAGTTCCCCGCGTCTGTTATCCGTCTTCCGGTCGGCGCTTGGCCTGCGGGTAGTCCCTTGCCGGCGGATTGCGAGGTGCGCAACAGTTACATCGAGCTCTTCAGCGAGGAGGTACCTCCGGTGCTCGAGGCGCTGGAGCGGGCTGGAGCCGATCTCGGCGAGCTGCGGGTCGAAACGCCGAACCTGGAGGACCTCTTCCTCAAACTGACCGGCCACGCTTTGCGGAGCTAGTACTCCGTCAAAGGGGATTTGATGGAGTACTGATCATGTGGCACCGTATTCTCGCTGTCTTTATCGCGCGCAACCGCGAGTTTTACCGGGACAAGGCCGGTCTGGGCTGGAACATCATCATGCCCTTTCTGATGGTCTTCGCCTTCGCCTTCATTTTCGCGGACGAGTCCGACGATCTGTTCAAGGTGGGTGTGCTGACCGAGGACCTGCATCTGGCGCGGGAAAGCACGCCCTTTCTGGACCTGAAGCATGTCAGGTTCATACCGCTGGGCGATCTGGCGTCCGCGATCGCAAAGGTGCAACGACACCAAATCGACCTGCTGCTCGATCCGGACGGAGGCCCCGGTTACTGGATCAATGAGCATTCGGCCAGGGGTTATCTCGCAGAAAGGCTCCTGCAGTCGGCCTACGCCGACACTGCAGTGCTGGCGCGCCAGACCGTGACCGGGCGATCCTTGCGCTACGTGGACTGGGCGCTTCCCGGGGTGCTGGCGATGAACATCATGTTCAGCAGCCTTTGGGGCGTAGGCTGGGTGATTGTTCGCTACCGCAAGAACGGGGTGCTGCGGCGGCTTCAGGCCACGCCACTGAGTGCTTTGGAGTTCCTCTGCGCGCAAGTCCTGTCACGTCTCGCCGTGGTAATGACCGCCTCGGCCGTGGTATACCTGGGTGCAGACATCTTCTTGGATTTCGTGATGCGGGGTTCCTATCTCGCGCTGCTGCTGACTTACCTTGCGGGTGCCCTGTGTCTCATAAGCCTGGGATTGATCGTCGCGGCGCGTCTGCGCACCGAGGAGCTGGCCGACGGAGTGCTCAACATCATATCCTGGCCGATGCTGTTGCTGTCGGGGGTCTGGTTTTCGCTGGAGGGGGCCAACCCGGCCGCGCAGGCCCTGGCCAAGCTCCTTCCGCTGACCTATCTGGTCGATGCGGCTAGACGGATCATGGTCGACGGGGCGGGTGTGGTACAGGTCCTGCCGAATATCGCCCTCCTCGCTGGTATGGGCCTATTGCTGTTGGTGGTGGCGGCACGCCTGTTTCGTTGGGACTGACGCGCGCAAGCGCCCGGTCCCGCATCAACTACCGAACGGCTGGACGCGATCCTTTTGTGCCATACCAAACGCGCGTCGGTGCCGCGGCAAATAGAGTGATACCGCACGCATCGGCGAGCCGGCCAATCCGCCTCCGACCACCCCGGACCGCGGGCCTTGCAAAAGCCGGATGACGCGCGAGCACAGACCCGAACGTAAGCGCCGCATCATCGGGCCGGTTGCGCTTCTTTTGCTCATCGTTGTCGGATTGGTGGCGTATCACGCCGTCACGAAACCCCGCTCTCAACCCTGCTTCTTGATGCCTCGAGGTGCCGAGCCCGCTCCCCTCGCCGCTGTAGGCAAGGCTTCGGGCCATTCGGAGTCACTCACATTGGCGCTCGCCGG
>JAJDOL010000032.1 GCA_022340195.1 Chromatiaceae bacterium
AGCGCGGGCAGCGAAAGCCCTGCGGCCAACGCGTGCGCTGCAGCGCCGCCTCGCACTGCGCCTCGGTCCCAAACTGATCGAAGAACTCAAACACCGACATTCCAGGTTGAAACTGAATGCGATTCATGGCCATGACACACCCCTATCTCAGAAAACCAAGGATAGGATGCGCCCTCCGGTGGCTCAGCCCGTGAGCCCGGCTGCAACTTGTTGCTAATCAGGAGATCCCTTGCTGCCTAGGCGATGTCAGTCCTCGTCACCGTTCCGCTCGCGCCTGATGTAAAGGCCGATGCGGATACCACCCAAGAGGGCAGCGATTGCTACGAAGACGATTCCGGCCATGCCAGACCCCCGTGTTCTCGCGGTTATCCTGCCTTGCAGGTATGGACGGCAGGACCCGCGAAGCTTGGTCAATGTGATCGCTCGTTCCTTGCCTTTTTTATAGTCGACAGGTGGGCTCTTGGATTGTCGGCTTTTTGTGGGATTTTGCGCACGGACGAGCGTCGAGCGGTATTCTCGAGTGAGGGGCGTCCTGCCCATGTCCCGGGGTTGGCAGCGGTTGCGTCTCACCTCGGTGGATTCTGCTGGCAACGATCTGGTGAGTGCCCCTGGCATGTCGAAGGCAAGAGGGCAACAGGTAAGCGTGCTACGAGTGAGAGGAGGGTGACAAAGTGCAAATCGGAATGATCGGTTTGGGTCGTATGGGCGCCAACATGGTGACTCGGCTCATGCGTGGCGGACACCAGTGCGTCGTCTACGACCGCGATGTCCGCTCGGTCCAGGAACTGGCAGATGCCGGCGCCACCGGAGCCCGGGATGTTGTGGACCTCTGCGCCAAGCTGGCGACACCGAGGGCAGTCTGGATCATGGTGCCGGCAGCCGTCGTGGATTCGGTTATCGACGATCTCTTGCCCCATATGGAGGCCGGGGACATCATCGTCGACGGTGGCAACTCCTACTACAAGGAAGACATCCGACACGCAAAGCGGCTCGCCGATTCTGGTATCCAGTTCCTCGACTGCGGCACCAGCGGCGGCGTTTGGGGATTGGAGCGCGGATACTGTTTGATGATCGGTGGCGGCAGGGAAGCGGTCCGGTACCTCGATCCCATCTTCAAGACACTGGCGCCCGGGCCGAGCGACGTCGAACGCACTCCCGGACGCAGCGGCGACTACGACGCCGCCGAGCAGGGCTACCTGCACTGCGGTCCGAGTGGTGCGGGCCATTACGTAAAGATGATCCACAACGGTATAGAGTACGCCTTGATGGGCGCCTACGCGGAGGGACTGAATATCCTCAAGCACGCCGGCGTGGGCCGCGAGGACCGTGAGATCGACGCTGAGACGGCCCCCATCGGCGACCCGGCGTTTTATCAGTACGACATTGACGTATCCCAGGTCGCGGAGGTCTGGCGTCGGGGCAGCGTTGTAGCCTCCTGGCTGCTTGATCTAACCGCTAGCGCCCTATACCAGGATCCGGATCTCAACCAATTCGGCGGACGCGTGTCGGACTCGGGCGAAGGCCGATGGACCTGTATGGCCGCGATCGAGACGGGGGCCCCGGCACCCCTGCTGACCACTGCCCTTTACGAGCGCTTCAGCTCCCGCGGTGAAGCGGATTTCGCCAATCAGGTCCTTTCGGCTATGCGCTATCAGTTCGGCGGCCACCACGAAAAAAAGGAGTAAGAGCTGTCGGCTGTTCGCGCGAGAGCGACGGCTGCAGTTGGCGCAGGGTCGAGATCGCCGATAAGCGCTCGGAATTCCTGAAGGAATCTGCTTGGCTCCGGAAGGTACTGAAATGCTGTATGCTCCCGTCTTGGGTGTAACCCGTCCCCCTTTTCTCGTCCTGACCCCCGTGTGCGTGTTTCTTGGAATCGCTGTCGTCATCGGCGATGGGGGTTCCATCGATTGGCTTGCCGCCGGGATCGTCCTTTTAGGGGCATTGTCGGCCCATATCAGCGTCAACGCCTTGAACGAGTACGAGGATTTCCGCTCGGGACTGGACCTGCGCACCCAGCGCACGCCCTTCAGTGGTGGCAGCGGAGCCCTGGTCGCCCAACCGGCACTGGCCGAGCAGGCACGGGCGATCGGACTGGTTTTCCTGGGTTTGACAGCGGGCTGCGGGCTCGTGCTCTTGTGGCGCGCCGGGTTGGGTCTGCTGCCCATCGGCGTGCTCGGATTGACGTTGGTATTTTTCTATACGACCGACATCAACCACCATCGCTGGCTCTGTCTGGTCGCCCCCGGGCTCGGATTCGGCCCACTTATGGTCGTGGGTGCTTATTACGGCGTCACGGGCACTTGGTCCTCGAGCGCTGTCTTAGCCTCGCTGATCCCCTTCTTTCTGGTGAGCAACCTGTTGCTGCTAAATCAGCTTCCGGATGTGGAGGCCGACCGTTCCGTCGGCCGGGACAATCTTCCGATTGCCCTCGGGATTCGCCGAAGCCTCCATGTCTATGGGCTTTTCTCGTTGCTTGCTTATGTCAGCCTGGGCCTCGGGGTCGCGCTGTCCCTTCTCCCCCCCGGTGCCCTCATTGCGTCGGTAACTCTGCCGCTCGCGGTTGTCATTCATGGCGGTGTGGGTCGTACGGTCGATCGCGGCGGATCCTTGACTCCCGATATCGTGCCGTCGATGGCGCTCAACGTTGTCCTGACCCTCCTGACCCCCGCCTTGTTGGCCGTCGGAATGCTGCTCCACCTCTGAAACCAACCCGAAGGGTACGTTACAACCAAAACTCCTCGTCGACTGCGTGAAATAACACTTCCAGAAAGGGACTTAACATAGATCAAGTTGTTCGGTGGCGGGCCCTGCTAGCGTTCTTCCAACTTCCCCTCATGGGTGAGCGGGAAGCGGGGCTATGGAGCACCTTCGATAGAACATTCGACCGACAAGGAGGATTAAAGCCCCGGTAACGCACCTGTAGATTTATTGGAGGCTGGACGAATGCATCAGAGAACGAGACGCAGCCTGTCTCTCGTCGTCGGGACAGTGCTGGGAGTGGGTGTAGCCTCGGCGGCTTGGTCCGCCGAGACGCTGCAGGATGTCGTGCAACGCCGCGGCCTGACCGAGAAGGATCTCCTGGCGGCGGCCAAGACCTACACGCCCACGGGCGGGCGAGACGAGTACCTGGCCTTCAGCTCCGGCGGTCAATCCGGCCAGGTCATCGTCTACGGCATTCCGTCGATGCGCATCCTGAAGTATATCGGCGTCTTCACGCCCGAGCCCTGGCAGGGCTACGGCTTCGACGACGAGTCCAAGGCGGTGCTGGCCCAGGGCAAGATCCGAGGCAAGGACATCACCTACGGCGATACCCATCACCCGGCCATCTCCGAGACGGAAGGCGATTACGATGGCAAGTATCTCTTCATCAACGACAAGGCCAACCCGCGCGTGGCGGTGATCGATCTGCACGACTTCGAGACCAAGCAGATCGTGGTCAATCCCTTCTTCAAGTCCGAGCACGGCGGCGCATTCGTCACTCCCAACACCGAGTATGTGATGGAGGGGACCCAGTACGCCCACCCCCTGCTGGACGACGGCTATGTGCCGCTCGAGGAGTTCAACGACAAGTACCGCGGTGGTCTAACCTATTGGAAATTCAACACGGAGAAGGGGCGCATCGAGCCCGAGAATTCCTTCGTCTTCGAGCTCGCTCCTTACAGTCAGGACCTCTCGGATGCAGGCAAAAAGGATAGCTACGGCTGGGGCTTCACGAATTCCTTCTGTTCCGAGCGCTACGTGGGCGGCATCGAGCGTGGGCGCCCGCCCTTCGAGGCGGGCTGCTCGTCCAAGGATACGGACTTCCTGCACGTCACCAACTGGAAGAAGGCCGAGGAGCTGATCCGGGCGGGCAAGGTGAAGCAGGAGCGGGGGATGTACTACATCCCGATGGAGCAGGCCATCGCCGAGGGGCTGTTGTACCTGATCCCCGAGCCCAAGAGTCCCCACGGCGTGGACGTGACCCCGGACGGCAAGTACATCATCGTCTCGGGAAAGCTCGACAGCCATGTCTCGGTCTACAGCTTCGAGAAGATCATGAAGGCCATCGCGGAAGGCAAGTTCGAGGGAAAGGATCCCTACGGCGTGCCCATCATCCCCATGCAGGACGTGCTGCACACCCAGGTCAACCTGGGATTGGGACCGCTGCACACCCAGTTCGACTCCAAGCCCTGTGTGGCCTACACCTCGCTCTACGTGGACTCCCAGGTCGCCAAATACGACTACTGCGAGGGCAAGGTTTTGGACAAGATCTCCATCCACTACAACATCGGACACCTGATGACCATGGAGGGTGACTCGGTGAGCCCGGACGGCAAGTACCTGGTGGCGCTCAACAAGCTGGCCATCGATCGCTTCAACCCGGTCGGTCCGCTGCACCCGCAGAACCACCAGCTCATCGACATCAGCGGCGACAAGATGCAGCTCCTCTATGACATGCCGCTGCCGCTGGGCGAGCCCCACTATGTGGTGGCCATCAAGGCGGACAAGCTGCAGCCGGCGGTGCGTTACAAGTCCGGTTGGGACAGCCGCACCGATCAGCGCTCGCCCTACAAGGCCCGCGCCGGCAGAGAAAAGACCGAGCGCACCTGCGACGCGGACGGCAAGTGCACGACCGAAGTCTTGGGCACCGTGATTCGCTCCCACATCACCCCCGAGATCATCGAGGCGGAGGAGGGCGACACGGTCAAGATCCACCTGACCAACCTGGAGCGGGCGGAGGACGAGGTGCACGGCTTTGCCATGTACGGCCAGAACATCCAGCTCTCCATCGAGCCCGGAAAGACCTCCAGCGCCACCTTCGTGGCCGACCAGCCCGGTGTCTATCCCTACTACTGCACCGAGTTCTGCTCGGCGCTGCATCTGGAGATGCAGGGATACCTGTTGGTGAGGCCCAAGGGTTACCAGGCGACCGAGGTCGCGATGGAGGAGGGCACCGTCTACAGCAAGGAGGACTATGAGACGCAGGTCAAGACCAACCTGGACACCCAGGCGGTCATAGATCAGGTGGTGGGCTTTATTACCAGCCACAACTTCAAGGACTTCCCGACGGTCGTCGCCCTGGTGGAGGACGCCACCGACCAACTCGGCTTCGCCCAGGAGGCGAAGACGAAGTCCGAGGAGGCCGCCGCGAAGGAAGACTGGCAGAACGCCATGCTCTGGGCCAACCAGTGGTGGCAGTACCAGGTAAAGACGGCCGATCTGGGATTGCGAGCCAAGACCTATCTCGAGGAGTCGGGCGCGAAGAAGGTCCAGTAAGCGCCGAGTAGGACAAGCAGCAAGGGGGTCGCAAGGCCCCCTTATTCGTCTCGGGTCGTAAAACACCTTGCTCTGGGTCAATGCATGTGCCGGGACGCCGGGGTATGAAGCTCAATCCGATACTTAGCCGTAAACGAGAGGTTTAGAGATGAAACCACTGAGAAAGTCCGCCGTTGCCGTTCTGATCGCCCTCACCGCGGGTCTTTCGACACGGGCCTTCGCGCTCGACGGTGCCGAGCTGTACGTCAAGAAGACCTGTGTCGCCTGTCACGGCAAGGACGCCAAGACGCCCATCCTGCCGATCTATCCAAAGCTCGCCGGCCAGAACCCGGACTATGCCTACAATCAGATGCTGGACATCAAGAGCGGGGCGCGTGCCAACGGCCAAACCGCTGCCATGAAGGGCATTATGCACCTGGTCTCGGATGAGGAGCTGCGGGCCATCGCCGATTGGCTGGATACCTTGAAATCCTGCAATAATTAAAGTTTTTCAGTTGGTTGCAGGTTGACTGAGGTCAAGGCGCACAATCTCGCACTTGTTATTTTTCATGCATCAACCCCGTGTTTTCGGACAAGACGCGCCGATTCCTGCGGCCGGCGGGCCGCGCTCTTTGCATACTCGGAGGTATCCGATGAAGACATTTGCGATCAGAACCGTTGCCGTTGCCGCGGCCGCCATGCTGGCGGGTACCGCCCACGCCTGGAACGAGGGGGGTGGTGAACAGGATGAGGCTTTGAGCCTCACCCCCGACATGGAAAACGGTATGGATGTCTACGAGGTATGTTCTGCCTGCCACCTTCCTGAAGGCTGGGGCCAAACCGAGGGCACCTTTCCGCAGCTGGCCGGGCAACATCGGGCCGTACTGATCAAGCAGCTGTCGGACATCCGTGCCCTGAACCGTGACAATCCGACCATGTACCCCTTTGCCCTGCCGGAGTCCATCGGGGACGCCCAGGCCCTTGCGGACGTGGTGGCCTACATCGAGAAGCTGCCCATGAACCCCGAATGGGGCAAGGGACCCTGGGGACCGGACACCCCCGAGTATGCCCAGGGTGAAAAGCTCTTCAAGGACAACTGCGTCAAGTGCCACGGTCCCGATGGGATGGGCGATCCGGAAAAGTTCTATCCCCGGATCAACGGCCAGCATTACAAATACATGCTGCGCCAGTTCGAGTGGATCCGCGACGGCAAGCGGCGCAACGCCAATCCGGACATGGTCAAGCAGATCAAGAGCTTCACGGACAAGGATATGCAGATGGTAATCAACTACGTTTCCTGGCATCCGGTGCCCAAGGACCAGCTTGCCGAATCCGCGGACTGGAAGAATCCGGACTTCGAGTGATCTCCTTCTGGAGCCTGCGCAGTGACGTCCCGCCGGCTAGGCGGGACGAGCGCAGGCACGGCCCCTCCATCGATCACAGTACCACCCCATGAGAACCCCAAGCGGCAATCCGGCCTCCGACAAGCGCACGCCCCTGCTCTTCGCCCTCGCCCTGGTGGGCATCGGACTGCTCGTGGCCATCTACTACGCGCCGATCTGGTGGGTGTCGCTCACGGCGCCGAACTACCCGCCGGAGGCGTTCCCGGACGGGGTGCGCATCCATTTCCACATGAACGGGGTGTTCAACGGCTGCAAGAAGGTCGAGAAGACCGAGATTACAGAGGAGCAGGCGTTGGACTGCGTCCACGAGATGGACACCATCAACCACTACGTCGGCATGTATCCCATCGCCGCAGGGGGCGTGGTCGAGCGTGCCTTCTCGCCCTTCATCGTGTCGTTCCTCGGTGTCATGCTGATCGGGTTCGTCATCCCCCGGGTAAAGATTCGACTGATCCTGATGGGAGCGGGCTTCGCCGGCATCCTCGTCTGGATGGGGCTCACGTACTATGCGGACGGCGGCCTGCGTTTTCAGAACACCGGCTATTTGACTGCCCTCGTAACGGCCCTTGACCAGGATGCGGGCGAGGCGCAGGAAGAGCGACGGATGTCCGCCGGCGAGGCCTTGATCGCGCGCCTCAAGGAGGAGATGGCGAAGGCCGAGGGGCAGCAGCCGGCCGAGACGAAGGCGGCGGCAGAGCGGTCGGAGAAGGAGCGCATGATCGACAGCCTGCGCTCGACCTTCGAGAAGTCCCAGGAGCGGCGTCCCGTCGCTGAGCGTCTCGACTGGGCGGGCAGCGGTTCTCAGACGATGAAGTGGCACTACGAGACCAGCCTCGGGCGCTACTTCAACAATCCGGCGGAGATTATCCCCATGGGTAGGGCCATGTCCGCCGCCGGTCATGTCATGTTCTGGGGTCTGCTTGCCGCCATGCTGCTTCTGCTCTGGGGTGCACGCCGGAGCGGCGGTCCGCTCTATTGGCTGATGATTCTCGTCCCCATCGCCTTGCCGCTGTTTTTCCTGATCGACTATGCCGCCTGGCTCTGGTGGTATGGCCACAACCTGAACGACATGGGCGCCTTTACGGTCAAGGCATTCATGCCTACCGTCTTCGGCGATGGCAAGGTGGCCCAGTTCGCGACCCACTCTTATCCCTACATCGGCTTCGGCCTGATGGTGGTGCTTTCGGCGGTACTGGCGGTGGTTGCCCTGCTGCGGCGCAAGCAATTGCGGGAGACCAGTTGAACCGCCAGGACGCCAAGATGCCGACAGTGCTCGGTACCTGGACGGCCTTGGTGGCGGTCTTGTTGGTGTTGTCATCCGTGACGTTCGCCGATTATCCGCCGCTCCAGCCCCTTGTCGACTCTGCACATGAGGGTGCGTTGCTGACACCCGAGCCAGGAACCTACGCTGGACCCGTGGTGGTGGACAAACCGGTCATCATCGACGGACGGGGCGAGGTTACGATCGATGGCGGCGGCAAGGGTACCATCGTCCTGCTCGATACCGACGGGGCCACGCTCAAGAACCTGCATCTGACCAACTCCGGCGACTCCCACAACGACATCGATGCCGGCGTGCAGGTGCGCGGAAGCTTCAACGTGATCAAGGACAATGTGATCGACGACTGCCTGTTCGGTATCGATCTGCAGCAGTCCGAGAACAACATCGTTCGCCGCAACCGCATTTCGTCCAAGACCGTGGATCTGGGGATTCGCGGGGATGCCATCCGGCTCTGGTACAGCTTCGACAACCAGGTCACGGACAACATCATCCGCGATGCCCGCGACACCGTGGTCTGGTACTCCAGAGACAATCTCATCGCGCGCAACGACGCCCGTGGTGGGCGTTATTCGCTTCATTTCATGTATTCCCAGCACAACCGAGTGGAAGACAACCACTACGAGGACAACACGGTTGGCATCTTCTTGATGTATAGCGACGGCGTGGTGGTGCGCAACAACACCATCGCCAACGCCTCGGGTTCCACGGGGATCGGGATCGGATTCAAGGAGACCTCCGATGTCGTCATCGAGGGCAACCGCATCCTCTACTGCGCCACCGGCCTGTATCTGGACGTCTCCCCTTTCCAGCCGGATACGACCAACCGTTTCAAAGACAACCTGATTGCCTACAACGGTGTGGGGGTGCGCTGGCTCAATGACTGGCACGGAAACGTTTTCACCGGCAACCGCTTCAAGGGCAACATCACCCAGATGGTGGTGGAAGGCGGCAAGAGCGCCAACCGCAACCGTTGGGAGGGTAACTATTGGGACGACTACGAGGGCTTCGACCGAGATGGCGACGGCATCGGCGACACCCCTTACGAGCTCTATGCTTATGCCGACCGGCTCTGGATGGATGTACCCCCCGCCCAGTTCTTCAAGGGATCGCCGATGTTGGAGGTCATCGATTTCCTCGAACAGCTCGCGCCCTTCAGCTCCCCGAACCTGCTGGTACGGGACGAAAAGCCGCTCGGACAGGTGCGAAGGCGAGTCCCCGCGGCCGAGGGAATCGAGCCCGGGTTTTCGGGCTTGGATGTGGGCGATGGGGACGGCTCCAAAGCCGAAAAGGAGGGCGCGCCACCAGTCGCCGGGTACGATGCCTACGAGGCGTTGCGCCGCTCCCTCGGGCGGGATTGACCAACGGAAACGGGTAATGAAAAGTCACCAGCCCCGAAAGAGTAAACGCGTTCGGATAACCGCCAAGCGCCGCGCGCAGAGCCGCCGCGAGTTCCTGCGTACCTCGGTGTTGACGGCCGGATTCGTCACGGCTTCGCTCGCTGGGCTGGTTCCTCTCGCGAATAGCGCCAATGCACGCTTGCGACCCCCCGGCGCGCTCAAGGACCGGCTCGACGAGCGGGAGCTTCTCTCCGCCTGCATCAAGTGCGGCCAGTGCGTACAGGTCTGCCCGGTGGAGGCGATCGCCCTGGCGGATCTCAACGACGGGGTAGGGATTGGTGTACCCTTTATCGACGCCCGCGCTCAGGCTTGCGATTTCTCCTGTGACGGGCTCCAGTGCGTGCTCGCCTGCCCCACCGGCGCTCTCACCCACGAAATCGACTATCCGGCGCAAGCACGCATGGGATTCGCCCGTCTGGCCCGGCGGGACTCCTGCCTAGCCGTCCAGGGTAAAGGGTTCAAGGGTCAAGCGCGGGGACCGGGGTTTCCCGGCAAGCTGCGTTACGAAGAAGTCGACCGTTGGACTCCCATTCCGGTAGCGGACCACCCCTACGATCTGGAGCTTTGCGACCTGTGCGTGCGCCAGTGCCCCATCGAGATCCGCATTGCGCAGTGCGGGGCCGGAAAACCGCCCTCGGGAGACCCCGACCAGTGTCCGCCACGCCACGCGATCCGCTTAGTGGGAAAGGGCGACGGACATGGCTCCATCCCGATGGTGACGGACGGCTGTGTCGGCTGTGGTGTTTGCGAGATGATTTGCCCGCCCGATCCCTCCGCGATCGTTGTGGACATTGACCAGACGGCGAATAGTCGATCATGAGCTACTTCGTCGAGTCCCTGCGCCAGCTGATCGGTATGCGGCCCTCCAAGCCCTCGCCGCATGAGCGACTGCCCGAGGTCGTGGAGATCTACGCGGAAAAGCGTAAGGAGAAGTTGACCAAGGCGACGCTGCACGAGGTGGAGGCGGCAAGGGCGCTGGCCCATGATCGTCACAAATGGCGCAACCGACGCTGGGCCACCCTGATACTCGTCAATCTCCTGTTCGTCGCTTCCTATTATTTCGACGTACAGATCCTGGAGGGTGCCCTCACCGCCTCCCGATTCGTGGGGTTCCACATGGCGGACCTGAATTCCGCCCTCCAAGTAATGCTGGCCTACAAGCATATCGTGCTGAACCTCCTGATCGGCACAGTCACTGTGCTCGTGCTCTGGTGGCTGCTCGGGGGGCGCACCTTTTGCTCCTGGGTCTGTCCCTATCACCTGATCGCCGAGTGGGCCGAGGTGCTTCACCTCGAGCTCGCGAAGAGGAAGCTGGCCACAGACCTGAAGTTCCATCGCGGGGCGCGTACGATCTTCTACCTCATCTTCGTCCTGCTGACAGCGGCCACAGGCTATACCTTGTTCGAGACGATCTCGCCGACCGGAATTCTGAGCCGCGCACTGATTTACGGCCCGGGCTTTGCGCTGTTGTGGGTTCTGGCGCTGCTGCTGTTCGAGATTTTCGGCTCGCGCCGCGCCTGGTGCCGCTATGTCTGTCCGATCGGTCTTACATACGGGCTGGTGGGGACCACCTCCCCCGTGCGTGTTCAGTACAACATCTCGAGCTGCCACCACGAGGGTGATTGCCGAAAGATCTGTCTGGTACCCCACGTGCTGGACGTGACCATCCGCGGTCGAGCCAAGGAG
>JAJDOL010000046.1 GCA_022340195.1 Chromatiaceae bacterium
AGTGCGCATATTATCACTGCCTCGGTGACCCCGGTGGGCGGTCTACGTTGAACACATAAACAAGCCGACGGAGCCAGCATGGAATTCAAGATCAAGAGCGGCGATCTGGCCAAACAAAAAACCCCATGTCTGATACTCGGCTTATTCGAGAATCAGAAGCTTTCCGGAACCGCAGAAATCGTTGATCAAGCCAGTGGGGGCCATCTGAGCGAGATCCTCGGCAAAGGCGACCTCGATGGAAAAACCGGCCGTACCCTGATGCTCTACGGTGTGCCCGGCATCAGCTGCGAGCGCGTTCTCCTCGTGGGCTGTGGAAAACCCAAGGGGCTCAACCGCCGCAGCTACCGCAAGGCGTTGGCAGCCGCGGTAACCCTCCTTGACGACACCGGCACCACGGCCGCCCTGTGCACCCTCCCGGAGCTGGTACCCGAGGCAATGGATCTTTACCACCGGGTCCGAGACGCCGTAACCATCTGCGCGGACAAAGTCTATCGCTACGATCAAACCAAGAGCGAAAAAACACCCCGCCGATACCCCCTCGAGCGGCTCGACATCTGGGTGTCGAATAGACGGGATACCAAGACAGCCGGCCATGCGGCCAACCACGGCGCGGCCATTTCCCAGGGCGTCTGCTTGGCCAGAGACCTGGGAAATCTGCCTGGTAACATCTGCACGCCCGCTTTTCTGGCCGATCAGGCGATCGACCTCGGTAAGAAACATCCGAAGATGCGGGTAGAGGTCCTCGAAGAGAAGGACATGGAAGCGCTCGGCATGGGAGCCCTGCTCTCGGTCTCCCGCGGCAGCCGTCAACCCGCGAAGCTCATTGTCATGGAGTACAAGGGCGGTCAGAAAGGCGAAAAACCCGTGGTCTTTGTGGGCAAGGGCCTCACCTTCGACGCCGGCGGAATCTCCATCAAGCCCGCGGCCGAAATGGACGAGATGAAATTCGACATGTGTGGAGCAGCGAGCGTCTTCGGCGCCATGAAGACCGCCCTGGAGCTCGAGCTGCCGATCAACCTGGTCGGCGTCGTCCCATCGTCCGAGAACCTGCCCGACGGCGACGCCAACAAGCCGGGCGACATAGTCACCAGTATGTCCGGCCAGACCATCGAGATACTGAACACGGACGCCGAAGGCCGACTCATCCTGTGCGATGCCCTGACCTACAGTGAGCGTTTCAATCCCGCCGTCGTACTCGATATGGCAACTCTGACCGGCGCCTGCGTGGTCGCGCTCGGCAAGCACCCTTGCGGTCTGTTCACCCAAAACGACAAGCTCGCAACGGAGATCCTCGCGGCAGGCGAGGCCGCCGGCGACCCCGCCTGGCGCATGCCCCTGTGGGACGATTACCAGGAAGAGCTCGACAGCAACTTCGCCGACATGGCCAACATAGGCAGCCGCTGGGGTGGTGCCATCACGGCCGCCTGCTTCCTCTCGCGCTACACCAAGAGATACCCCTGGGCCCACCTCGATATCGCCGGAATCGCTTGGCGCAACGGCAAGGAAAAGGGTGCAACAGGCCGGCCCGTTTCCCTCTTGGCCCAGCTTCTGCTCGAGCGTAGCGGTCAGCTCAAGTGACCCGAATCGATTTCTACTCCCTCAAAGAGCACAGCGGCGGCGACCGCTTTCTCCTCGCCTGCCGCCTCGTGGAGCGCATCCACCCGGCCGGACACCGCATCCTCATTCAGGTAACGGACCGCGACCAGGCGTGCCACCTCGACCGATTGCTCTGGACCTTCAAGCAGCAAAGTTTCCTGCCCCACGGTCTGGCAAACGACAGCGACCGCGAGCTCACGCCGATTCTTATCGGTCACGACGAGGATCCCGGGGAGGAGAACCAGGTGCTTATCAACCTCAGTCAGGACGTCCCGGAGTTTTTCGGACGCTTCGAGCGCCTGTGCGAGCTTATCGACCAGGACGCAAGCGTGCGCGAAGCCGGCAGAAAGCGCTACGCCTATTACCGTGATCGCGGCTATCCCTTGCATCATCACGAGATTCAGCTCTAGCGTCCGGTTTTGCGTGACGAATTTGGATCCTGCGACTCAGATAACCGCGATCGCATCCACCCTCTGAAAGCCACGCGGCAGCATCCGCCCTCGCCTTCCGCGCTCCCCACGGTAAATCTCCAAATCGGCGGGCTTGAGCGTGAAGTGCCGTTTGCCGGAGTGGATGGTGAGACCGCCGCCCTGATGGACGACCGCTAACGCCGTGACATACTCCTCCCGAGCCTTGGCCTGAGCAGCCGGTATGCTGATGATCTTGTTGCCCTTGCCGCGCGGCAGCTCTGGAAGATCGGAGACAGGGAATACCAGCATGTGCCCGGTATTGGTGGTGGCGACCAGCCAATCGCTGTTCATGTTCAGCACCTGGACGGGGGACAAGACCCTTGCGCTCTTGGGCAGTGTGAGCGCGGCCTTTCCGGCCTTTGGCTTGGCATACAGGTCCCGGAGGGTGACGATGAACCCGTAACCGGCATCGGAGGCAAGCAGATACTTGTCCTCGGGCTCGCCGCCCAGCACTGCAACGAAATCGGCCCCCTTCGGTGGTGCCAACCGCCCAGTCAAGGGCTCGCCCTGTCCGCGCGCAGACGGCAACGAGTGGGCCTGCACCGAGTAGCTGCGGCCTGAGGAATCCAAAAAAACGACGGACTGGTTGCTGCGTACCCTGGCGGCGGCCAGGTAACTGTCCCCGGCTTTGTAACCCAGCCCCATGGGGTCGATCTCGTGACCCTTAGCCGACCTCACCCATCCCTTCTCGGACAGGACCACGGTCACCGGCTCGCTGGGGGCGAGCTCGGTCTCGTCCAATGCCACGGCCGTCTCACGTTCCATGAGGGGCGAGCGGCGCTCGTCGCCATATTTCTCCGCATCCTTTCTTATCTCCTCGCGGATGAGCTTTTTGAGCAGTTTCTCGCTACCCAGCGTCTGCTGCAGCCGGTCTCGCTCCTCGGCCAGCTCTTCCTGTTCTGAGCGAATCTTCAGCTCCTCGAGCCGGGCAAGCTGACGCAGGCGGGTGTTCAGAACGTACTCGGCCTGGGCGTCCGTGAGCTCGAAGCGCACCATGAGCACCGGCTTGGGCTCGTCCTCGGTGCGGATGATGCGGATCACCTCGTCGATATTCAGGAAAGCGATCAACAGGCCTTGCAACAGGTGCAGGCGGTCGATGACCTTATTCAGACGGTGCTGCAGCCGACGCCGCACGGTCTCCGTGCGATAGCACAACCACTCCACCAGAATCTCGCGCAGGTTCATGACCCGCGGACGGCCGTTGAGACCGATCGTGTTCATATTGACCCGGTAGTTGCGCTCGAGATCGGTCGTGGCGAAAAGGTGGGACATGAGCCGCGCCGCGTCCACCCGGTTCGACCGCGGGACTATGACCAACCGGGTCGGGGACTCATGGTCGGATTCGTCGCGCAGGTCCTCGATCATGGGTAGCTTCTTGGCCTGCATCTGGTGCGCCACCTGCTCCATGATGCGATTGCCCGAGACCTGGTAGGGCAGCGCGGTGATGACAATGTCCCCCTGCTCCATCTCGTATCGGGCACGCAGCTTGATACTACCGCCGCCCGTCTCGTACATGCGCACAAGCTCCGCTGCCGGGGTGACGATCTCGGCCTCGGTCGGATAGTCTGGGCCCGGAACATGTGACATCAGCTCCGCCAGGGTTGCGTTCGGGTGCGCGAGCAAGTGGATACAGGCGTCGGCCACCTCGCGCAGATTGTGGGGGGGGATATCCGTGGCCATGCCCACGGCGATGCCCGTGGCACCATTGAGCAACAGATTCGGCAGGCGCGCCGGCAATAGCTTGGGCTCCTCCAGGGTGCCGTCGAAGTTGGGCTGCCAGTCCACCGTCCCCTGCCCCACCTCGGCGAGAAGGACCTCGGCGTAGGGTGCCAGGCGCGACTCTGTATAGCGCATGGCCGCAAAGGACTTGGGGTCGTCGGGCGAGCCCCAGTTGCCTTGGCCGTCGATGAGCGGATAGCGATAGGAAAAACCCTGGGCCATGAGCACCATCGCCTCGTAACAGGCGGTGTCGCCGTGGGGGTGAAACTTGCCCAACACGTCGCCAACCGTGCGTGCGGATTTTTTGTACTTGGCGGTCGCCGCCAGCCCCAGCTCCGACATGGCGTAGAGGATGCGCCGCTGTACGGGCTTGAGGCCGTCGCCCACATGCGGCAGGGCCCGGTCCAGGATGACGTACATGGAGTAGTCCAGGTACGCCTTCTCGCTGAAGACATGGAGCGGCATCCGCTCTAGCCCTTCGCTGTTGTAAGTGGGTGTGTCTGTCATCCGAGGCCTATGCCTTTCTTGAACCAGCCGCAAATAATGCGGCATGCGGGAGTGAATTCCTATAGCCGAGCAGAGGGATTCCTTGACCGACCCGCACTTTGCAAAGAAACGGAGAGCCCCAGGGGGTAAGAAGAACTGGAAACGCGGACTGTCGCTGCCGTTCGGTCTGCGGGACGAACCAGTCGATCCCGATTGGCCGATCTACTGATCGCCTCCACGGCGGCCGCCAATGGCCTCATCCTCTATACGAGGACCCCTGCCGATTTCGTTTGCTTCGAGCAACTCGTGATCGTCAAAGCAGTGTGACCCTCACCCACCGTGCAGCCAGCTTGCTGCCTTCCGGGTGCAATTCGGGCACCCTGTCTATTTCCGTCGATATGGCGAGCCTACGAACCGCATCAAGTGCTTTACCCGGGCTGGCCTTTTGTGCCCGAGCCTGGGAAGCGCAGCGCGTCCTCGAGTTCTTACGACAAACGATCCGTAGACTGAGATGACTCTAACCGACTAATGCGCATCACCATCCTTAGATGGCGCAGATCGCGCAATAGGCCACGTCAATCTAACTGCAGAGCTCCAGCGGTTTGGGCCAAGAATCCGCCTGCCCGAGTGATGAGGGATCCGTGGGAAACTGGCGCCGGAAACCACGACCTCCAAGTTGGAGAAAATACTTCGCTGCCCCTTTTTGCTCGCTGTGCGAGAATCCGCTAACAGTACTAAAGAGAAACCGCGATGCCCAAACAAGTCCTGTTCCAGGAAAGCGGCGATGCCGATGTCCTGAAGATCGAAGACCAGCCGGTCCGCGAACCCGGGGCGGGCGAGGTACGTATCAAGGTTGCGGCGATCGGCCTGAACCGGGCCGAGGTCATGTTCCGCAGGGGGCAATATCTCGAGCAACCTCGATTTCCTTCGCGGCTGGGGTACGAGGCATCGGGCGTCGTCGATGCCTTGGGACCCGGCGTGGAGGGTCTGAACATCGGTGACCGGGTGAGCACGATTCCGGCGTTTTCGATGGTGCAGTACGGCGTCTATGGCGAGAGCGCGATCGTCCCGGCCCACGCGGTGGCCGCATACCCTGAAAACCTGTCACCGGCCGAAGGCACCTCGATCTGGATGCAGTACATGACCGCCTATGGCGCCCTCGTGTATTACGGCAAGCTCAAGCAAGGCGACGTTGTTCTGATCACGGCGGCGAGTAGCAGTGTCGGTCTCGCTGCCATCCAGATAGTCAAGGCGGCCAACGCGACGGCCATTGCCACCACACGCGGGGCCGGCAAGAAACAGGCGTTGCTGGATGCCGGCGCGGATCAGGTCGTCGTCACCGATGAGGAGAACCTGGCGGAGCAGGTGATGGCTGTTACCGCCGGCAACGGGGCGAGCATCGTGTTCGATCCGGTCGCAGGCCCCATGCTTACCACGTTGGCGCAGGCCGCCGCGAGGGGCGGCAGGATATTCGTTTACGGCGTGCTGGCGGCAGCGCCTACGCCGTACCCGTTGATGGAAGCGCTGGGCAAGGGCTTGTCGATACAGGGTTACACCCTGTTCGAGATCACCGGCGACCCCGAGCGCATGTCGCGGGCGAAGCAATTCGTCTACGACGGTCTTGCCGCCGGCGATCTGAAACCCATCGTGGCACGTACGTTTGCGCTGGACGACATCGTCGAAGCGCATCGTTACATGGAATCCAACCAGCAGATCGGCAAGATTGTGGTGTTAACCTGACCGGGCTCCATGGCAGGAGTGCAGAGCATCGGCTTGGAAATCCCCATCAACTCGCAGATGTTGCCAACCGACCCGTTCTTCTTGAGGGCTGCTCACGAAACGGAACAAATCGTACGCCAAGGGACATGTCCAATTGGAGTGAACGCCATCCTGACGTCGGTCGTGCACAGCATGGATCGTCTGGCGCTCAATCTCGACGATCTACGCAGCCTGGTACAACAGCTCACCGGGCGCGGCGTGCGCATCGAGCTCATCAAGGAGAGCTTGACCTTCACCGGTGAGGACTCCCCGATGGCCAATCTGATGCTCTCGGTGATGGGGGCGTTTGCTGAGCTCGAGCGCGCCCTGATCCGCGAGCGCCGGCGCGGGGGCATTGCCCTGGCCAAGAAACGCGGAGCCTACCGGGGACATGGCCGCAAGAAGGCACTCTCGGCCGATCAGGTAGCGACGCTAAAGCGGAGAGTTGCCGCCGGCGAGAAGAAGGCCGGCCTGGCGCGTGAATTCGGCATCAGCCGCGAGACCCTGTATCAATACCTGCGCACCAATGCCAACCCTCAGGAGGTCTGCGATGAGCAATGAGGAGGGAGGCATCCGGAGCCCTTACCTGCGCCTGGAGCGCCGCGACCAGGAGCGCGCATGGCCCGCTTCTATGCGATACATCTCGCACCAAACCTCTTCGGCGGCTGGGATCTGGCGCACCTATCCCGGCTTTTCTTTCACGGCGTGGACAATTTGCGAGAATAAAGCCGGGTGTACGGGTACCCTCGGCAGATCGGGGAAGATAGGACCGTGAGCCACAAAGCGATCTGCGAGGTCGTCCACGGAGCATGTAATGGCAGGAAGTCCGTCAGAATCATCCCGACCGATGGCTTCTGGTCGAAGCCGCCCAGGCCCATACCGAAGCGGATCAGCGCATCCTCGATGATTTGGTTGTGCTCGATACCTACGAGGATTCGGCGGTGGCGATGCGCGGCTACACGCAGATGCACCGGCAGCGTCCGGACAGGGAGCTGCATGTGCTGCACACCTCGCGCGAGGAGATAAAGGTCGAAGAGCGCCGATGGTTCGGGATCCGACCCGGCGCGTGAAGCTGCGCCTCGATGGCAGACTGCCATTCGTCACCATCGATGTCGGCTGGGAGCATTCTTCACTGACACTCGACTCGGTCCTTCTCGATACCGGCTCGGCGAGCACCGTGCTATCGGCGGATCGCCTGAGCACGCTTGGGATCAAGCTGGAACCTGAGGACCCGATTCATCGGATCGTCGGCACGGGCGGTGGCGAGCTCGTCTACTGCAAGCGTTTGCCCTGGGTCGCGTTGGGAGACTGTCGTGCGCGCGACGTTCCGGTGAGGTCGGTGCCATGAGCTATCGCTTTCGGATCGACGGGATCTTGGGAATGGATTTCATGCAGCGGATCGGGCTCGTCCTCGATCTGCACAAGCTCGAGGTTTTCTGTGCCACAACGGACGATGGTGTCGCCGGGTAACGGAGACCGACGGTTGCCACCGGCATTGCGCAAGTCGTCCGCTATGCGCGATTTTCAAGGCGTATGACTCCAGCCACGATCCCGAGGATTTGCAGCTCCTCGTGGCGCAGATAGATGGGCTCCATGCTCGGATTGGCCGGCTGCAGCCGAATGCCGTCCGCCTCGACATAGAAGCGTTTCAGCGTCACGCGCTCGCCGTTGATCATGGCGACAACCGATTCGCCGTTTTCCGCGCTCTCGCGCTTCTCTACGATGATGATGTCGCCGTCCTGGATGTGATCGTCGATCATCGAGTGCCCGCGCACCCGCAGCGCATAACTGTTCTTGCGCACCATGTGCTTTGGGACGGTGACAGTTTCGCGCTCCTCCGGGATTTCGACCGGCTGCCCCGCGGTGACGTAGCCGAGCAACGGGATCGGAACGCCGGATTCGGCGGCCATATCCAGCGGCTCCAACGCCGGGTTCCAGGTCGTGTGCCGGCGTTTGGGCAGAAGGTAGGCGACACTTTGCATGGTTGGGCTCCTGTAGGGGTCATCAGCGACATTGCGCGGACACCCAGTTCTCTTTTTGTTCTCCTCAAGATAGCATACAATGAGAGAACCAACAGAAAACATTGTGGCTATGCGACTCACTCGACGCCAACAAGAGATTCTGGATTTCCTGCGCGATAACGCCGAGCATTTCGAGCGTCCGCCCACCCTGGACGAGCTTTGCGCGACGCTCGGGCTACGCTCGCGCGGTTCGCTGCACAAACACGTTCAAGCCTTGATTCAGGCGGGTTTCGTCGAGCCGATGGCTGGGCAGCATCGGGGTATCCGCTTGATAGCGCACGAGCCCGTAGAAGACGACATACCGTTTCTCGGCAAGATCGCCGCCGGTCGGCCGATCGAGGCCCTACCGCAGCCTGAACAGATCCAGGTTCCGCCCCACCTGCGCACGGACAAGCCTTGCTACGTCTTACAGGTCGTGGGGGACTCCATGTGCGAGGTCGGGATATTGGATGGGGACCTGGTCGTGATCGAGCAGCGCGACTACGCCCGAAACGGCGAGATCGTCGTAGCGCTCGTGCGCGGAGAAGAGGCCACGCTGAAACGAATCCTGCAAGAGCCCGAACGCACGATTCTGTACCCGGAAAACAGCGCCATGCACGCGATGGAGCTCGCTCCCCACGAGGTGCAGATCCAAGGGGTACTGGTGGGACAGATGCGTTCTTATCGGTAGCTGTAGCGGCCCTCTTTCATGCCCGGCAGCAAAGTTCAGCCAGAAGCGGGCAGAGCGGGTACGCCGCGGAATCTGAGAAAGTGCGTGACCACGGCCTCGCCAACTGAGCCACCGAAACGCGAGAATGAAACCGTTCCGATCTTTTATAACTTGGCGGTGACCCTCGCCAAGACACCAGAGCTTCGTTTTATCAAAATCTTCCGAGAGCGATTGGCCGCATCCAGTATCGTAAGAGTCAAGGTAGTTGTCGTGCTGATCAGGTCACATTCGCGTCGGTTTTGTCCTTTGCACGAACGGGTTTGCCCGGATTGAGC
>JAJDOL010000066.1 GCA_022340195.1 Chromatiaceae bacterium
CTCATATACACCGGTACGGGGGTCCCAGACTGTGTCCCAACGGAGCGCTACTTCGGCCGCAGAGCACGTACCAATCAGCATCTGGACGAAAAGAGCAACGAGAATAAGCTTACCGCCTTGGGTAGTCACTCGTTTGACGGTCATGCCAAAGCCCAACGTATAGCGTTTATGGTACCGATTCGAGATCGCCGGAAGCGACTAATCCGTGGTACAGATTGCCGCTTTTCAGTTGCGGTCTTGGTTTATCAGTCCCGCGTCGCCGAAGACCGTCGTTCAGAAATCATCCACGGGGGACGGATAATTGCTACGAATCCTGCCAGACCAACGCGTAGCCCGTAGTGTACGGCCTTGCCGCACCCGAATGCAGCCACGCTCATCAAGAAGCGCCCTTAGCCGCTGATTTCAAGCATAGTCTACCGTAGCCTGTAGGGTGCCGGTCGAACCACTCCTTTTGCAACCGTTTTCGCCTGTATCGGGGTACGGCGAGGCCGCAGCCTACTCCCTGTTTCCTGTCTCTTTCCGCAGGTACTCCTTTGCCGCCAAGGTATCCCGGTCGATCTGGATCTTGAGCTCCTCGAAGGATTCGAACTTTTTCTCGTCCCGCAGCTTGAGTCTAAATTCGACCTCGGCATGCCGTCCGTAAAGGTCCCCCTCGAAGTCGAACAGGTGAACCTCGAGCAGATACCTGGCGCCGCCGTCCACCGTCGGTCGTGTACCTATGTTAGCCACTCCGGGCCAAGGTCGGTCCGTGAGTCCTCCGACCATCACGGCGTAGACACCTCGCAAAGGGCTCACCCGCCGATGCAGGTTCAGGTTCGCCGTCGGATAGCCGATGCTGCGCCCCCGCTTGTTGCCATGTCCCACCCGGCCGCAGATGCGGTAAGGCCTGCCGAGCAGGTGCCGGGCCAGCTCGAATTCTCCCAGCGCCAACGCCTCGCGGATTCGGGTGCTGCTAACCCGCTCGTCGCCATGGGTAATGGTGTGCAGGTCCTCGACGGCGAAACCATGCGCTCGACCCATCTCTTGCAACAATTGGAAGTCGCCTTCCCGGCCACGTCCGAAGCGGAAATCGTCACCTACCAGCAGATGCCTGACGCTCAGTCCATCCACGAGTAGTTCGAGCACGAACTCCCGTGCCTCCTTTCGCGCCAGCTTGGGACCGAACTCGAGCAAGATTACCTGCTCGATACCGCAGTCCGCCAGGGCGGCGAGTTTTTCGCGCAAACGGGTCAGACGCGCCGGCGCCGCGCGCGGCGCAAAATACTCCATGGCCTGAGGCTCGAAGGTAATCACGGTGGCTGGACACCCGAGCGCTCGACCCTTCAGCAGCAAGCGGCCGAACACCGCTTGGTGGCCTAGATGCACCCCATCGAAGTTACCGATGGTGGCCACGCAGCCGCCGCGCTGGGGCTCGAGATTGTGCAATCCGCGAATGACCCTCATAGGAGTGAGCAAAGCCTGCAAATCCGCGCCGGCGGCGCTCTCTGTTCCCCAAATTCGCTCCAGGAGAGAAATCTGGGTGAGGGGCTAGGCGGAAAAAGGAGGGATTATACGCGGCAGATCATTGTCTTTCCTAGCTTGGCCGGAAATGCCCAACCCGGATTCCAAGCGCCAGCAGCGATAGGACATAGGTTGCCCCGCCGGCAAAGATCAAGCCGAACAGCCTCAGGACGCGCTCCCACACCCCCATTTCGAGCCAGTGGGCTGTTTCCCCGGCTCCCCACCAGAGTACGAGGCCCATGATCAGGCAGGACCCGAGTCCTCGCGCCAACAGCCAGATCCAACCCCTCTCGGGACGATAGCTACCATCGCGCAGCAGGCCCCGAAGCAAAAGACTTGCATTGACGGTCGCGGCCATCGTGGTCGCCATTGCCAGACCAACGTGTCCCAGGGGAAACATGAGCATCAGAGCAAAGGCTATGTCGGTGAGCATGGCGATCACGGCGATGCGCACTGGCGTCTTCATGTTTTGCCGGGCATAGAAGCCGGGCGCCAGCACCTTGATCCCCATCTGGGCCGCCAACCCCAGCGAGTAAGCCATGAGGGCACGGGCGGCCATGCGCACGTCCTCGCCAGTGAACTCGCCGGAGTGAAACAGGGTTGCCATCAAAGGTCCCGCCAGCACCAGAAGCCCTACCGCAGCAGGCACACCCAGGAGCAGTACCCAGCGCAGAGCCCAGTCCAGGGTGCGGGAGAAGACCTCGGGCGATTGCTCGGCGTGCTTCTGCGACAGTCGGGGCAAGATCACCGTACCCAGGGCCACCCCGAGGATGCCCAGGGGGAACTCCATGAGCCTGTCTCCGTAATAGAGCCAGGAGATGCTGCCGGTGACGAGGAAAGACGCCAGCAGGGTGTCGATCAGCAGGCTGATCTGGGTCACCGAGACGCCGAACAGGGCGGGAACCATGAGCCTGACGATACGCTTCACCCCCGGATCCCTGCTGTTCAGGCGCGGCCTGGGCAGCAGCTTGATACGCGCCAGGAAGGGAATCTGGAAGGCGAGCTGCGCTACCCCGGCTATTAAGACCCCCCAGGCCAGGGCGACGATCGGCTGCTCCATCAGCGGGGCTAGCCAAAGGGCGCAGGCGATGAGCGATATGTTCAGCAGCACCGGCGTGAAGGCCGGTACACCGAAGCGCTCGTAGGTGTTGAGGATACCGCCGGCGAAGGCGGTGAGCGAAATAAACAGCAGGTAGGGAAAGGTCAGGCGCAGCATCTCGGTGGCCAGCGCCTGCTTGTCCGCATCGCCGGCGAAGCCGGGGGCGAAGAGCATGATCACCAGGGGGGCACCCAGCACCCCGAGGACCGTTACGCCGAGCAGAACCGCCCCCAGCGCACCCGCCACGTCGTCGACGAAGCGCTTGAGCTCCGGGAAACCGCGCTTGGCCTTGTACTCGTTGAGCACTGGAACGAAGGCCATGGAGAAGGCCCCCTCGGCGAACAGCCGACGCATGAAGTTGGGGATCTTGAAGGCGACGAAGAAGGCGTCGGTCCCGGCGTCGGCACCGAACACCCTGGCGACGACGAGATCGCGGATGAAACCGAGGATGCGGGACAGGAAGGTGTTGCTACCGACCTTGGCGATGGACTTGGCAAGGGAGGCCAACGGATACCGCTCCGGAAAAAAAGGAGAGTATAGTGGCCGCGCGTCCTTGCCGTAAGACCGCCGCGATCAGGATACGGAGAGTGCGGCCAGAAAATCCACCGTGATCCTGGCGCTCACCCCCCACAGCAACTCCTGATCGAACTCGTCAAAGAATACGACATCTCTGGCTTGCGGGTGATCCGGCGATGGCCAGGTGAGAACCCGTCGGTTGGCTGGATCTCCCAGCCAAGCCAGCGGAATGCTGAATACCCGCGCGACCTCGACGGGGTCCGGCCTCAGCGACAAGGGCCACGGAATCTCGCCCACCACGGGGGTGACAAGGAAATTGCTCACCGTATGCATCGGACGCAGCTCGCCGAGCAACAGGACCTGCTCACGGTCCAGTCCGATTTCTTCCTGCGCCTCCCGCAACGCCGTGGCGGTCGGGTCCCGATCCCCCGGATCCCATCTACCGCCCGGAAACGCCACTTGGCCACTGTGATGATCTCCTTCGTGCTCAGTGCGACGGATGAACAGCAGGTTCCAGGCATCAAGGCGCCGAAACATGGGTATGAGAACCGCCGCCGGGTGGGGGTTTTCGTAGGACAGCGTCGGGTGCTCCTGTCTGGTCTGGTGTCGGCCACGCCCTGATCTCAACCGATCGGAGATGTCGCTGCTGTCCAGTTGGTCGAGTCGAATCGCGGATTCCATGGCGTCAATGATAATGCAATCGACCGCAGGCAACGTCGAAACGCCGGCAACTTTCCTCAGACCCCATCGAGCTCCATCCGGAAGCTCGCCTGGTAAATGGAGCCCGTTCATCGCTAACCGGCTGTTCTGCAAACAATCCGCTGTTGCCGGCTTTGCTCCTGCAACAGAGCGTCTTTGAACTGCGCGAATTCGCCATCGAGCTCGGCGTACCAGTTCTTGGCGTCGAGGGGCAAGCCTTCGGCCGCATGCCTTTCCAGATCGCTACAGAGCGCAGACAACCGCATCCCGCCCAGGTTGGCGACCCCGGATTTGAGGCGATGGGCCGCCCGGCGCACTGCGTCTCGATCGACCGATTGCAGGCCTTCGCGGATCTGCTCCAGCAAGGGTGGAGTATCGGTGAAAAACAAGTCGGTGACCCGGGTCAGCAAGTCCGGCGACCCGGGACGTTGAAGGGCACGAATGCGCCCCAAGGCGGAAACATCCAGTATCGGCCGGGCGACATCGTCAGCACTCGGCGCGGGCCGTCGGTCGGATCGGGCGACCGGAGCTGATTTCAACCAGTGCCCCAAGACCTGCGCCAGCTCGGTCTCGGTATAGGGTTTGCTCAGGTAGTCGTCCATCCCCTGGGCGAGCAGGCGCTCGCGCTCGTGAATCAGAGCATGCGCGGTGACGGCGACGATGGGGGTGCGCCGCTCACTGTCGCGCTCGCGGGTGCGGATCAGGCGGGCGGCCTCGGTGCCGTCCATGTCCGGCATCTGCACGTCCATCAGCACAAGGTCGTAAACCTGCTCGGCCACGGCCTCCACAGCGGCACGGCCGTCCTCCACCGAATCCACCCGACAGCCCAAGGCCTCCAACATGAGCAGTGCCACCTCACGGTTTACCGGATTGTCCTCCGCCAGCAGAATTCGGCCTCTGAAGCGAGGAAGTCCCGCCAATCCGGGCTGCCTCCCTTTCCACTGCCTATCCTCGCTGCCGGCCAGCAGCCGTCGGCTGATCACAGAGCCGCTGGCCGTACCGTCTTCTCCCGGACCAACCTTCAGAGGAATGCGGAACCGGAAGCTGGAGCCGTCGTTGGACTTGCTCGTAAGCTCTATCCGCCCCCCCATCAGTCGCACCAGTTGCCGGGCGATGGCGAGTCCAAGGCCCGTCCCACCGAATTGGCGTGTGGACGAGGAATCTGCCTGGGTGAAGGAGTCGAAGACGTACTCATGCAAAGCCGCATCGATGCCTCTGCCCGTGTCACGGACCTCGGTTTCCACCATCACCAGGTCACTCTTCCTCCCGACCAGACGAACCATGACCTCTATCTTGCCGCTGGAAGTGAACTTGACTGCATTGCTCAGCAGGTTCGTCAGTACCTGTCGATAGCGACCGGAGTCGCCCTCGACCGTGCACGGAACCTCCGCCTCGATGCGCAGGGAAAGGTCCAGCCCTTTGCAGGCGGCGGCCTCGGCGAACAGATCCAGGACCTCGGACAGGGTATCCTGAAGCCGGAAAGGGGCGGTCTCGAGCTTCTGCTTACCCGCCTCGATCTTGGAGAAGTCGAGTACGTCGTTGATCAATGCAAGCAGGTTCTCGCCCGAGCGACGAATGCTTTCCGCGTAGTGCCTCTGGCGTTCGTCCAGGTCGGTCCCCTGCAGCAGCTGGCTCATACCCAGAACTCCATGCATGGGGGTGCGGATCTCGTGGCTCATGTTAGCGAGAAACCGGGACTTCGCCTCATTCGCCGCCTGCGCCTCCGCGACCTTCGCCTCGAGCTCCCGCTGGTAGCCGCGCACATCCTCTTGGGCGCTCGACAGGCCTTTCTGCATTCGATCGAAGGCAGCGGACAACTTGCCGATTTCGTCCCGGGACGAAGCCCGAATAGGAATCCCGAATTCGCCCCGAGCAACGGCGTCGACCGCACGGTTAAGCCTGCGAAGGGGGTGGACCACAAGGCGCTCAATGATCAAGTACATTCCCAAAGCCAGTATGAGGATCGCCGATCCGGACACCAGCAGCACGGTCTTGGCCAACAAGCGAATTGGATCGAGCAGCTCATTCTCCGGCAATACCGCAGCGAGAAAGACCCCATCCTGCAAAGGCGAGGTCCAGTAGGCCAACCGCTCGCCCTGCGGTGTCAGGGATACGTCCCCTGAAACCGTCGGCGGGAAGCGGGCTCCGTAATCCGGGGCATCCGACGGGAGATCCGCCGCGATCTCCAACCTGTTGCCGTTTTCGTCCGTCAAGACGAGGAAGCCAGCACGGCCCAAGCCCTGGCTCTGCAGTTGCTGCACGAACGCGCGGAGACTCACGGTGATACCCAGATAGCCCTCCCGGGTAGGTATGGCATCCACCGGCGCGACTCCCCGGTTAGTCAGCATCATGGGCATACCCAGGAACAAAGCCAGCTCGCCGTTGTCCGGGTTCACCATGATCATGTCCCCGATTTCCGGGGCGTCCAGCCCCTGCAGAACGTGGAAGAAGGGATTATCCCGCTCGTCTTCCTTGGCATTGGGGACAAATCCGATGGTCCGTCGGGCATCCTCGAACCCGTTCGGCAGGAGCAAGCGGATCTCGCTGAAATCCGGGAACTGGACCTGATAGTCCGAGAAAGCAGCCAGAACGGCAGATTGGAACAGACTGTAGCGCTGTTGCTCGTCCGCGGTGAGCAGGTACTGTTGGACAACTGGCGTGGCAGCCAGCAGGCGCAGACTCGCCTTGCTGTTCGTCTTCAGCTGCTCGAAACGTTCCTCCTCCGCGGCGAGGAGATTGGACGCCGACTGCTCCGAACGTGAGAGCATGTTGTCCGCCAACAAGCGGTAGGCTACCCAGGCCACCACACACAGGGGTACCAGCAGGGGAGGAATCAGCAACAGGATCAGCTTGGCCCGGAGTCGCATCGCGCATCAGGGACCCGTGACGATCTGCGTATAGAGGCTGTTGACCTTTCTCGTGGTGCGCGGGGACAGGATCCGGTACGGCTCCAGGCGCCGCATCACATCCGGCGGCGGATAGATGATGGGATCAGCCAAAAACTCCCTGGGCAGCAAGGCCTCGGCTGACTTGTTGCAGGTCGCAAAGTAAACGGTTTGGGCATTCGCGGCCGCATTCCTTGGATCATTGAGAAAATCCAGAAAGGCGTGGGCGAGCTCGGGCTGCGGCGCCTGTCTGAAGAGCACCCAGTGGTCGACCCAGTAGCTGCTTCCTTCCTCGGGATGAGCGTAGACGATATCCTTGTTATGCTCCTGTAGGCTCAAGGCTTCACCATTGTAGATCTGGGCCGCCAGCACTTTGCCGGTCACCAGACCCGAGCCCTCGTCGATGGCGATATAACCATAGTGACCAACGTAGGCCTTTTGGGTATGGACCAACCGGCCCGCCGCGTCCCAGTCCTCTGAGTTTTCCGAGTTCATGGACTTGCCCAAGGCCTTGAGCGCCATACCGAACAGATCCCACGGATCGTCGATCATGACGATCTTTCCCCTGAGCTGCTCGGCGGGTCTGAAGAGCTGCATCCAACGGGTAATCGGCTGGTCCACCAGATCGCTACGGTAAGCGATACCCTGGGTACCCCAGAAGTAGGGAATCCCGTAGTCGTCGACTTCTTCTCGGCCGGATCTGCATCGCGGATGCAGCCGCCCGAGGTTGGTGATCTGCGCCGGATCGAATGGCGCAATCCATCCCTTCTTCTTCAACACGGGAATATCGCTGGTATCGACGATAGCCAAATCGAAGCCCCCGGGGCCCTGCCGCGCGAGCATCTCGTTTCTGCGGGCATCCGTCTCGAAGAAGGTAAAAGCCAGCTTGGCATTGAACCTCTCCTCGAACCGGCTCACCAGGTCTTCGTCCAGGTAATCGGACCAAGTCAGCAGATTCAGAACCCGGCGGCCGGACTCCGGCTGGTCCGTGCGGGTTTTTTCGGCCGAAACTCCACCTATACACAGGATGAGTCCGACAGCGATCAGCAGTATCTTTTGTTGCAGTCTCATGGTTGCTCTCCGGCTTTTGTTCGGAAGATTGCTTGCGGCAAAGCTACAACAAATACCGGCGGTTCCGTCGAGCGACAACCCGCTCGCGCACATGGGCACATATTTCAATGGAGAGCTTGTTCTCGGCGAGGTTCGTTTCCTAGCGCGAGATCGAGACGATGCTCGGTCGGCATATGAGGCGAGGACGATGACCTGCGCCGAATTACCGGCAAGTCGAATCGGATAATGCCACGGGCATGGCGCTCATGCTGTGTTGGAAATCACGAAACCAAGGCAGTCGCTGAATATTGCCACCCTGGACAATACTCAGCGACCAGGGCTCAGTAGGCCGGCGCATCGGCCTTGTACATCAAACCCGCTGCCGCGGCCTGCTCCCGAACAGCGCGGTAGATGCTATGGTCCAGCGAGTCCTCGGCACCGCCGCTCTCATCCACCTTGTCCCGAAGGTAGGCGTCACGCTGGCCGGCCAGGTCCTTCATCTGGCGCTTCAGGGTCTCGCGGCGTTCCGCGGTCTCGGCGATCATGGCCTTTTGCTCAGCCGCCGGCAAGGCCTTGATGGGCGCGGGCAGCTCCTCCAGCGCTATGGCATCCAGGTCCACACGCCCGCTGGACACATCCTCGACCAGCTCCTTCTCGCCCAGCAAATTGGACTCGCCGCTGGCGGTCGCATTGAAGGCGGCGCGCCGGGCCTTGGCCGTCACGGAGGCCGATGAATGCAGCTTCTCCGTCGCCTCGAGCTTGCGCGCCTGCTTTTCCTTGTCGTCGGCGTCGCCGTAATACAGGCGTGTTTCATCCAGCTCCGCCGACAGCTCGGCGAGCCGCTCGTCATAGGGTGTGGCAATCGCCACGGCGCTGCCGGCCTGCTCGACCTGGAAATAGCTTCCCTTGCCAAGACCCGCGATCTTGCGCCATTCCCGGGTCGTACCCGGGTTCTGACCACACTGGATTGCATTGACCCGAATTCCGCGGCGGCCGGCCGCCGCGAGGCTCACGGGCCATTTGACGTCGTCTTGGTAGTCCATATGAGGCGGGGCATCACCGACCAGGAAGAGGACTCTGTAGGTCTGGTCGTCCTGACTCCAGGACAGCTTCTCGACCGCGTCCTGGAGGGCCTGATTCACGCTCTCCGGACCGTCACCGCCGCCGGTCGCCTCGAAATCCATGAGGGTGGCGTACACGCTGTCCAGGTCGGCGGAAAGGTCGACCACGCGGGTGACATAGGCGTCGCCGCGGTCTCGGTAAGCCACCAGTCCCATCCGAATCTCGGGCGCCGGCTGGGCCGACGCCATGGTGCTGGCGATGGACCAGATCTTCTCCTTGGCGGCCTGGATCAGGCCACCCATGCTGCCCGTGGTGTCCAGCACGAAGGCGACCTCGACCCGCGGCTTATCGTTGCTGAGCTGAACGGAAGCAGGCCGGGGGGTGCCGATCACGGGCGTGCCGCCAGCGGCCCGCTGCAGCTGGGGGTAGAAGGCGACGGCGGCTGCCGTAAATGCAAAGAGCGCGACTGCGCTGATTTTCGATTTCATGGTTTGTATCTCCTGTATTGGTCTAAATGGGTCAGTGGGTTGAGGACAGCCTTTGCACCGCGGCCTCTGCGGCTTGATGAGCACGCCGGAAGCGCGCTTCTTCATCGCCGGTGTCCCTATCCCTGGCTTGCGCGCGGGACGGAATGAAAACGAACAGCGCCTGCATCAGGAACAGGCTCCAGAGGGACAGGAAGAGGCTGCCGGTGTGCAGGTAGGTGCCGATGGCCGCGATCATGCCGAGACCCATGAGCCCCAGATCCGCGAGAGCGGCGAGTGGGCCCTGATGAAAGTAGAGGGACCGGGCCGCCCAGGTCAGTGCCAGGTGGGCCAGCAGGTAGAGCGGCAGGGGTGGCGACAGCACCCACAGCAGGCCGGCGACCGTCAGCCACAGGGTCAGGGTCGTAATCCTGCCGATGGGCTCGCGGCTGCGGCCGAGCAGGTAGAGCAGATAGCCGAAGCCGAGTGCCGCCATCACCAGCCGTAGTGCACCTGCGTCGGGTAGCAGCAGGGTGAAGGCACCATGGGCCAGGGTACCCGCGAGGGCGGCGATCAGGGCCAGGACCGCCCCTTCGAGAAAGCTCGGGGACTTCATGACCGCTCCCTCCGTTGCCGCTCGCGCAGAAAGGCGACCTCCACGTCCTCGTCGCGAACCCGCAAGTCGGGCGCATCCCAGGACTGCCCGGTGGATGATTCCGGCTCCTGTGGCGCCAGGAGCTCGGCCTTCTGGCGCATGGCGTCGAGCTGCGTGCCGTGCGCGCGGATGCGTCTTTCGAGCGCGGTTAGCCTCTCCTGCAAACCCTCGCGTCTACGCAACAGGGTGGCTCGGTAAGTCCGCCCCTCGAGCCGCCGTCGGATCAGCGCGCGGCCGAGGTCGTCCTTACCGGCCTCGAAACAGACGTCCAGCTCCTCGTCGATTCCGCTCAAGCCGCGCTCGATCTCCGCGTCGCGGGTCGCGATCCGCTGGACCTCCGAGCGCAGGGCATCCGCTCGCCTTCCGTCCCGGGCCAGGTCCTCTTCCATCTCCCGGACCGCCTGGCGCAGGACCATGTCCGGCTCCTCGACCCGATCCAGCACCGCGTGCAGGTCGGCCTTGAAAAGCCTGGATACCCGTGCAATCAGTGTCATACTTCACCTCCCGTCTGGGTTGCTGAAACTGCAATTTCAGCTTAGGGAGGCAAGGCCGTTCGGCGTAGACACGGCCCTGTAAAAGGATCGGCTTGCTATTTACAAATCCTTTACACAGTTTCGGAAATGGGTTGATACGATTGCGTTGGACGTGTCAGTGCCTGTGGACACCGACAAGAGACGCCGGGCTACCGCAGCCAACCATTTCCGAAAAATGAGCCCATTTCCGAAACATGGAACGCAAAATCAAAATCTTGGTTGTGGAAGACGAGACACCGATCCGCGTCGGACTCGCCGATGTGTTCGTCTACCACGGCTACGAGGTCGAGACGGCCGACGAAGGCCGGGATGGTCTGGCGAAGGCCCTGAGCGGCACTTTCGATCTGATCCTTCTGGACATCATGCTGCCCGGCCTGGACGGCTTCGCGATCTGTAACCGGGTTCGCGAACGTGATCCGGAGCAGCCCATCATCATGCTCACGGCCAAGACCGCGGATGAGGACATCGTCCGCGGCCTGTCGCTGGGGGCGGACGACTATGTGGCCAAGCCCTTCTCCGTGGCCCAGCTTGTACTGCGAGTCCAGGCCGTGCTGCGACGCTCGCACATCGGCCTGGAGGAGGCGACCCACATCCGCCTCGGCGATCAAGTGGTTATAGACGTCCGCAACCTGACCGGAAGCCGTAACGGCGAGTCACTCCCCTTCACGCGCCGGGAGACGGAGATTCTCCGATACCTGCAGGCGAATTCGGAGCGTCCGGTTCCGCGGGACGAGCTCTTGGCCAAGGTCTGGGGCTACGGTCGCACGCTGGGCATAGAGACCCGGACCGTCGACATCCATGTCGCCAAGCTGCGGCGCAAGATCGAGCCAAACCCCGCCCTTCCCCGCTACCTTGTGACGGTGCGCGGCGCCGGCTATCGCCTGATCACAGGGTGAGATGGCTCGCCGCTCACTCGCCGAGCTCGACCGCAAAAGGCTGCGGCTCGTTCTTGCGCTCTTCTTCCTGGCCCTTGCGGTTCCCGCCGGAATCCTCATCCACCAGGCCTACGGCCAGCTCAAGTGGGAGGCCTTTCACCAGCACCAAACCCTGGCCGAGGAGCTTGCAGCGCGCATCGACGGCCGCGTCAGCCGGTTGATCGCGCAGGAGGAGGCGCGTTCCTACGCCGACTACGGATTTCTGGTCGTCGCGGGCGATCCCGCGGCCAACTTCCTGCAACCCTCCCCTCTGTCGTCCTTTCCCGTGGCTTCGGACGTCCCAGGGTTGCTGGGCTATTTTCAGATCGACGCCGAAGGGGTCTTCAGCACCCCCCTGGTTCCAGTTTCGAGCACCCTGGCCGCCTCCTACGGCATCTCGGCGACCGAGCTCGCCGAGCGGCGCGCCCTGCAGGAGCTGCTCAGCATGATCCTCAGCCGCAACCGACTGGTCGAGGAACAGGATACCGCCGACCGCAAGGCGGACCTCGAGAAAGCCGCGGCATTCGGGGGCATGCGATCCCCAGCCCCGGCCCCTCGCCGGCTCGGGGACGCATTCGATGACGCCGGCGGCGAGCGCTACCGAGCGCCGGCCAAGCCCAGGTCCGAGGACAAGATCACCGCGCAGGCCGCGTTCGACCGCCTCGACCAGGTCCAGGCGTCACCGCCTCACGGCCAGGCGGCGCCGGCGGCGGCGTTGGGACGGGTGGAGGACCTGGACCTCGGCCTCCGATATCAGCGTGAGTCCGCACCAGCGCGTGAAGCGCCTGAGAAACGGCAGGAAGGGAGGGCGCTGCCGGAACGTACCATGCGCAAGGAGCGCAGCCTGCTGCCGGAGCCGAGCCCGGCCTCGCCCCGGGAGGAACAAGAGGTCAGTGCCGCTGCAGGTCCAGCGCTACGGGTCAGCATCTTCGAGAGCGAGCTCGATCCCTTCCGGCTCAGCCTGCTGGACAGCGGTCATTTCGTGCTCTACCGCAAGGTCTGGCGCGACGGGGCGCGCAGCATCCAGGGTGCCCTGATCGAGCAGGACGCCTTTCTTCGGGGGACGGTCGAGGCCGCATTTCGCGATACCGTCCTGTCGCGCATGAGCGACCTGGCGGTGGCCTATCGGGGCGCCATTCTGGCGGCCTTCGGCGCCCGAACCGGACGGGAATACCGCTCCAGCGCCGCCGAGCTGACGGGTGACCTGCTCTACCGGGCGCGCCTCTCCACGCCGGCGAGCGACCTGGAGCTCATCTTCAGCATCCGCCGGCTTCCGGCCGGTCCCGGCGCCTGGGTCCTCGCTTGGACCGCCGCGGCCCTGGTACTGGTGCTCGTCGGCGGCTTTCTGTTCATGGAACGTCTGGGACGCAGGCAGATCGCCCTGGCACGCCAGCAACAGGACTTCGTCTCCGCGGTCAGCCATGAGCTGAAAACGCCGCTGACGTCCATCCGCATGTACTCCGAGATGCTGCGGGAGGGCTGGGCCGACGAGGGACGCAAGCGGACCTACTATGCCTTCATCTGCGAGGAGAGCGAGCGCCTGACGCGCCTGATCGAGAACGTGCTGCAGCTCGCCCGCCTGACCCGCAACGAGCTTCGGGTCGGCCTCAAGCCCACTCGAGTCGGCGAATTGATGGAGACCCTCCGGCCCAAGATTGCAAACATGACCGAACGGGCCGGCTTCGTGCTGGACCTGGACTGCACCGAGTGTGCGGAGCTCGCCATTCGGGTGGACGAGGACTTTCTCACCCAGATTCTCATCAACCTCGTCGACAATGCGGTGAAGTTCGCCCGCGACGCGGAACACAAAGCGGTCCGCATTGACTGCCACGTGCCAGAGCACGGGCAGGTTCGGCTTTCGGTCCGGGACTATGGTCCCGGCGTGCCTCGGGACCAGATGAAGAAGATCTTCGAGCTCTTCTACCGCTCCGGAAACGAGCTGACGCGCGAGACCGTCGGAACCGGAATCGGCCTCGCCCTCGTCCGGGAGCTGACCCTGGCCATGGGTGGCCGCATCGACCTGGTCAACGCCCGACCCGGGGCCGAGTTTCGGCTGACATTTCCGGTAGAGAGACACACAAGGGAGAGCCAATGATGGGCTTGACGAACGCGAAGATTCAGTTGCGCAATCCGCGGCATCCGGCATTGGAGCCGGTGGAGATCGAGGCGTTGGCGGATACCGGCGCGGTTCATCTGCGCATCCCGCCACATCTGCAAATCCAGCTGGAGCT
>JAJDOL010000091.1 GCA_022340195.1 Chromatiaceae bacterium
TAGAGAACGTCACCGGCGGTGGCGAGCTTTTCCTCGAGCTTGTCCTTGTAAGGGGCGCGAGCCTTCGCGATGTACTCGGCCATCTCGGCGTTCGGCTCGAGGAGATTGGAGAAAACGGGTAGCAGTCGGTAACGAAAATCGCGCACCTTGCCGTCCTTGACGTCCAGATCCATGACGCCGAGAAACTTGCCGTTAGAGCCGGCGTTGGTAACCAGCGTCTTGCCGCCGGCGTTCTCGACGACGCTCGGCGCGGGCATGCCGTCGTGGGTGTGACCGCCGAAAATCACGTCGATTCCCGACACCCGGGAGGCCATCTTGAGGTCCACGTCCATCCCATTGTGGGAGATGACCACGACCAGATCCGGATTTTCGCCATCGCGGACATTGTCCACCATCTCTTGCATGCGCTCGTCCTGAATCCCGAAGGTCCAGTCGGGAATGAAGCGCTGGGGGTTGGCGATGGGCGTATAGGGAAAGGCCTGGCCGATCACGGCCACCTTGACGCCTCCAACCTCCCTGATCGTATAAGGCTTGAAGGCCAAGCCCGTATCCTCGTTGAAGCCGGCGAATTCCGAAAACCTGTAGTCGAACAGCGACTCTTCGCGCACAGCCACGTTCTGGGCCACGAACTCACCCTTGAATTGGCCGATGTTCTTGATCACCTCCTCTTCCGGATAGGTGAACTCCCAGTGGCCGGTCATGACATCGACACCCAGCAGATTGCAGGCACCGACCATGTCCATCCCGCGGGTCCAGTAAGCCGTACCGGAGCCCTGCCAGGTGTCGCCACCATCGAGCAACAGGCTATTGCCGTCCCCCCGCTCGCCACGGATTCGGTCCACCAGGGTCTTGAGGTGGGCAAAACCACCGACCTTACCGAATTGCCGGGCGGCCTCGTCGAATCGCAGGAAGGTGAAGGCGTGGGCCTCGATCCCCCCCGGCGCAATATTGAAGTGCTCGAGGAACGCCTCGCCCACGACGTGCGGTGCCTTGCCCAGCGCACTGCCGATTCCCAGGTTCACGTTCGGCTCGCGGAAGTAGACGGGATTGAGCTGAGCATGCGTATCCGTGATATGCAGCAGGCTCACGTTGCCGAACTTGGGAACCTCATAGAGATCCGACGGCTTGCGCATGGCGGCGAACACCGACGACGGCAGCATGCCCGCGGCGCCGGCATATCCGATGAGCTTGAGGAATTCACGTCGCGAGATGGTCATTGGACTTGGCTCCTGTGCAACTGGTTACAGCCCTTGGAAATAGAGCCTGCTATTCCCTGCGGGCTGTGCCTTGCCTTGGCGCGTTTTGGGGGCTCTGATCATGCAAAATAAGGTTCAACAGGGTACTAGTATGCTTCGACGGGTTGCTCGCGACCATTCCAGGAAACAATCCCCCATCTTGGGGTTTTCACCAGGATACGCGCGTGCCCGTCACAAACGATTTTCGGACATGCCGCAGGAGTACGTTCCTTGCACAGCACCGCGCGATTGCTTAGCCTGAGCCGATGACGCGCGCAGCTTCCGCTTGGCTTCTGTTGCTTCTGGGTATCCTGGTGGAAACGGCCCGGGCCGACACGCCGGAGGACATCCCCATCGGTGTGCTCAGTCACCGCGGCGACGCGGCGACCGTGCGCAAGTGGACCCCTACCGCCGACTACCTCTCTGCCGCCCTTCCGGACTTCCGGTTTCGCATCCGTCCCCTGGACTTTGCCGAAGTCGATCCGGCAGTCGCCCGTGGCGACATCGACTTCGTGCTGGTGAACCCGGGCATCTATGTCAACCTGGAGGTGCGACACAGAGTCTCGCGCATCGCCACCATGAGGAACCGGCGGGGCGATCGGCGGCTGAACGTCTTCGGCGGCGTCGTTTTCACCCGGGCCGATCACCCGGAAATCCATACCCTGGAAGATCTGCACGGACACGCTTTCGCGGCGGTGGATCGTACCTCACTCGGCGGATTCGAAATGGCATGGGGCGTGCTCGACGCTGCGGGCGTCGACCCCTATCGGGATCTATCGAGCCTTCGTTTCGAGGGCATTCACGACGCCGTTGTGCTGGCCGTAAAGCGTGCAGAGGTCGACGCCGGCACGGTTCGCACCGACATCCTCGAGCGCATGGCCGCCGCCGGAACGGTGGAGCTCACCGACTTTCGTATCCTCAACCAGCAAAACGATCCGGATTTCCCCTTTCTGCGCAGCACACCGCTGTACCCGGAATGGCCCTTCAGCAAGGTACGGCATACATCGAACGATCTGGCGCAGCGCGTAGCAATCGCCCTGCTGCAGATGCCCGACGACCACGCCGCCGCCCGGGCAGGTCAGTACGCCGGCTGGACCATCCCGCTCGATTACCAGCCCGTCCACGTGCTGCTCGAGAAGCTGCGACTGCCACCCTATGACCAGCTCGGCCGTTTCACGCTGGTCGAGGCTAGCCAGCGTTACTGGATCGGGCTGATGCTCGGGGTCCTTACTCTGGTGGTGATGGCGGTTCTCACGACCTGGGTAATGCGACTGAACAAGCGCCTGTCACGGGCGAAGACACGCCTGGAGCAACGCCAGGAGCTGCTGCTCAACTCCGTCGCCGACGGCATCTGCGGCGTCGACCTCGACGGAATGACCACCTTCGTCAATGCGCCGATGGAGCGCATCACCGGCTGGAAGGCGGACGAGCTCATCGGCCGGAACCAGCACCAGCTGCTGCATCACACCTACGCCGACGGCAGTCCCCATCCGGCCCTCGAGTGCCCGGTTTACGCCACCTTCAACGACAACCGTCCCCGCTTCATCGACGACGACGTTTTTTGGCGCAAGGATGGCACCAGCTTCCCGGTCGAATACAGCTCTACACCCGTCCGCGACGAGCAGGGCCGAACCGTCGGTAGCGTCGTCGTCTTCCGTGACGTTACCGAGCGCAAGCTGGCTGCGGAGAAGATCCGCACCCACCAGCTGGAGCTGGCCCATGTGGCGCGTCTCAGCACCATGGGGGAGATGGCGTCCGGAATCGCCCATGAGCTCAACCAACCCCTTACGGCCATTTCCACCAACGCGCGGGCGTGTGTGCGCATGCTCGAGACGGGGCGTAATTCGCAGGAACAATGCAGCGACGTCATGGAAAAAATCGCAGCTCAAGCCGAGCGCGCCGGACGGGTCATCCACCACATACGCCAGTTCGTGCGCAAGGAAGAGCCGGAGCTGCGTCCGATTCGCCTGCGCGATATGCTGGATAGGGTCGTCGGATTGCTTCGACCGGACGCGCAGCGCGCCGGTGTGTCGCTGGTCCTGGACCTGTCGCCGAGCGACGACTGGATACTGGCGCAGGGAATCCAAGTCGAGCAAGTCCTTCTGAACCTGGGACGCAACGCCATCGAGGCCATGGCCGACACGCCGCTCCAGCAGCGGGTCCTCACCCTGCGCACCCGCCAGCTCGATGCCGAGCGAATCCAGGTCCAGGTAGCAGACACCGGACCCGGACTGTCTCAAGAGGTCGCAGACAACCTATTCGAGCCCTTCGTCACGACCAAGTCCCAAGGTATGGGGCTGGGGCTATCCATCAGCAGCGGAATCATCGAGGTACACGGCGGACAGCTTTCTGTCGACTCCCATCCGGGCGCGGGCGCAACCTTCAGCTTCACATTGAGCCTCGCCCCTGAAGGACATCACGAATGAGCACCGAACCCACCGTCTTCATCGTCGACGACGACCAAGAGGTCCGCGAGGCCATCGAGCTGCTGATGGACTCCGTCGGCCTGGCGGCGAAATCCTACTCCTCGGCGCAGGAATATCTGGACGGTTTCGATTCCGCGATATCAGGCTGCCTGGTGCTGGACGTGCGCATGAAGGGGATGAGCGGATTAGACCTGCAGCAACGCCTGAGCGCGGAGCCCCTGCATCCACCCATAATCATCATCACCGGCCACGGAGACGTCCAAATGGCGGTGCGGGCGGTGAAAAGCGGTGCGGTGGACTTCATCGAGAAGCCCTTTAACGACCAACTGCTGCTGGACGCGGTCCACCGAGCCTTCGAGGTGGATGCCGAGCACCGCGGAGAGGCATCCAGATTGGCCGA
>JAJDOL010000102.1 GCA_022340195.1 Chromatiaceae bacterium
CTGAGGCGTTGGCCCCGGATCGATGTGGAGACCGCCTTGCTTGCGATGGCGACGTAGAGACCCGTCGCGACAATTCCGACGATCGCCGACGCGACGCTGGCAATCTTGCCGAGGGGGGTCACAGGCGTGATGTCTCCATAGCCCACGGTCAGTCCCGTAATCAAGGTGAAATAGGCGGCGGCCCCTAAGGTCCAATCTTCCGCCCAGGCCAGCGTGAGCGCAAACAGCATCAGGACCAGACCCAGGAACACGAAGACGTGCCGGACAAAGTAACCGATGACATGCAAATTGTTTACGAAAAGCAATAAATCACGCATCTTGGTGCCATTCTGCATACCGAGGCCGACGATGCGCCCTGATTGGGCGAGAGGTCGTCCTGGTTCTCGATCTTCATGAGGACCCAACCGCTGCGCCGGCGAACCACCAGTTCGATGAGCATGAGCGGCTGCATGCCCTCGGCACTCCCCTGCCCGGCCACCACAGGCCCGAATATGCGCGCGGGCGCCACGCCGCGCAGCGTTCTTATCGTGGTCATCGCTTCTTGGGTTGGTGCGAGCCCAGCCCATTGGCCCCTGCTATTGCTTCTGCTTGGATGCGTATTCTTCAAGGATGATTTTCTCGGGATCAATGTCATAGACCCAGGGGGCCGAGTTTTTCCAGCCGTTCCTCATCCTCTTCCCGTGAAAGACGCTGTCGGGATCCTTCACCTTGTCGCCTTCGAATCCGTCAGTGACGGTGTAAACCTTCTTGAAGCCGGCTGCCGCGAGCATGTCGACCGCCTTGGCACTACGGTCGCCTGAGCGGCACATGAGCAACAGGGTGTCGGTCGGCCCGGCTACTTGTTTCACCTCGGCGACAAAATCCGGATTCATCTTCATAGTTGAATCCTCTAATGAGAGACAGCGGCGGCAAGCAATGCCAGGAAACGTCTTCTGGCTAAGGAATGGCCTGACAGACCGTTGAGAAGAGCAATTCTCACCCCTCGTTTTCCAGCGCCTTTGCCGTGATTTCGCCGTACAGGTGCACGACTCGCGCGATCAGGTCCTGATACTCCGGGTGACGATCGATGATGGGCTTGACGCGATCGGCGTCCTCGACGACCTCGTGCAGGAATTCCAGGTCCTCGTCCGCCAGCGGCTCGCCGGCATCGACCTTCTCTTTCAACCTCAACAGCCGCGGTAGCCTAAACTCGTTGAGTCGTTCGAGCAGCGCCTGGATAACGCCTTGATCTTGGGATGGCGTATTCATCGGATATCCTCGTTTGTCGATGTGAACGGGTGACCGGGCGGCGCTCCACACCGCCCTGGCGGCCATTTCAATGCCCGCCGAAGACCAGGGTCTGTATCGGCAGGAGCAGCGCCTGGATGCGCAGGATCATCGCGTGCACCAGGCCGACCGTATCGATGGCGTGGAGCGCGAACCGGCGCAGGGTGCTGATATCCTCCGACTGCAGCGCCTCGTGGTTGCTGGTATAGGCGTTGGCGATGCAGCTGCCGCCCTGGGGCAGGTCGTCGAGCTGGCCCTCGTAGAGCGGCTCCATGAGGACCGTGATGGTGCCGGGTTTTGCAAACTGCTGGACATCGACCAGGGTGTCGGTCGGCCGCACCTGGCCGGAGGCGATGACGTTCTGGACCTCCGTCACGACGACCGGGACGATCTCCCAGGGCTTGGCGATGCAGGTCACCTCTCCGATCATGCCCACCTTCATCACCCCCGCCTCGATCTGCCCGAAACCGGCCAGGAGGCCCGTGACCTTGCGCTCGGGCACCAGGATGCCGGCGGGTCTGAGCATCGGGTTGACCACATCGCCCTCCCGCAGCGCAAACTGTTGCACGACCCCATTGGTCCCTGCCACGACCGAGGTCTTCTTAAGGTCTACCTCGGCCTCATGAAGCGCCGCTTCGGCGCTCGCCTTTTGGGCCGGGAGCTGGAGCTCCATCTCCGAGACGATGGCGTCGCGGCTCGCCAGGGCCGAGTCGAGAGCGCCCTGCTGGGACTCGACCTGCACGGCCATCCGTTCGACCTCACGCTCCGCGATCGAGCCGGGACTGCGCAGGTTCGCTCCCGCCCGGGCCTCGAGCTCGTCCTTGGCCTGCTGGAGGGCCCCGCGTGCCTGCACGATGCGACCCTCCTCTTCCGCAAGCTGGGACTTTGCCACGACCATCGCGGCCTCGATCTCCGCGATTTTGCGGCGGGCCGTTTCGGCCGCCGCCTCCTGCTCGGAGCTGTCCAGCCGGAACAAGGGCTGCCCTTCCTTCACCCGTTGGTTGATGCCCACGAAGGTCTCCGCGACCCGGCCGCTCGTCTCCGGCATGACGGTCACCGTCCGAAACACCGAGGTGGCGGCCTTGGTCGAAGGGTGAAAGTAGAAGATCGTCGTGATCAGGCTCAAGGTGAGGATCAGGCAGAGGGTGATCCCCCAGCGCAGCTCGAACCAGACCGTGAACAGCGTGATCTCACGGCCGATTCGCTTACCCTGCAGGTAACGGCGAACGAGGTAGTCCGGCAGGATGGTCAGCATGGAACAGAGGAACAGCTCCAACATGGCTCAGGCCCCCTGTTGCTCGGTCGGCTGATCGTCCGCGGGCAAGGGGTCTTCCGATGCCGGCGAGGGCGCCGGAACTGCCGGCTCCGGGCCTGCGGCCATCCGGTCGAGCGAATGGGCGATGGATCTGAGCGGCGTCGTGAAGTCCGGCAAGGGCACGAAAGCCAGCAGAAGCGCGGCGATCCAGAAGGCGTGGTTGTGGGTGAAGAGCGCTAGCAGCGCCAGCACCGAGACGATCTCGAACTGCACCTTCTGGCCGCGATGCGCCATCTGCTCCGGCAACGCATGGATCTTGAAGTAGAAGATGCCGATGCCGATCACAGCGAGCAGCACGAAGATGGCCATCGCCACGAACAGCACGTCGGTCTCTCCCGGCGCCGTGACGAAGGGGGGCAAGTGATGCACTGCCGCCGGGTGTAGTGGCTCCGTCATCTGCGAATCTCCTGCTCGATGTTGTTAAGGCGCCCTGCGGCGCGTTGGAGTCTATCTACGGTGTCCCGCGGAGTTGTGCCTGCACACCTCGCGGGATCAGATCTGCTCAGATCTGGTCTTTCCATTCTTCCTCGCCGCTCGGCCGGGCGACCAGATCGTGCCAGCGGGCGTGCTGTCCCTGGAGAATGGCGATGGCCTCGTCGGCAGTCTTGACGCAGCGGGGGATAGCCATGTCTTCGGCGTTCACCAGCTCGAACCCGGGACGCAGCATATGACGCCGAGCCCACACGACCAATTCACTCCACATGTCGCCGACGAAGATCAGCGGCGTGTCGTGGAGGTGGCGCACCTGCAGCAGCTGCCACACCAGCATGGCCTCGAGCACGGTACCGATGCCGCCGGGGACCACGACGTAGGCATCGGACATAAGCACGAAATGGTGACCGTTTTCCACAGGCTGAAGACGGTGTCGATCAGGATCCGCTTGACGCCCTCCTCGTCGGCCAGGCTGACGGTGCCGGGACCTTTCTGGGATGATGCCGAATTGCTCATGGACTTTCTCCTGTGGCGTTCTCAACTGAGAGCAGGCGCCTGGTGTGCCGGGCAATCATCAGCTCCTCGTTGGTGGGGATGACCCACGCCTGCACCCGGGAACCCCGGGTGCTGATGCACGGCCCGCCGCCGAGGTTGGCCTCAAGGTCCAATTTCACGCCCAGCCAGCCGGCGCCGCGGCACACACCCTCGCGGATCGGTGCGGCGTTCTCGCCGATCCCGCCGGTAAAGACGATGGCATCCAGTCCGCCGAGCGCGGCGGCGAGCGACCCCATCTCGCGGCCGATCCGGTACAGGAACAGGCCGATAGCGAGCCGCGCCCCCGGCTCGTCGCTCGCCAAGAGAGTGCGCATGTCGCTGGAGACGCCCGACACGCCGAGCAGACCGGATTCACTGTAGAGCAACTTCTCGATCGCCCGCGCGTCCATACCACGCTGGTCCATCAAGTACAGGATGACGCCGGGGTCGAGGCTCCCGCAGCGTGTCCCCATGGGCAGCCCCTCCAGCGCGGTAAAGCCCATGGTGGTTGCCAGGCCCCGGGCTCCCTGCAGGGCGCATAGGCTGGCGCCGTTGCCCAGGTGCAGGACGATGGTGCGGCCGCTCGCCGCGGCATTGTCGTAGCTCGGCAGCACCGAGGCGATGTACTCGTAGGAAAGGCCGTGGAAGCCATAGCGGCGCACGCCCGCCTCGTGCAGCTCGGCGGGCAGGGCGTACATCTGGGCGAGCTCGGGATTGGAGCGATGGAAGGAGGTGTCGAAACAGGCCACCTGGGGCAGCTCGGGCGCACGCTCCAGCAGCAGGCGGATCGGGGCCAGGTTGTGCGGCTGATGCAGCGGCATCAAGGGGACAAATCCTTCGAGCGCCGCCAGCACGGCAGCGTCGAGGCGGACCGGGTCCGCAAAGGTCAGTCCGCCGTGAACGACCCTGTGCCCAACGCCGATGAGGCGGTGCTGCGCCACCTCTCCGCGCAGATAGGCGATCAAATGCTCCAGGGCACCCTCGTGCCCTAGAGAGGTGCCCTGCGGCCAGGTCTTCTCGCCGACGACCTCTCCCTGCTGGTCCTTCGCAACGAAGCGCGGCGCGCTGTAGATTCCCTCGATCTGCCCCCGCAGCTCGGGCTCGAGCCCGCCGTCGCCCAGGGCGAACAAGGAGAACTTGATGCTCGACGAGCCCGCGTTCAATACGACGATTGCATCCGCCATGCCTGCCTCCTTATCGAGTGACGGCGGGAAGTCCCGCGCGGCGCCGGGCGTCGGCCACCAATGCCATTACCGCGATCGAGGCCAGCCGGGTACGCACGCTGTCGGCGCGGCTCGTGAGCACGATCGGCACGCGCGTGCCCAGCACCAGGGCGGCGGCGTCGGCGCCGGCCAGGTATTGGAGCTGCTTGGCCACCATGTTACCCGCCTCCAGGTCCGGGACGAGCAGGATATCCGCCCGACCCGCTACCGGCGAGTCGATCTTCTTGGTCTTCGCCGCCTGCTCGTCGATCGCATTGTCGAAGGCGAGCGGTCCATCCAGGATGGCGCCGGTGATCTGCTTGCGGTCGGCCATCTTGCAGAGGGCGGCGGCATCCAAGGTGGCCGGCATGTCCGGGTTGACGGTCTCCACCGCGGCCAGGATCGCGACCTTCGGGCACTCGACACCAAGGACCCGGGCTAGCTCGATGGCGTTTTGGACGATGTCCGCCTTCTCCTTGAGTCCCGGCGCGACGTTGATGGCGGCATCGGTGATGAACAAGAGGCGCGGGTAGGTCGGAACGTCCATGATGAAGGCATGGCTGATGCGCCGGGCGGTGCGCAGACCCGTCGCCCCGGACACCACGGCGCCCATCAGCTCGTCGGTGTGCAGGCTCCCCTTCATCAGGGCCTGGACCTCGCCGGCCCGCGCCATGGCGACCGCCTTCTCGGCCGCGGCAGGGCCGTCCTCGGCATCGACGAGGCTGTACAGCGACAGGTCGGCCCCCGCGGCCCCAGCCGCCTCCCGGATGCGCCCTGCGGGACCAACCAGGAAAGGTTCGATCAGGCCGCGCCGGGCCGCCTCGAGGGGACCCAGCAGGGAGTCCTGATCGCAGGGATAAACCACCGCGCAGGGGACTGGGGGCAACGCCTCGCAGGCCTTGATCAAGCGCCCGAGCAGGTCGCTGCGCCGGAAGATGACCTCGGGCGTGGCAATGTCGCTGTAATCGATCGACCGGGTCGGGGCGGCCACGGTGGCCGTGCCCGTGGCAATCGTCTCGCCCGCCTGGTTGGTGCAGCTGCAGTCGAAGACGATGACACTGCCCTCGGGACGCTTCTCCCGCGCCGTGACCGTTGCCGTCATCGTATCGCCGAGCACTATGCGTCCCTGGAAGCTGAGGTCGTGCGCGAGAATGGTCGTTCCGGGCCCGGGAAGGCGGCGGTTCAGGAGGTAGGAGAAGAAGGCCTCCGCGGCCACGGATTCGGCCGCAGGCAGGGACTCGGTACCCCCTGTCGGCTCCACCTGGGACTCGTCGATGTCGCCCGAGACGAAGGTCAGGGCCTCGACGTCGGTGCGCGATATGGTGCGCGAGACGCTCAAGGACTGACCGATCTCGATCTCGTCGAATGGGATATTGCTGAAGGCACTCACGGCTGTCTCTCCATTCCGATCTCGTCCTGCAAGAAAAACGACGCCTGGGTACGCGAGAGCATACCGCCGGAGACGTTTCGGACCTTGAAGCCGGCTTGCATGAGCAGGCGCGTCGCATAGTAGGCACGCTGTCCGGAGCGGCAGATCACGTGGATTTCCTGGTCTCGGGGAAGCTCGTCCAGTCTGGCCCTCAGCTGCCCCAGTGGGATGTTGAGGACGCCCGGAACCTGCTCCACGGCGAGCTCGATGGGCTCGCGCACGTCGAGCAGGACGCCGCCTTCCATGGAGGTCCAGTGACTGATCGGCATGTCGCCGCGCAGCACGTCGGCCGCAACCATTCCCGCGAAATTGACCGGATCCTTGGCGCTACCGAACTGGGGTGCGTAGCACAGCTCGGATTCCTCGAGATCGTAAACCGTCGCGCCCATCTGGATCAGCGCAGCCAGCGCACTGATGCGCTTGTCCACGCCATCTTCACCCAGGGCCTGCGCCCCCAGAAGGCGCCCGTCGGATTTGCGGAAAAGGACCTTCATCGCGATCGGTTTGGCGCCTGGGTAATAGCCGGCGTGGGAATTCGGGTACAGATAGATCTTCTCGAAATCCTGATCGCCCATGCGTGCAAGCGCCTTTTCGCCGGCCCCCGTCCATGCCGCCGTCCCGCCGAACAGACCGATGATGGCGGTGCCCTGCGTGCCGCGGAAGCGGGAATCGCGGCCCGCGATCACATCGGCGGCGATCCGGCCCTGCCGGTTCGCCGGACCGGCGAGCGCCACGAGACTCCACTGGCCGGTCACGAAATCCTTGACTTCGACGGCATCGCCAACCGCGAAGATGTCCGGCTCGCTCGTGCGCATACGGTCGTCGACGCGGATTCCGCCGCGCTCGCCGATCTCGAGCCCGGCCATCTTGGCCAGGGCGGTGTCCGGGCGCACTCCGAGGCCGAGAACGACGATGTCGGCGGGGTAGGTGCTGCCGGATCGGGTGACGATGTCAATGGCGCCCGATTCCGTCTGTTTGAATTCGGCTACCTCGTCTTCCAGCTCCACGCGGACACCGTGCCGCTCCAGGTAGCCCTCTACGATGTGGGCCATCTCGGGGTCGATCGGATTGAGCACTTGGTCGCCGCGCTCGATCAGCGTTACCTCGAAGTCGCGATGTACGAGGTTCTCCGCCATCTCGAGCCCGATGAAGCCACCCCCCACGACGACGGCGCGCGTTTTCGGACGGATCGTCTGGAAACCCGAGTACCGGTCCATCCCGGAGAGGAACTGGGTGCCCTTTTCCAGCCACTCGCGGATCTGCCGCGCGTCCGGAACCGTTCGCACGTGGAAAATACCCGGGAGATCGATTCCGGGCAACTCTGGCCGGATGGAGGGTGCGCCGGGCGACAGCACCAGCTTGTCATAGGACTCGGTGGTGATTTTGCCGGTCTTGAGATTCTTCAGGTCCAGGATCTTTCTTTGCGGCGAGATCGCGATCGCTTCGCAGCTCGTTCGGGCATCGACGGCGAATTGCTCTCTGAAAACGGCTTCGCTCGCCACCAGCAGTTGCGCTTCTTCTGGAATCACCCCGCCGACGTGATAGGGCAGCCCGCAGTTTGCGTAGGAGACATAGGGCCCGCGCTCGACCATGATGATCTCCGCGGCCTCGTCCAGGCGCCTCAGGCGGGCAGCACAAGAGGCTCCTCCGGCAACACCGCCAATGATAATGACTTTCATCTATTTTCCCTCCTATGTCCAAACGAAAGAGAAGTCGGCTCTGCGCAAATCGTCTGCAATGGTACGCCGAGGGCGACCGTCACGATGGCGCGCTCGTCAATGGTCGCAACCGAGTAAAGCGGCGCGAATGCCGCACCGAGATTGCGCGTGCAGACGCCAAGCGCCAGCACGCTTTGCTGCTCCTGGGGCAGGCGGATGTTCATAAGAGCCCCTGCGCACGCCGTGCCGCCTCGATGACCTCGATCCCTGCGCGTTGTGTCACGGTGTCGAATCGAATTGTGGGTGGCTCGGCGGACATCTCGATTCCGCCAACGAGCACCTTACAGGCGTCCGAAGCCAGATACCGGTCCAGCTGCGCCTGAGATGCCCATTCCTCCACCAGCGTAAAGGCGTTCGGATCCTCGAAATCTGCGTACAGACGGCAATCGTTGCACCCCGGCACTACTCGCGTCGGCTCGAGGAGCGCATTTAGGCTCTTCAGAAAATCAGTACGTCGAGAGGTCGCCACGACGACGCTGAGCGAGAAGAGAACCATCGGCAGGGTGGGCACGCAGTTAGAACTGCTTTCATAGACGCAAAGAGCTTGCCACCCACGACAAGCGGGGCCTGCCGTCGAGCCTTTGAAGCGAATCAATCGCTTGGCGGGTCGTATCGGCCTACATACGCGAACAACTCCGAAAGATGACTCCGAAATGTCGGAGACACCACGAAGTTTCGGATGCGGGGCGCCGCAGGCCACGCTTCTTCATGCGCGATTCCTGCTTGTCTGCGACGGCTGGATGAGCAGGCCGAGGTCCTCATGCACTGCTAGAAGGAGGCGCGCTTGAGGTTGAGACCCGATCGGGTAAGATCGATCCGGCTGACATCATCATCCTTGCGCTCGGTGTAAGGCCGGACGAAAGATTCCATTCCGGGTTGAATACGATGGACCAGGCTGACAAGAAGATCGGCGATTGGATACTAGGGGTCCGCCACGAGCTGATCGAGTATGGGGTCAATGTCGTCTACCTGGCGCTTGTGCTCGCCGCATTTACAGTGCATCAAAGGCTCGTGCTTGCGGCTCATGACATCACCTACACCAACTATTGGTTCGCCTTGATCGAGGCGCTGATCCTCGGCAAAGTGGTCATGATCGGCGGGATCCTTCGCCTCGGGCGTGGTCTCGAGGACAAGCCGCTGATCTACCCAACCCTCTACAAGACGGTTGTCTTCACGATCTTTGTTGCGGTCTTCGAGGTCATCGAGTATGCGATCAAGGGTCTCGTGGCTGGCGAGGGGATCGCGGGTGGCTTGGCCGAGTTTGCCGAGAAGGGATTCCACCTCATCCTTGCCGATAACTTGGTGGTGCTCATCGCGCTGATCCCCTTCTTCGCCGTGAAGGAGCTCGGTCGGGTGTTTGGGCGCGAGAAGATAGCGGCCCTGTTCTTCCGGCCGAGAGACCCGCAATGAGCCGTTTTCTCGTTCCCACGCTCCGGCGTGGGAACGCACCTATTGCCGCTCCAGCGGCCGGAGGCGCTTGCCATGTCCGAAATCGCTTGGTGTTCTGGTGCTCGCAACGCCGGAGCGTCAGGACTTGATTCCACGCCGGACCGTGGGAGCAACGTGGGAATGAGCGGTTCTTCTTTCGACCAAGGGATGATTTGGAATATGGGCGAGATCCAGCGCGCTGATGGACGGTCGCCGGCCAGTAACCTACGTTGGTGCTTCGCTGGTCGGGGTCCGCAGTCGCGTGGACAGCCGACATTCGCACCGGAGAAACTTCTGGCCGCAGGCCGGACAACGACGACCGCTCCCGCTAGCTAAGACAGCCGCAATTGAGCCTGGGCCATCGTGATTCAGAACGCCCCTGATCGGGCGACCGGACAAGCACGTGCTGCTGTTGAACAACATGAAGCGGAACGTCGAGAAGGAGCCGGCGAAGGCGGCGCTGTTCACCGCCAACTACGAGGAGCAGCTCACCTGGCGCGATACCGCAACCGGTAAGATCATCGCCGCGTCGGATTTCTTCGAGCCGCTATCCATCAGCGGGCTCACCCCGCCTGGCTTCGGCGGGCGGATCTATTTCCCGTCCGCGGTCGGGAAGGGTTTCTACCTGCTTCAGGTCATGCCGAAGCCAGAGCCGAACAAGGGGAGCTGATGGCGATGGCCCAAGGACACTGGGGTAGAACTCCATCGCGCGATCGACAACAATGCCAGCCGCTGGGATCGTGGCACGCGGTACCGAGGTTCCAGCAGAGCGCGACCGGGGAGTGGTCACGCGGAAGTCCAGGATCGGATTAGGTCGCGACGCAACCATCCAACTCATTGAGAGGAGACGGCACGAATGCAACCCAATGGATCGAAATGGCCGACCAAGCCCCGCAGCAAGGGACTCAAAGTGGTCGGCGCGGCCTTTGCCATCGCAGCCTTTCTCGCCGCCGGCAGCGTTCCGGCCGCGGACAAGGGGGTCAGTCACCATGCCCAAGGCCAGTACGACAGCGTGACCGCCACCTATGTGGTGGTCGAGGGCGACGACCTGATCGCGATCGGCGAGCGCTTCGAGATCCCGCTGGAGACGCTCAAGGCCCAGAACAAGCTGGCGTCCAACGAGATCAAGGTGGGTGACAAGCTGGTGCTCGCCACCGGCGGTGCCACGGCGGTCAGCTCAGGGGTCAGCGAGGCAACGCTCCAATCCCTCTCTGCGCCGGATTCGATCGAGACCCGTATCGGCAAGCTGGAGCTCAGCGACGGCGTGCCGAGTGCGGATACGGCGCAGAAGGTCTATGACACCCTGGACTTCACCCGCGCGCTCAACGTCTACAACAACAGCTTTCGCGGCGCCTCCGCGCTGGCGATCAAGAAGGGCATGGAGAGCGTCGGCGCCGGCAGTGGCGACATCGTCATCTTCGAACAGCTGATGGATGCGAATTCGCTGTTCCTGACCGCAAACGCCGATACCGTCTATTACCTTGGCTGGATCGACCTATCCAAGGGACCGGTCGTGATCGATCAGCCCTCTGACGGGCTCGGCGCGATCAACGACATGTGGTTTTCCTGGGTGATCGACATGGGCAAGCCGGGGCCGGATCGCGGTCTGGGCGGCAAGTACCTGATCGTCGGCCCGGGCTATGAGGGTCCGTTGCCCGAGGACGGCTATTTCGTGGCTCATGCCAAGACCAATACGATCCTCTACGCCCTGCGGGCCTTCATCAGGGATGGCAAGGACCCGAAGCCCGCGGTCGACAATATCAAGCAGAACCTGAAGATCTATCCCTATGCGGCCGGAAGCTTCGGAACGCCCATCGCCGAGGCACTGGAAGGAAAGGTCAGGCTGGCAGGCGAGCCGAAGATCCCCGAGATGAAGTTCATCGACGCCAGCGGGATGTCGTTCAACACCATCCCGCCAAGCGATTATGGCTTCTTCGAGATGATCAACGAGAATGTCCAGAACGAGCCGGCCACCAGCTATGACGTGGAGCTCGCAGGCCAGCTTGCGGCCATCGGCATCGTGCATGGCAAGGCGTTCAAGCCCGACGAGCGGATGAAGAAAATCCTGACCGATGCCTCCGCCGTAGGGCAGGCAACCGGCCGGGCGCTGCAATGGCAATTCGCCGATAAGCACCCGGAATGGGCTTATTACGAGGGCTCGCACTGGGGCAGTATGCTGTGGGAGGGCGGCGCCCTCTTCGAAACTCCCCCGCCGCTGTTCGAGGACGGCATGTTCAAGCCCTTCCCGCCGACCGGGGCGCGCACGCTCGATTCGCGCACGGCCTTCTACTACGCCTATACCCTCGACAGCCCGGGCATGATCATGCGTATCCCCGGTGTCGGCTCGCAATACCTGATGGGCTTCCTCGACAGTGACGGCAAGCCATTCGACGGTGCCAGGACCTACAAGGTGACGCTGCCCAAGGGCATCCCGGCGGCGGCATTCTGGTCCTTCACGGTCTACGACAATCAGACCCGGTCCATGTTGCTGACACCGCAGAAATATCCGCGCGCCGGAAGTCAGAGCTACCCGACCCCCGCCGCCGAAGCGGCCGAGGACGGCTCGACCACGGTCTATTTTGGGCCGGAACAGCCGAAAGGCGTCACCCGCGGCAACTGGATCCAGACCGACCCGAAGAAAGGCTGGTTCACCATCCTGCGTCTCTACAGTCCGCTGCCGGCCTTCTTCGACAAGTCCTGGCGGCCGAGCGAGATCGAACGCGTCAAATGAAGCGAGACGGGTCTTTGACGAAACGCCAGCCATGAGCAAAGGGGCCTCGCGGCAGCCAGGCCCCTTTACTCGGTTCAAACCCCAGTGACCCAGCGAAATGAGGAAGGTTGTGCGAATGCAACTCAAAAAAGCCCCATCCCTGAAGACGCCCTTCAACACAGGGCTCGAGACCGTCGTTTCGGTCCTGACGCTGACGAGCTGTCTCGTGATCGGCAGCGCCCAAGCGGCCGATAAAGGGCCACGTCATCACGCCCAGGGCCAGTACGACACCGTAACGGCCACCTACGTCGTGGTCGAGGGCGATGATCTGATCGCGATTAGCGAGCGCTTTGAAATCCCCGTGGAAGCGCTGAAGGCACAGAACAAGCTGCCGTCGAACGAGATCAAGGTTGGCGATAAGCTGGCCATCGGCGATGCTGATACACAGACAGACAGTACCAGGGAAGCCATGAAAACGAAGGAGGCGTCGATTCCGGACAAAGTCCAGACGGCTGCCGGTGAACTGAAATTCTTTGATGGCGTACCGATAGGCAATACCAACGACCTGGTTTATGACTATCTGGACCGCTCACGTGCGCTTGGAGTTTATCTCGACAACGTCGGCGCTGTATCGATTTACAGCGTGCTTCTCGGGATGGCCCAGCAAGGCGCCGATGCACCTAACAAGATCGCCATTTGGGAACAACTGATGGATTCCCGAACGCCGGTCATCACCTCTAATACGTCGACGATGTACGCCTATGCCCCCACGGATCTGGCCAACGATGGCCCGACGGTCATCGCAATCCCGCCCGGCATGCTGGGCTTTCTCGACGATGCCTGGCAGCGCTTTGTCGGCAATATGGGGGTCACCGGGCCGGACAAAGGCAGGGGCGGCAAATACCTGGTCCTGCCTCCGGGCTATCAGGGTGAGGTTCCGGACGGGTACTTCCTGCTGAAGCCCAAAACCAACAAGAACTTCCTCTTTCTACGCGGTTCGATCAAGGATGGCCTGGAGGCGGCGGTCGAAAACTTCAAATCCGGGCTGCGGGTCTATCCACTCAAGGATGCCGCCAATCCGGCGCCGACTCAGTTCATCAACATGTCCGGCAGATCCTTCAGCACCATCTTTCCGAGCACGTTGGAATACTTCGAAATCTTGAACACCATCGTTCAGGAGGAACCGATTGATGCGGTTGGCCCCGAGGTTCGCGGTTACATGGCCTCTATTGGCATCGTCAAAGGAAAGCCATTCAATCCCGACGCCAGGATGAAAAAGTTATTGACCGAGGCGGCGACGCTTGGGAATGCCGCCGGGCGTTCCATCACTTACGATCCACGCATTTCCGGGGTGAAGATCTACCCCGATTCGAACAGCAACTGGATGATGGGCTTTGCGAACAAGAACACCTCGTTCGAAGCGGACGGCTCGATGAATCTCGATGCGAGAGTGCTGTTCTACTACAACGCCGGTGGTGTGACGCCTGCGATGGCAGTGACGCATCCGGGAGCGGGTTCCGATTACGCATTGGGTATGCTGGACAGCAACAATCAGCCGTTTGACGGTTCGAAGACCTACAAGCTGCACTTGCCGCCTAACGTCCCCGTGAACAACTTCTGGGCCGTCACGCTTTACGACACCCAGACCCGCACACAACTGCAAACCAGCCAACTATTCCCAACGGTTGGCAGCGAGACCAAGGGGATGGAGCAGAACGCCGACGGCTCCTACGACGTCTACTTCGCGCCGGAGGCGCCCGCCGGCAAGGAAGGCAACTGGCTCCAGACCTTGCCCGGGAAGAGTTGGTTCACCATCCTGCGGATGTACGGGCCGCTCGAACCCTGGATCAACAAGACCTGGCGGCCGGGCGAGATCGAGCCACAGCCGTGATTTAACAGCCTCGTTCGGTGTTGGGCGGTGCATTTGCACCGCCCGTTCTGTGGAGCCATTGCGGCCGATCGGGATGACTCGTCTGGTCTCAGAGCTATGCTCGATTCTGGTGTATGAGCGAGGACTGATGAAGCTTGGAAGGCGGCGCACGTCGGAACTTCCGCCGTCGGCCAATTTGAGACATCGGCGTCTGTCAAGCTACCGGCCGGGAAGTGATTAAAAGCGGACTGTCGCGCCGGCGCACTACGCTAGACAGTTCGAGCAATGCATTCTGCGCCCATGTCTGCGAAACTTAGCGGCTTGACAAGGATCATCCGACGCACCTTTGCGAGATGCGGGCGTGCGACCCTATCGCCAGGCGGTGTTGGGTGTTGCGGGCCATCTCGCGTGATTGTCTCCTTGTAACCTGCTCAAGACCCAGGGCAACATGCAGCATCAGTTAGCGATGCCGACAGCAGGTCCCAAAATGTCAGCGCAAGATCCGATTCTCGACTTTCCAAACTCTGCGGACGATTTAGACGCGGAGGACACGCGCTCGGACTCTGTGCCCATCAAACCCTGGGACCCGAAGAAGATACGCATCACTACGAAGAACTTCACGCTGCGCGAGGTGGTGGACCAAATCGGCGAGAACTGGATCGATCTCGCACCCGATTTCCAGCGGGATTTCGTCTGGAAGCAGCGGGAACGCACCCGTCTGTTGGAAGCAATCCTGCTCGGCATCCCGCTTCCGGCCTGTTATTTCAATCAGGATCGAGACGGGACCTATCAGGTCGTAGACGGCGTGCAGCGTCTCACAGCCGTTCGTCTTTTTATGGCAGGCGAGCACACGTTGGACAAGGCCGATCTGGAATACCTTCGGGAGCTGGACGGGTACAGATTCCAGGATCTGGAGCCAGTGCTGCAACGGCGAATTCGCTCCACACAGATCGTGGTGCACGTGATCGAGCCGCAGACTCCCGACGAGATCAAGTATGAGATCTTCGGGCGGGTGAACACCTTGGGAGAACCACCGCTGTCCGCGCAAGAGATCCGGCATGCGATGAGCAAGGATCGGTCGCGGGGATTTCTCCATGACCTGGCTCAACTCGCGTCTTTCGACGAAGCCACCCAATTCTATTTTTACCGCCGAGCCTCGAATTCATCCTCTCCCGACGTCCGCGACAGCAAACGCATGACCGACCGGGAGCTCGCGCTGCGCTTCTGTGCGTTCCGAGATTTCTCCGCGAGCGAATACCGTAAGTACGAGAATCTCGATGCCTATCTGGTCGAATTCACTCGGCGCATCGACGGTCGCTCGGAAGATGCGGCCAAGTTGAGTGATTCGGAGCTGAGCAAGCTTCGAACGGCATTTGACCGTGCAATGAAAAATGCTTCGGCAATCCTTGGTGACGAGGCGTTTAGGCGCTGGAATCCGGAGATGCAACGCCGCGGCCCAATCA
>JAJDOL010000113.1 GCA_022340195.1 Chromatiaceae bacterium
TCCGTAAGATCACCTTCAAGCCGGGCCCCCCGGAGATGACCGAGGAGCAGATGAAGCAGATCGCGGCGATGGGCGCCAAAGGGAGAGACTGACCGCTGTTCCGGTGGTGGACAGGGATGTCGCCACCGAAGTGCTGCAGGGGGCATTGGGTCCTGGTTTCCGCCGGTGGACATCAAGCGGAGCCCTTTTGCGCCCAGCGAGTTTTTTGCAGATCCTTTTTACCCGCCACAGAGGAGATCGAAAAAGATGGCAGAAATCATCACCGCGGTTTACGCATCGGCAGACACCCTTTCAAATGTGCGCGATGACCTGATCTCAACAGGGGTTCCGCAAGAGAAGATCCGGGTCGACCAGGAGAAGAAGCAGGTTCAGGTGATGGGTCCGAACACGGCCGAGGCCGAGATCGAGGAGATCCTGAAGCGACATTCACCGACCGGGATCCATACGAGCTGATCCCCGCAGGCGGGCATGGCCGCGGGGTGGGTCGGACAAAGATCCGCCGCCGCGGCTGGGCCGTGCGTTCCGAGGCGGAAACCGACGGCTGACAATCGTGAAAGGTGCGCCGGAACAACGACAGGTCAGACTGCTGTGGTTCAACTGCCGCATGGTGAACTGGTACAGAAGCATGGTTGCGGGCCAGATCACTATCAAGGCCCTGGCGGGCCTGCTGCCGACCATTCTCGATTGTCCTTGCGATAGGGAAAGCAGTACGGATGAAACTCAACTATCCTCCTGTCCTCTCCGCTACGGTGGTTAAGGCCGGATATCGCGCTTCGGCAGTTGCTTCGACGCGACGCAGGCTGCATGTCGCGCCGCGTTGTAGAATTGAGACTTAATCTTGACAAAGCTGGAGAATATTCTGGAGGTACAGTCCTGTGAAGCTCGTGCAATCAAGAGCCTATGCTTTCGCCGTTCTTTCGCTGCTGGCCGCGTCATGCCAAGCGCAAAGTGATTCGAAAACCGTGGTCGACCGGTTCGTTCGGCTCTACTTCACGGAAGACGAATAAGTCGAGAATTAACCAGTCGAGCTTGGCAGCGATGAGAATAAGGCTCGACCGGACAGCGACGGGCACACCTTGAATTTTATTAATCCGAAAAGGAGAAACTTCATGCAATTTGACCCAGCCAAGACCCGATTCGCCAGGTTTCCGACCCCACGCGCTGCGGTCGCTGCAACCCTTGCTGCAATCCTCGCGGTCGGGGTTGCCTAAGCGGCGGACAAGGACCCTCGTGCCCACGCAGAGGGCAGAAGGTCGAAACGCAGTGGCGTGATCTGATGAAGAAGCTGTAGCAGCCGTAACGCAATCCCATGGAAACGAAAAGAGGAGAATCCCATGTCGGCAAACGATGAGAACGCTGTGGCCGCCGTCTTCGGCGCATTGAAGAAGAACTGGGGCTGGCTTCTCGCGCTGGGGATTCTGTCCATCGTGCTCGGCACGATCGGGCTGTATTTAACCTTCGCCCTGACGCTCGCGACCGTCCTGCTCTTCGGGGCGCTCATCCTCGGCGGAGGCGTGCTGCAACTGATCCAGGCCTTTTCCTGCAAGGGGTGGAAGAGCGTGCTGGGGCACGTGCTTATTGCGCTGCTCTATGTCGCGGCCGGCATCCTGATCATTATCGACCCCGTGCTCGCGTCCGGCGTGTTCACTCTGGTACTGGCAGGTATCCTGATGGCCGCCGGGGTGATCCGCATCACCATGGGCATCCAGCATCGGAAGGCCGCGACCGGGTGGTATTGGCCGCTGCTCTCCGGGATCGTGTCCATTCTGCTCGGCGGAATGATCGTACTCCAATGGCCGGTGTCGGGGCTGTGGGTCATCGGTCTCTTCGTGGCCGTCGAGCTGATCTTGAACGGATGGTCCTACGTCTTCGTCGCCCTTGCCGCGCGCAAGGCGGGGAGAAAAGTGCCCGCCGCCGCGTGAGACGCGAAGGCCCGCGCGCTTGCAGGGCTGCCGCTTGGAACGGATGGTGAGAACTGTCGGGGCCGCGCCGATCTGTTATTGCAATAGAGGAACACTGAAATGACTGACATCGAGAAGATCGAGATTGCTCGTTACCACCGCGAGATCGTTCATGACCTTCGGCACATGCTGAAAAAATATCATCGCATCATGGAGTGGGAAGTGCCGGAGGTGGATGAAAAAGAGGCTCGGGCGTTGATCTTACGAGCGCTTCGCGACGCGCTCACCGAGGTGGAGGAAACCGAGGGCTGACGACCGGTTCAATGTCCAAAGTAAGATTTTTTTCGTTTTCGGCATCAACACTCACCTCGACGACCTTCGGAGAAACAGTATGACTACACGACGCGAGCTGCTCACCGCAGCTGCCCTACTGGCACCCTTGTCCCTGACCTTCAAGACCGCCCGGGCGGCGGCGGAACAGAAGAGTCCCAAGATGGCCGATTTCCTGTTCGTGCAAAACGCCCGAGGCATCGCCTATGCGGAAGGCAAGCTCACCCTCAACGGGATCAACCCAGTTACGGTGATGTTCTCGGACCGCCCGGAGCGCATTGCCGGGCATATGCCCACCGCCCGGTTCGTGCCTTTCTGGAGCGAGGGCAAGGACAGCTTCCTCAAGGATCCGCCCAATGCCACCCTGTCGTTTCTGGAGGACGAGACCCTGGCCGACGCGGTGGTGGAGCTGCAGGACCCCGTCCTCTCCGGGGAGGATCTCAGCTATCGGGTCAAGGTGCTGGAGGGCGCGATCCCGGCGCAAGCCGGGTTGGCGTCGCTCTTCATCGATATCATCGGCATGCCGCTAACCCCCTTGTCGTTCGCGGGTGTTCGCCGGCGCGCGTGGAGGCGGGCCGTCTGGCGCTGAGGGAATCTCTCGTTTGCCCGCAGCCAGGTCGCCGGCTGCGGGCAGTTCCAAACTTATGTTCCGAGCCAACCCCAACGACGCAGAGGGAGGCAAGATATGACGCTTCGCACCGATTACAGCTCGACAAGGTTTGCCGGACTCCGTTTGACAATGGTGCCGCTCATCGGGGCGCTTGGCCTGCTTGCGGCTTGTACTACGACGGGAAGTCACGAAACCGGTTTCGACCAACTCACCCTTGCGCCCGGAGACACCGGAACATGCGAATCCAATCCCTGCCGGGTGTTTCTGAAGATCCCGACGGGCAGCGGAAGCTATGTGGTCACCGCGAACCAGGTCAAGGTCGGAACCTACGCTGCGGGACAGACCGTGGACCTGGGAAGCTACTTCAGCAGCCAGGCGTTTCAGATCGTAGGCATGGATGTACCCAAGGCTTATGCCTATGTCCCCGCGGACCTCTGAGCAAGGGAAAGCGAAGCCCTGTTCGAGGCTCCCGCTGGCACAGTTTTGGGTCGGTCTGGTGCTGCTGATGCTGGTGGCGACAAACGCGGCTGCGAGCGCCGAGCAGAGGCTGCCGGCGGAAGGAGTAGGGCCGGGGCCCCCGTCGGTGGAGAGCTCCGGCTACCGAGGGGACGGGGTTCATCGACTGCTTCGAGACATCGAGCAGGACGTTGCACGCGTCGAGCCCTGGGTTCAGCGCTACGGCTACGGCGCGGTTTTTGTAACCGTGGGAGCCGAGGGTTTCGGCGTTCCGGCGCCGGGACAAACCGTCTTGGAGGTCGGCTCGGCGGCATCGACGTCCCAAGATGCGCGGCTGCAGATCGGCTGGATTCTGCTGGTTGCCTTCCTGGCCGCTTGTCTGGGTAACAGCCTTGGCTACATGATCGGGCGTTGGGGCGGGCGCGGCCTGCTTCACCGACTGCGTATCCACCCGCGCCACATAGGCAAGATAGAAGGCCAGTTCGAGCGCTACGGCGGATTGCTTATCCTGTTCGGCCGCTTCTTCGACGGCCCCCGCCAGCTCAACGGCATTGCTGCCGGGATCCTTTCCATGCCCTGGACCCGTTTCACCCTCTTCAATCTGGCCGGCGCGGCGCTCTGGGTTTGCTTTTGGGGGTTGGGCGTCTACTATCTCGACCTCCACCTGGATCAGGTCGTCGCATTCGTCCGCCGCATCAATCCGTGGGTTGCTGCGGTCACGCTGGTGGGTCTGGGCGCAGTAGTGATTTTGGTCTGGCTCGGTTCTTCCAAGGCCAACCGGGCCGAGCCGTGATTGCGGACCGGGGCGGCTCGCCATCGCTCGGCGCTTACCAGCGAGAGTAGTAAGGTAAACTGGAAGACCGATGAGGGTAACTGAGGCCTGAGCCGTGCTTGGTTTTGATCTGGATATCTGGGACTACCTGACATTCCTCACCTTGTTTCTGGTTGGAGTTTCGTTCGTCGCCTTTTGGGTGTGGCTCGCCGGTCTTCCCGGCCGGATCGCGATCGCGCGCAAGCACCCGGAGGCAGAGGCGGTAAAGCTCCTGGGCTGGGCGGGTCTGCTGCCGACCATCTACCCCTGGATACAGGCGTTTATCTGGGCCTACAAGCCGACGAACATCATCGATATCCGGCGGTATCCGCGAGAGGAGGCGCAGTGGATCGAGGCGGAAATCGCGCGTCTCCGCGGTGATCCGCCGAAGGTATCCACCGAGGCGGACCGGTCGTCGAAGGGGACAAACGAATCAAGCCCTGCGCCCGCACCCGATCCGGCCGAGGATTGGCCCAAATGATCGCCGGGCTCGTCATTTGCTTCGGCTACGCCGTCCTCGTCTGGCTCGTCTTCTTCTACTTCAAATGGCTGAAATTCAGCATCGCCTGGGGTGTCGTCTCGGTCTTCATCGGCCTACATTTGCTGATCATCTTCATGATCGGGCTGCGCTTCGTCGCCCCCTACTCGACCGATGCCAGGATGATCCAGCACACCATCCAGCTCACCCCGCGCCTGTCGGAGCCGACGCTGGTAACCGACGTTCTGGTCGAGCAAAACGTACCCGTCAAAAGGGGGACGCCGCTCTTCCAGCTCGACCGCCGCGCTTACGAGTACAAGGTGAGGGAGCTCGAGGCGCAGCTCGCGAAGGCGAAGCAGGACGTGTTGATCAAGGAGGCGGATGTGGCCGTCGCCACGCACAAGGTCGCGAAGCTCAAGGACGAGCTCGTCTATGACAAGTACCAGCAGAAGCTCTCGGCCGACCTGGCCAAGCGGGGCGCCGGGCCGAAGGAGGAGGCCGAGAAGTGGGCGGCCCAGGTCGCTGCGGCCGAGGCCGGAATCCTGGAGGCGGAGGCGGACGAGAAGCGCGTGCGGCTGCTCTACACGTCCGAGATCGGCGGCGTGAACACCACCGTCGCGGAAACGCAGGCGCAGCTCGATCTCGCCCGCTTCTACCTGGACAACACCCTGATCGTGGCGCCGGAGGACGGCTACATCATCAACCTGCAGGTGCGCCCGGGCATGGTGGCGGGTGACGTCCGGTTCGGTGCGATCGCCTCCTTCATCTGCGATGCCGACCGTTATCTGCTCGCCAACTACTTTCAGGAGAACCTCAAATACGTGAAGCCAGGGCAGCGGGTGGAGGTGGCGCTCGATCTCTACCCGGGACAGATCTGGCGCGGTACTGTCGAGGACATTTGGCAGGGCAGCGGCTCCGGGCAGATGCTCCCGAGCGGGACCCTGCCGAGCTTCAGCTACGTGCCCACGGACGTACCTCAGGGACAATTTGCGGTTGTCATCCGTCTAGACGATCCGGATCAGCGCAAGTTTCCCATCGGGACCCAGGGGCGTGCGTCGATTTACACAAACCCCGACAGTGGCTTCGTCTGGCTGCGCAAGATCGGCATCCGAGCATACTCATGGTTCAACTGGCTCTACCCCTTCTCGGGCTGATGCGTGCGCCGCTGACCGCTGCCGTAGTCGCCGTAACCGCCCTCGCCGGCTGCGCACTGTCCACACCCCCGGGGCACGAGCAGGTCCTGCAGGATGCCCTGCCGCAGGGGACCGCCGTCCCGGCGACCTGGCAGACGAAGGCATCCTCCGGCGCGGTGATGGACGATTGGCTGAAGAGTTTCAACGACCCCAAACTCGAAGCGCTCGTCGCCGAGGCGATCGCCAACAATCGGGACCTTGCCCAGGCGGCCGAGCGCGTGCGCGTCGCTCAGCAGGCGGTTCGCGTCGTGGGCGCCAGACTCCTGCCGCAGGTGGGCGCCCAGGCCGGCGCCAGGGCCGTCCACGATGAGGATCATGACGGCAGCGCCACCAGCGACATCGTCTATGCCGGCGTCGCCTGGGAGGCGGACGTGTGGGGGCGGTTGCGTGCCCAGCGCGCCGCCACCGCGGCCGCGGCGAGCGGCATCGCACTCGACTACGCTTACGCGCGCCAGTCCCTCGCCGCCACGGTGGCGAAGGCCTGGTATCTCGCCACCGAGACACGCCAACTGCTCGCGCTGGCGAAGCAGTCGGTCAAGGTGTACGGCGAGCTGCTCAAGCTGGTCGAGATACGGCGCAAGGCGGGTAAGGACACGGATCTGAACATTGCGGACACGCGTGCCAAGCTCGAGATGGCGCATGCCCAGGTGCAGACGGCGAGCGCGGCCTACGGTGAGGCGCATCGGGCGCTGGAGGTGCTGCTTGGCCGCTACCCGGCCGCGGAGATCGAGGCCGCGGGCAGGCTGCCCCCCTTGCCGCCGTCCGCCGCCGCCGGGGTGCCCGCATCATTGATCCAGCGCCGCCCCGACCTCGTCGCCGCCGAGAAGCGGGTCATCGCGGCGTTTCGCAAGGAGGAGGCGGCGAGGCTTGCGTTCTTTCCCGATTTCGGTCTCTCGCTCGTGGGTGGGCGCCTCGGCGACCAGATCCTCTCGGTCCTGCGGCTCAACCCCTGGCTCGCCTCGGCGGCGATCGGCATGTCGATCCCGATCTACGAGGGCGGCGCGCTGCGAGCCAAGGTCGAGATCGCCAACGCCGAGCAGGCGCGGGCGGTTGCGGCTTACGGCGCGGCGGTGCTCGCCGCGTTCCAGGAGGTGGAGAACGCGCTGGCCAACGAGCGGCTGATCGCCCGGCGTCTTCCCTTCGAGCAGTCCGCCCTGGCGAACAGCAAGGAGGCGGTGCGTCTGGCGAAGATCCAGTATCAGGCCGGCAGTCGGGACCTGCTCTGGGTGTCGAGCCTGCAGGCGGATGAGCTCGTGATCGAGGGGGTCGTCATCAAGACTCGGCAGCTGCAGCGGACGAACCGCATCAATCTGTATCTCGCCCTCGGCGGCAGCTTCGATGCGCCGCCGCCGGCCCGCCCCGCTGAAGGGAGGTCCCTCCCCAAGCCAGGTCCGAACGGGCGCACGCAACTTATTCTCTCGCCCCTGGGGCTGATCGAGCGCATCGCAGCGCTGGTACCGCCGCGCCAACATCGCCACCGCTATTACGGCGTGCTGGCCCCCAACGTGCCCTTGTGGGCCGCCGTCACCGCCCTGGCACCGGAGGCCGTAGCCGCGCAGCCCTCGCCAACACAAACCGCCGGCGAAGCGCCGCAACGCGCTCCTGCCCGCTACTTGTGGGCGATGCTGCCGGCGCGCATCTACGAGGCGTTCCCCCTGACCTGCCCCAAGTGCGGGAGCGAGATGCGCGTCCTTGCCTTCATTACCGAGGCGGCCCCGTGCAGCGGATTCTGCGCCACATCGGCGGGCCCGCTACGCCGCCGCCGATCGCCCCGGCGCGAGGGCCTCCTTCTTGGGAGGAGGCCGACTCCGGGACCATTATTCTCGATGAGGAGCGCTTTGCGGGCGATCCGCTTGCGCAGCCGGAACCGGAATGCGAATTCGATCAGCGCCTGAGCTGGTGAGCCGCGCTTCGGCAGCGGCGGAGTTTTCTGCTGCCCAATTCCAGAGAGCTGCCGTTTCTCCGGACCGAAAGTCCGCTTCCCGGCACCTCACTCCACCCGGATTGTCCCCCAACGCACCCCATCTCGCTTTGCGCAACGTTCCGAAGAACTTGACCCGCGGCTCGGAACCGGGGGATATTCACACGTAGTCGGTTGGATTTCCTATCCTTATATTTGGCAAAGAGACGATGGTTCGAGTGCGTGATCCCGCGTAACGCGCAGGCATCGTCTCCACGATGAAAACCATGGCGGATATCGAAAAACCTGAGCTTGGCGCATTCTCCACCCTCTCGATCGGGATCGGCGGCATGGTCGGTGGCGGGATCTTCGCCGTCACCGGGCTGACGGTGGAGGTGACGAAAGGCTCAGCCCCAATTGCCTTTGTCATCGCAGGTGTGGTGGCGCTGTTGACGAGCTATTCGTACCTGAAGCTGACCCTGCGATACCCAGGGGAGGGCGGCACCGTAGCCTTTCTCAACCAGGCCTTCGGAGGGGGAATCGTGACCGGCGCGGCGAGCATCCTGCTGCTGCTGAGCTATGTTGTCCTGGTGGCAGTCTACGCCTATGCCTTCGGAAGCTATGGCGCTACCTTTTTTCCGGAGCACGACAGAGAGCTGTGGCGGCAGGTGCTGATCGGCATCGTGATCGTCAGCCTGATCGGCCTGAACGTCTTCGCGGCCGGTCTCGTCATTCGATCCGAGAACCTCTTCAATGCGGTCAAGATGCTGCTCTTGGGCGCGTTTGTCGTTGCCGGCCTGCTGACGCCAATGGACTGGAGCCGACTCGGCCCCGACAACTTCGTGTCCCCGCTGGGCATGGTCGCGGGTGCCATGCTGATCTTCCTGAACTACGAGGGCTTCGAGCTCATCGCGAATGCATCCAAGGATGTGGCCGATCCTCGGCGCGCGTTGCCGATCGCCTTCATCGGGGGCGTGCTGATCGTCATCGTGCTCTACGTGCTGATCGCGGTCGTGGTGGTCGGACATCTCGACTTCGCCCAAGTGGCCAAGGCCAGTGACACGGCCTTGTCCGTCGCCGCTCGAGACATCATGGGCAAGGCGGGTTTCATCACGATTGCCGTCGCGGCTCTGATGGCGACAAGCTCGGCGATCAACGCGACATTTTTCGGCACGGGCCGTCTTGCCTACATCATCGCGAAGGCCGGCGAGTTGCCGAGCGAGCTCGAACGAACAGTGCGGGGCCAGCACTTCGAGGGGACGCTGATCACCGCCGTGCTGGCATTGGCGATTGCGATTTTCGTGCCCCTCGAGGCGATCGCGACCATGGGCAGCGCGGGATTCCTGCTGTTGTTCATGATGGTCAATGTCGCCAACCTGCGCCTCGCCCGAGAGACCGGCAGTCAGACCTGGTTATCGGCATTGGCCGCGTTGAGCACGCTGGTGGCCCTTGTCGTGCTCTGCGTGCAGGTGGGCGAGAATCCGGCCACCCGGCGCCATTTGTGGATTCTCGCCGGCATGCTGCTGACGTCGTTCGCCATCGAGATCGGCTATCGCGGCATGACCGGACGTACGATTCGTCTCGGCCGTCGGAAACCGTTCGGCGGTGTCGATCCGGTCGCGATGGCGCGGCGGGCATCCGATCCCGATACGAAGTGAGCAGCGCGGGCGCCGGCGTCCAAGTTGGCCAGCATGGGGGGAACGGCATTGGACGACCATACCCAAGCGATCGCAACAGTGGTGTCACTAGTCAATCCCGCCATCTGCGGGGTCATGTTCGCTCGCGCCGAGGAAAGCCGATCACGCGCCGAACAACTCGCCGACGCGACCAAGGCCGCGGCCGCCATCCTGGCCATCCTCGTGGGCGCCGCCCTCGCCGGAACCAGGGTGCTCCACCTGTTCGGCGTATCACTGGACGCGTTCATGGTGGCCGGTGGCGGTGTGCTCGCGTGGATGGGATTCTCGATGTTGAGCGCCAAGGGAACAGGCTCTCCGCCCCAAGGCGAGGCCCGTGAATCAAGCCCTTCACTCACGCCTCTGATCCTGTTCGCCGCGAGCCCCGGCACCATCACGGGTGTGATCACGATCGCGGCCGCTCACACCGGCCTGGGGCTGCCGACCACGGCCCTGGTCGCTATCGGCGTCGTCATCGCGGTGACCTGGCTGGTCATGGTGCTGACGGCCGGGCTTGCCGGCAAGCAGGAGGGAGGCAGCTTTTTGCGCGACACCATCAGCCGGCTGATGGGGCTCGTCGTGCTCGCGATGGGTGTGCAGTTCGCGCTGACGGGGATTCATTCATTTGCACCTTGACCGGGACGGCGGACTGGCGATTTGGTAACCGACTAGGAGATCAAGAGGATGCGCTACAGCAAGAAATTTCGCGTCGCTCCGGGGGCGAAAGTCGATCTGAACGAGGGCGACGCCGGCTTTACGGACAAGCATGAAAGCCACCACGACGCGCTTGGGGAAATCGAAGCGCACAATCAGAAGATGCACGATCTGCAATACCTGCTGTACGCCGAGGACAAACGTTCGCTGCTGATCGTGCTGCAGGGTCGCGATGCCGCCGGCAAGGACGGCACGATCAACCACGTGCTCGGGGCCATGAACCCGCAGGGCTGTTCGGTCACCGGCTTCAAGGTGCCGTCGAAGGACGAAGCCGCACACGATTTCTTGTGGCGCTATCACAAGCACACGCCGGCCAAGGGGCAGGTGGCGATCTTCAATCGATCGCACTACGAGGACGTGCTGGTCCAACGAGTACACGAGATGGTGCCGCGCGCGGTCTGGTCAAAACGTTATGACCACATCAACGCCTTTGAGCGGATGCTCGCTGACAACGGCACGCATATTCTCAAGTTTTACCTTCACATCGACAGCGAAGAACAGCTCCGGCGCTTTAAACAACGCATCGATGATCCCGCTCGGCATTGGAAGATCAGCGACGGTGACTACGCGGAACGCCCTTATTGGGATTCCTACACCAGCGCGTTCCAAGACGCCCTCGCCAAGTGCAGTACCGACCATGCCCCCTGGTTCATCATTCCGTCCAACCACAAGTGGTTTCGGAATCTCGCGATCTCGGCCATTGTCGTCGAGACGCTCGAGTCGTTGCACATGTCCTTCCCGGAGCCCACGGTGAACATGGCCGAGATCGCGAGCAAGTACCACGCCATGGCAACCGAAGCGGGCGTCCT
>JAJDOL010000164.1 GCA_022340195.1 Chromatiaceae bacterium
GACCCCGATCAAGCACATGGCCGAGGTCCTGATCGAGGACATCGGCTACGAGGAGATCGGCGCCAAGGTCAAGAAGCCGCTGGAAGGCATCAAGATCGCCGGCTACGTCGGCTGCCAGACCAACCGCCCCTTCGGCATCGCGGGGGAGTCCTACGAGAACCCCAAGTACCTGGACAAACTGGTCGACACCCTGGGCGGCGAGTCCATCCCGGGCTACGAGAAGAAGGTGCAATGCTGCGGCGGGGCGCTGGCCTTCTCCGAGCCGGCGAAGTCCCAGGAGATGGTCAAGGGCATCATCGAGGCCGCCTACGACCACGGCGCCGACATGATCGTCACCCCCTGCCCGGTGTGCCAGATGAACGTCGAGGTCTATCAGGACGAGATCAATGAGACGTACAACACCAAGTTCGCCATGCCGGTGGTCTACTACTCGACCCTGATGGCGGTGGCCTATGGGCGCAGCGCCAAGGATGCAGCGCTGGATGGGCAAATCATTCCAGCCAAGAAGTTGGACGATTTGGCAAATAAGTAGCCGGAACAGCGCATTCTGCTAGACTAAAAGGCCCGCACACGCGGGCCTTTTTCGTGCTTCAGTGAATCGCTCATGAATCTCCAAACTGCCGTTGAAAAACTGGGTGCTCTCCCGAAAGAGAAACAGGCCGAAGTACTGGACTTCATCGAGTTTTTAAGCAGTCGCCTGCCCAATAGCGCCACCGTGGACGAAAGACGCCAATTGGCCCTTCGTGAAGAGCCCTTTGTCGGTATGTGGGCGGATCGAGAAGACCTATCGGACAGTACCGCATGGGTCCGCGAACTGCGCCGAAACGAATGGGCCCGATGACTCCACATGTCCTGGTCGATACCGATATCCTGATCGACGTCTCCCGGAATCTGGACCCCGCCGTAAGATTCTTGGACGACCTCGTGCTCAGGGAACACCCGGCGTCAGCCTGGTTACCGTACTGGAGCTGTACGCCGGCTGTCGCAGCAAGCGTGAGCTCACCTCCGCCGAAGCCTTCGTTCAACGCTTTCTCCGTATCGATATCGATAGTGCGATTAGCAACATTTCCATGGGCTTGTTCAAAAAGTATCGTCTTAGTCACGGCCTGATGATTGCTGACTGCCTGATCGCGGCGACAGCAATGGGGCTTCGCATTCCTCTCGCAACCAAGAACTGTCGAGACTTCTTTTTCATCGACGGTCTAACGTTGGAAAGGTACCGATAATGCCGTTAGCCGGGCTAGGATTTGCGCCTGACTGAATGGAGAATCCCGTCATGGAAATCTCCTGTGGGAAAACGGGCCAGGTTCAAATCCTGCCGATCTATCTATATCACGGCGTTATCGGCACCACAGGCCTTATCGCTTGCCGAATCTGCTGATACACAGCCACCGGCACTTCTTCTGCCACCTCCAAGCTCACCACCAGTCCGTAATCCACCGGGTCGTCGAGACCAGGGGCGTCCTCGCTGCAGTTGACCTGAATGCGCGCTGCATCGCCGTCAGCGAAGGCGCGGGCCTTTGCGCCTTCGAATCTTTCGTGCTGGACGGTTCCACGTCTAACCATGTCATCGTCGTACCCGTTGGGGCCGCGCTTTGCGCCGATCAGATCGGAAGCGTCATTCGTGAACCACACCTTTGCCCTTCGGTAACGTTGTTGACTCGGCGCGATCGGGCTAATCCACGCAAGGGTGATTGTGAGCCGCCGCAAGCCGCTTTGGCCGCTGAGGTCGGCGGGCAGTGGGAGCGTGAAGGCATGGGCTTCACCTTTCGCGAGGGTTCCGAATCCCAGGAGGGTGGCCCGGCGCCCGGTGCACCCGAGGACACGTTCCGGATCGACACGCCCGTATCCCAGGAACCGTCCGACGAGATCCTTGATTTTGTACCCGCCAACTTCCTGCTTGAACAGGTCGCGCATACGCTCGCCCGCTTCGCCCCAACTCGCTCCATGGACGAGCAAGGCTTTGATGAGCACGGCGTCATACCGTGGCGGCAATACGGTGCCATCCGACTGAGCCCGAAGCGTTTCGAGCGTCTCGAAGAGTTGCGCGCCGAGACGGGTTGCAAGCGCCGCGGCGTTGCTGGTACCCCGAAACCAGAGGGCCTTGTCCAGCTCGCCGGGCACCGGAGCACCGGACTGGGAACCGCCGTCTTCTGGCCCGGTGGCCCCCGGTTCTTCAGCGACACGAGCCGCAAATGAGGTCCACCGGCGCCAAGGGCCTCCTCGTAGATCTGCCGGCCGCCTGGCATCAGGATTTCCGGTTTGATCGCACGCAGGAAGCCAAGGCCGTTGGCACTGATCGGGCTCGCAAGTGATGGGATCTTGAACGGGTCACAGTGATAGCTTGCCCGAAGCCCCTGCGGGCAAGCGTCCGCATGCGCCGCCCCAACGGTCAAGGCATTGATCGACTCAGCTGGCGAGAGGATGCGTCGGTTGCGAGCATTCGCTTTCAACGCTCGCAATATCTCCACTTCCCGCGTCTCTGCGTCCGTGTTGGACCATGCGTCTTTTGGGATATCCAGATCGATAGCGTCCGCATGGTTGCCCGCACTGACGACAAACAGTACTCCATACTGGTACGAAAGCCAGTCGAGCAAGCGAGCCCAAGGGCTCAGGCCGTGAAGAAAAGGGCGCGCAGGATCTCCAACGGAGAGGCTTATGATGCGGACTTCCGGAGCTTGCGCATCGGTCTCTCCTTCACCCTCGAAGAGCCGGCGCACTGCGCGGTGGATCAGGTCTACCGGGAGTACGTTGTCTGGTATGTGCTCCTCCGAATTGCGGGCCGTCACCTGCGGGACCATGATGGGACGACAGTAGATACGACGGGGCAGCGGGTCCTCCGTCGCTTCAATCTCGCCATGGAGGATAAGGGATGCCATGGAGGTGCCATGCATGCGTTGCTCTGCCTTGGCATCGGCCTCGAAGCCGTCGGGGTCATCGATGATCAGTCGATCCTCGAGGAGCTCGTGCCCGGCGAGAGGCACACCGTCAAGCAGTGCGACGATGGGCGGCAACGCGGGATCTGGCATCTCCGCGGGTGACACCGCTGTCTCTCCCGCCTCCGGGGCGAAGATCAGGGGTAAAGCGCACTGTCCGACCGGGCGGAATAGCCAGACATCGTTGCAGCGCAGCAGCTCTACGTTCCGATCCAGGGTAAGCAGGTGAGACACGGCATCGACCGGGACCTCCCCGACGAGGGCGTGGTAGCGAATGTCCTTCAGCTGAAAACGAGTGGTCACGGTGCCGCCCAGCTCCCGAACCAATCGTCCGACTTCGCCCTCCGCCAACGCGCGCCGCTCGGCGGTCTGCCGATACCAAAGCTCGGCCTCGAAAGGAATGCTTTCCTCGCCTGCCTTCATACGCTCGGCGAGATCTTCGAGCACTCCCGTCTCTTGCAGCCGGTCGTCGATCCCCCAGGGCCGAATGTCAACGATCAGCGGGAAGATGTCTCGCCAGGCCGTCTCACCATATGGCCACGCCGCTTCTGGCTGGTCTCGCCATTTCCTCCAGCGGCTCAGGAGCTCATCGAGTGCGCGCCGGTCCGTCATCGTGAGGAATAAGCGCCCCTGAAAGCGCTTGTCCTGACGCTTCCCTTTGGCATTGAGGGGATGGATTGCATCGCTCGGGTCGATGTCGATCTCGTCCTCTGCAAGCCATTCGAGGCCGATAGCCCTGGCGGCGGCTGCGAAACTGCTGGGCTCGGTGGCAAGCTCGATAACCAAAACCATCTCCGGTTCGATGCCTGCGGCGCTTGCCTGAATGCGGATGCGCTCCGACTCGAGTGCTTGGTCCAGACGGCTTAGCTTGGGGTCGAGATAGCCAGCGACCTCCTGCCGGGAGCGCTTGTTGAACTTCGGTCGGCCGAAGCCGCCGGAGGTTTTCGTTGCTGGAACCGGCTCTTGGAAGAGCAGGAGGGGTAGACGGTCTCCGTTCGCCATGGATTTCCTGGTCCTTGTTTATGTTCCAGTTGAGTCTGGCTTGACGGTAAACCGTTGCTGCCAGCTATCTAACCTCGTCTTAGTAATCTGTTTGAGATCGCTCTCTGGAAGCGTAAGTACATGGCGGCGCAGCACATCCTCCGCGAACTGCTCGGCTTCGGCGAAGCTCAGTCCTTTGAGGCGGATAGCGAGCGAGCGTGGTGTAAACCCCAACGACTGGTCCAGACGTGTTTGGAAACGACGAAACCACTCTTCCAACATAGCTTGAGTCGGCGACGGCAGCTCCAACCGCAGCTGGAAACGGCGCCAGACAGCGCGATCGAGTAGCTCCGGGTGGTTACTTGCGACGACCGTTACCACATGGCTGGGTAGGGCATCGATCTGCATCAGGAGGGTGCTGACAACGCGCTTGATCTCGCCCGTTTCATGGGTGTCACCGCGTTCCTTGCCGACTGTATCGAACTCGTCGAAAAACAGGACGCAACGCCGGCTCGCCACATGCTCGAAGATCCGGCGCAGACGCTGGGACGTCTCGCCAAGAAAGCTGCCGATTACCGCCTCGTAGCGGACTACGAACAGTGGCACCATAAGGGCGTCGGCCATTGCCTCGGCGAGGGTGGTTTTACCGTTGCCCGGAGGCCCGGCCAACAAAACCCGATGCCGTGGCTCAAGATTGTAGCTTCGCAGTAAATCGGCGCGATGGTGCTCTTCGACCAATTCCTCACAGGACACGCGTACCGTTTTCGGCAGAAGCAATGAGTCCAAAGTACGCTGCGGTACTATCTCGTGCAGTAGCTCCCCTGTTTTTTCATCCTGGCTCACGAGCCCGAACGGCCTGCGCTCCTTTCCGTTGACGGTAAGCCCCTGCACGAGCCGATCTGCGAGCAGTGAGTGTTTCTTCTCTCGCTCCTCGGCAGCCATCGATTCCACCAAGCGCACAAAAGCAGTCCGGTCGCCCCGGCTACCGGCTTTAACGAGATCAACAAGCAGGTCAGCGCGTGCCATTAGCATCCTGAACGTTGGTTGAATCAACGTGGCCCTGACTTGCGGCAGAACCCACGGGGCGTAAGCAATGTCGATCCGTCAGCCTGCACTAAGAGCTGTACCTCATCGAACATTCGACAGTCCCCATTCGAGGATTTTGGGCCTAATAGTGCGACAACCGGTGGCTCAAATGATGATACCGCGAACAGGCAGTTTCATCCCAGCACGCGAACGGAGTGGCACGGCGCGCCATCCAGGTGGTCAGCGGCGCTGCCGGAGTGGAGGCTTAAGAACATGGCAGACGAGAAGAAATTCGCCGGCTACGTATGTACCGGCTGAGGCATCGGCGAGCGCCGGAAGGCGGGCCAGCTCGAGACCACCGCCAAGCGCGACAGCAAGATGGCCGAGGTCAAGCAGCACAAGATGCTGTGTGGGAAGGAAGGAAAAACGGGGTCAATTCCTGAGGCTCAATTCCTGCCGGGAGGGAGGGGGGGACATACCACGAATTCTGCAATCGTTATTGGTTTCTCGGAATATCTTCTGGATCGACATGCCGCCGTTTATGGATCACGGCCAACACCTCAATGAGATGATCGCATTTGATCTCGTACAGAATCCGGTAGGAATACAGCCCTAGCTCACGCACTGCATCATCATTGAGCTCCGGCACCATGCGACCCTTGTGGGGCAGTTCATCCAAGCCAATGGTTTTTCTCACCAGGGCTTCACTGACACGTCTAGCATACACTGGAGAGTCCTGGGCAATGTAGTCATGGATTTGGCGAAGCTGGCGCGTGGCATGGTTCGTCCACTTCACCATGCTTGAATATCTTTAAGCACCTCTTCAGCTACCTCGGATCGTCCTTCGGCCGCGTCTTGTTGGCCACGGCGAATATTCTCCAGCACATAGAGTTGGTAGATCATTTCTTCGGTATCCACATTGTCGGGTAGCCGCTGAATGGCGTTTAATGCTTCCTGTTTGGCGGTTTGCATCTTTGTTACCTCATCCGGCTGCGGCGACTACGAAAAGGCCGTAGAGACCGAGCTTGACGACGAGTATAGCGACGGCATCTCCAAGCGCAAAGCCGCCTACCTGCCCTGCCGCATGGCGCACCCGCAACGCTATGTCCTGGATCCGGCCATCATCGGCACCGAGGACACCCAGAAATCCAAGCCCACGTCCATCGTCGAGAACAATGCGAACGGCAATCCGGTTGTTCACGGTGTGGATACGGAAGGCTACAACCGCTTCGAGAACACCCACGACCTGGTTGTCCTGGCCATCGGCATGGAGCCGTCTGTCGACAAGGACAGCTTCCCGGTGGACATCGTCATCAACCGCGAGGGCTTCATCGAGGCCGCGCCAGAGAATGGCGGGGTATTCGCCGCGGGCAGCGCATCCGATGCGATGAAGTAAACCGTGCAGTCCAGCACGCAACCGGAGCGGCGCTGCACGCCATCCAGGTGCTCAGCGGCGCTGCCGGAGTGGAGGCGTTCAGCTTCGACGATGTGGCCCTATCCCGGGCTAATTTACGCGAGGGCGTCATCTGGCTGCGTCCCGAGGGCGACGAGAACCAGGAGACGACGCAGGAAATGGCGGACGACTACATCCGCATGGCCTGCGCCGAGGTCAAATACATGACCAAGCCGTCTCCGTCCGGCGAGCAGGCGATCAATCGGACGCTGCTGGTGGTCGGTGGTGGTGTAACGGGCATGACCGCCGCCATCGAGGCCGCGAAG
>JAJDOL010000224.1 GCA_022340195.1 Chromatiaceae bacterium
CCGAGCCCTCTCTTCATCAGATACCGTGTTCATGCTCATGAAATGCTACCCAGCTCAGGTGTGGAAACCCGAGTCTCCACCGTTCGGATCACCGAGGACACAGCGCTCGAACTCGGCTATGACCTGGGCGCCGAGGAGCAAAATCAAGGCGGCGACCTCGAAGCTCAACAGGACGACAACGGCACTCGCCAGGGATCCATAGATGAGATTCACAAGGGACAGGGTCTTGAAGTACCAAACCAGCAGGTGGCGGCTGATCTCCCACAACACCGCCGCCACCAAGCCGCCGATCAGTGCGTGGGACACCGCGATGCGCCCGGTTGGCATGACCAGGTAGAGAGCGGTCAGCAGCAGTACGAGTCCGAGGACGCCGAGGAGATAGAGCGACGTGCCGGAGAGGCCGCGCAGGACCCATTCATAACCGAACAGGCGTATCTGCTCGTCGTCCAGGGTCTCCAAAGCCCCGCTGATCAGGGTGATCAGCAGCAGTCCGGCGCCGATAAGGGCGATGAACAAGAAGGGGATGAGCGCCGAAACGAGGAAGTGGCGACGATGAATGGCCACGCGGTGGAAGAAGATCACGGACATGGCATTTTCCAGCATGGTGAAGGACACCGTGGAAAAGAAGACCAGGACTACGAAACCAACCCAACCGACAAGGTGCCGGTGCTCGAGAAAGCTCCTGAGATGCTCACCGACCGTGTCCGCCGCCGCCGGGATGATCAGGGCGAGATCGCGCTGCACCGTGGCCATGAGCTGATCCTCCGGCAGGATCTTGGACAAGCCCACAAGCAACAGCACGAAGAGCGGGATGATAGACAACAGCATGTAGTAGGCCACGGCGCCGGATAGAAGCAGGCCCTGATTGCGCCTGAAGGCGGCCAGCACCCGCAGGACAAAGCGACCAGGATGGCGCAGGATAGACTCGACGCAATCCTTGGAAACCGCAGCTGCTCGGGCGGAGGGCATGCGACGCGGCTCGTCCTCGCCGTCTCCGGAGTCCGGTTCCGACCTCGGCTCCGGTACCACACTCACCTGTTCTTGCGACATACGTTCGGCTACGCGAGGGCCTGCGTCATGCCGACATCCCGACCGGCAGGCGCCTGGCGCCCCAAGTGCCCGGCTCGGATTCGAAGCGGCCGGCGCAGGTGGTTCCACAGGATCCGCATCGTCCGTCCGCGGTCAATCCCCATACCCCGAGCTGGTACCAATCGCGCTCGATGAGCAACGCCCCGCAGTTGTGGCACCAGGTACTGCCGCCCTCGGCATCGTGGACATTGCCGGTATAGGCGTAACGTATCCCACTGCGCCGAGCGATCGCCCGTGCCCGCGTCAGGGTTTCGGGTGGCGTCGGCGGTACATCGCGCATCTTCCAATCGGGATGGAACGCGCTGAAATGCATTGGAATTTCAGGCCCCAAGTGCGCCACCACCCAGGCGCACATGCGTTCCAGCTCATCGTCGGAATCATTGTGTCCCGGAATGAGCAGGGTAGTGAGCTCGAACCAGACTCGGGTCTCCTGCTTGAGGTATTCCAATGTCTCCAATACCGGCGCCAAATGGCCGCCGCAGAGACGATGGTAGAAATCGTCAGAAAACGCCTTCAGGTCCACATTGGCCGCGTCTATCACGGAAAAGAAGTCCTCCCGTGCCCCGGGACTGACGTAGCCTGCCGTAACGGCAACATTTCTTATACCCCGCTCCCGGCAGGCAAGTGCGGTATCCCGCGCATACTCGAGAAAGATTACGGGGTCGTTGTAGGTATATGCAACGCTGCGGCACCCGAGCTCCTCCGCCTTGCGGGCAATGGCCTCGGGCGAGGCGCTCGCAGCCAGGGTATCGATCTCCCGGGATTTGCTCATATCCCAGTTCTGACAGAACTTGCAGGCGAGATTGCAGCCGGCCGTTCCGAAGGACAACACCGGAGTTCCGGGCAGAAAATGATTGAGTGGCTTCTTCTCGATCGGGTCCACGCAGAAACCGCTCGAGCGACCGTAACTGGTGAGCACGATCTGGTCGTCTTCGCACGCACGGACGAAGCACAATCCCTGCTGACCCGCCTTGAGCTTGCAGGCGCGCGGACAGACGTCGCACTGGATGCGGCCATCTTCCAATCGATGCCAGTATCGGGTCGGGTGATGACTCGGTTGAACTCTCATGATCACCTCTTTGATAAAGCTGGTCGGGAATGACGGTAGGTCGGTAGGCGATCGGCTTTGTTCTCAGCTATATCCGTTCAATTCGAACACAGAAGTCAGCTGTTGGTGATGAGCAATCGGCGCTATTTCATCGGCGAAAACCCTCTGGGCATCCATCACTTGATAGGGTGGGCCGAAACCACGCCGGGCGCAAGCCTAAGCACATCATCGAACGCGGCGAGCCGCAAAGGGCCAAGTACAAGGGGCTAACTGCTGCTTCCAGGTTCATCTAAAATATTAGACAAGCAAATTGAGCGGATGGGAGGAAAAGTTATGGCAAGCACCAGACAACCAGCAGTAGCCGGAATGTTCTATCCCGCAGATGCCCGTGAGCTGCGGCGCGAGGTTCTGGCCTTCCTCGACGGCGCCACGCTCGATCCAGCCGTAGTGCCGAAGGCGATCGTCGTCCCCCATGCGGGATACGTTTACTCGGGACCCATCGCCGCCAGCGCCTATGTGCAGCTCGCTGTGCGCGCCGATGAAATCTCACGGATCGTCCTGTTCGGGCCATCCCACCGCGTCCCCTTTACTGGTCTGGCCTACAGCAGCGCTGAAAACTTTCTTACCCCATTGGGCGCGGTTCCCGTAGACCGAGCTGCATTCGAGACGCTTCACGATCTGCCCCAGGTTCGTCAATACGAAACGCCCTTCGAAGGCGAGCACTGCCTCGAGGTGCAGCTACCCTTCCTTCAGCTCAGCTTGGAGGATTTTCGCATCGTCCCCTTCCTGGTTGGCGAAGCCGGGACCGAGGAGGTGGCTCAGGTCATGGAGCGCCTCTGGGGTGGCGAGGAGACGCTGATCGTCATCAGCTCGGACCTCAGCCATTACCTGGACTACGATAGCGCCCAGGCCATCGACGCGGAAACCAGCCAGGCCATCGAGGCCCTGCGTCCCGAGGCTATCACACACAGCCAGGCCTGCGGCCGCATTCCCCTCAACGGCCTGTTGCGCGAGGCAAAGCGCCACGGCCTCGAGGCGCGAACCCTGGACCTGCGCAACTCGGGCGACACGGCCGGTCCACGCAACCAGGTGGTAGGTTACGGTGCCTATGCCTTCAGCTGATTCCGATCGTCTCGATTCATCGCAACGCCACCGGCTCCTGAGGCTCGCCAGGCAATCGATCGAGCACGGGCTGGAGAAAGGCCGCCCGGTCGCGGTCGATCTGTCCGACTACCCCACCGCCCTCACGGAGGAGGGGGCGGCGTTTGTAACTTTGCATACAAGGGGGGCCCTGCGCGGTTGCATCGGCCATCTGGAGGCCATCCAACCTCTGGTGCAGGATGTGGCGGAGAATGCCTTCGCCGCCGCATTCCGCGACCCCAGGTTCCCTCCCCTGGTGCACGCCGAGCTTGCATATCTCGTTATAGAGATTTCGGTGTTGAGTCCATCGCAACCCCTATCCTTCGCCTCGGAGGAGGAGCTGCTGAGGATCATCGAGCCGGGCCGGGATGGCCTCATTCTCGAGGACGGGGCTGCCCGCGGGACCTTCCTGCCCACGGTCTGGGAGAGCCTACCGGAACCGCGCGATTTCCTGCGCCACCTCAAGCAGAAGGCGGGCCTGAGACCGGACCACTGGTCACACCAGATCCGGGTCAGACGCTACCGAACCGAATCCTTCTCCGAATAGGAACGGAAGTTGAACGATATTCCACTCTCAGCCCTCTTCCTTTTCCTGCTGCTTCTCATCCTGCTCTCCGCCTTTTTCTCCGGCTCCGAAACGGCGCTCATGACCCTCAACCGCTATCGCATGGAGCACAAGGCGAAAAAGGGCCACAAGGGCGCAACCCTGGCGCGCGCGTTGCTGGACCGCCCGGACCGCCTGATCGGCTTGATTCTGCTCGGCAACAACTTCGTCAATATCCTGGCCTCGTCGCTAGCGACCGTCATCGCCCTGCGCATCGGCGGCGAAGGGGCGATCGCCGCCGCGGCGGGCATTCTGACGCTGGTCATTCTCATCTTTTCCGAGGTCTCGCCGAAGACGCTCGCTGCCATGCACCCCGAACGCATCGCCTACCCGGCCGCCTTCGTCTATGCGCCGCTCTTGAAGCTCCTCTATCCGCTCGTGTGGTCGATCAACTGGGTGGCGAACGGCCTGTTACGCCTGCTCGGCGTGCGGCCGGAAGACGACCAGGGCAATGCGCTGTCCCGGGAGGAGCTGCGCACCGTCGTCAGTGAAGCCGGTGCCATGATCCCCAAGCGCAGCCAGACCATGCTGCTGGCGATCCTGGATCTCGAGAAGGCGACGGTCGAGGACATCATGATCCCCCGCAAGGAGGTGGACGGAATCGATATCCAGGACGCCGAAGAAGAGATCATCAATGCGCTAAAGAATGCGGCCTACACCAGACTGCCCCTGTTCGACGGCGGCATCGACAGCGTCATCGGCATGCTGCATGTACGCGATGCCCTACGCTCCCTGCTCGACAGGGGGCTCGGCAAGGAGCACCTGCGCGAGATTGGCCGAGAACCCTACTTCGTCCCCGAGGGTACGCATCTTTATCAACAACTGCGCAACTTCCAGCGCGAGAAGCAACCCGTCGGCCTCGTCGTGGACGAGTACGGCGATTTCATGGGGTTGATTACCCTTACCGATCTGCTCGAGGAGATCGTCGGCGAGTTTGCCTCGGACCCGGCGGACACCATCGGAGAGATCCACCATAGCGAAGACGGCAGCCTGTTGATCGACTGCGGCATCAGTGTCCGCGAGCTCAACCGCGCTCTGCGCTGGAAACTGCCTACCAACGGTCCAAAAACCCTGAACGGTCTCATCATCGAATACATGGAGGCCATCCCGGAGCCGGGAACCAGCCTCAAGCTCGGCGGGCACCCGCTCGAGATCATGCATACGGCGGAGAGTGCGGTGAGGACGGTGAAATATGTCCCTGGCTAGGCTAATGTCGCCGTTTTGAACAGTCAGTCGGCTGGGCTACAGGTATCGCACTGGTTTGCGCTCACCCTCACGCGAAAATCCGGCTAAGCACGATCGATCGCCTCGCGCAGGCTTTTGACGGGCAGGATATCGAGTCCCTCGATACCCCGCTTGGGCACATTGGCCGCCGGGGCGATGACGCGTCGCACGCCGTGCTTGGACGCCTCGCGCAACCGGTCGGGGCCGTTCGGGACCGGCCGAATCTCACCGGACAGGCCCACCTCGCCGAAGACTGCGAGGTCCACATCCAGGGGGCGGTCCCGATAGCTGGAAAGCACCGCCAGCAGGACCGCAAGATCGGCGGCCGTCTCCGTGATGCGCACCCCCCCCACGACGTTGACGAACACGTCCTGGTCGAACATGGCAATCCCGCCGTGACGGTGCAAAACCGCCAACAACATAGCGAGACGGTTCTGGTCCAATCCAAGGGTCACTCGTCGCGGGTTCGCCAGCGGGCTCTCGTCCACCAAAGCCTGAACCTCCACCAGCATGGGTCGCGTACCCTCGCGGGTCACCATCACCAGACTGCCCGAAACGGGCTCCGCGTGACGGGAAAGAAAGATGGCCGAGGGATTTGACACCTCTCGCAGTCCCCCATCCGTCATGGCGAAGACGCCGAGCTCGTTCACCGCGCCGAAGCGGTTCTTGATGGAGCGGATCAGGCGGAAGGGACCACCGGCCTCGCCTTCGAAGTAGAGAACAGTGTCCACCATATGCTCCAGTACCCGCGGACCTGCCAACGCACCCTCCTTGGTTACGTGTCCCACCAGGAAGATCGAGGTGTCCGCCTGCTTGGCGAAGCGCACCAGCTGTGCAGCGGACTCCCGCACCTGGGACACGGAGCCTGGTGCCGACTGAAGTAGCTCGGTAAACAGGGTCTGGATGGAGTCTACGACCATGACCCGCGGTCGCTCCACCGAGGCGACGGCCAGCACACGCTCGACGCAGGTCTCCGGCAGCAGTTGCACGCCATCGCCCGTCAAACCCAGACGCCGGGCCCGCAGGCTCACCTGCTGGGGTGACTCCTCTCCCGAGACGTAGAGCACCGGATGCCCATGTCCCAACGAGGCGCATGCCTGGAGTAACAAGGTGGATTTTCCGATCCCCGGATCACCGCCAATGAGCACGACCGAGCCCTGGACAAGCCCGCCCCCAAGCACGCGATCGAGCTCCGCGATACCGCTTCCCAAGCGCGTTCGCTCCTCCGGGATTACGGACGCGAGCGAGACCACCCCGGCACCGCCGGCGCCGACACCGGCGTATCCCGAGCCCGAGCCTCTCGCCACCGCGGGCAGGTCCGAGACCTCCTCTACCGCATTCCAGACTCCGCAGTCCGGGCACTGGCCACTCCATTTGGAGAGCCGTGCACCACAGGCGTTGCAGAGATAGGAGCTACGGACTTTGTTCGTACGTTTGGGCAATTGATGCGCTTAGCTCGTCGTTGTCCGACTCCGGTGCTCCTTCCTAACCCGCGCGGTGACTGAGCACAGGAGCTCGTAGGAGATGGTACCCGCCCGTTCCGCGACCACATCCACCGACAGGCCCTCGCCCCACAGCGTGACCGTATCACCGACCGTCGCGGCGGGCAGACCGCGCAGATCGATATTGATCATATCCATGGACACTCGGCCCACCAGCGACGCTCGGTGTCCGCCGACCAGCACGGGCGTGCCGACGGGTGCGTGGCGCGGATAACCGTCTCCGTACCCAATTGCCGCAACCCCCACCGGCATATCCTCCGGGCACACATAAGTACCGCCGTATCCAATCGCATTCCCCTGGCGCAGGGAGCGCACGGCGATGAGCCGCGTTTGAAGAGTCATAACCGGACGCAGTTCCAGGTCACCCGCCGTCCGGCCAATGAGCGGCGATGCCCCATAGAGCATAATACCAGGGCGAATCCAGTGGGTTCTGGAGGCGGGAAACGCCAGGATTCCGGCAGAGTTACCAATGCTCAGGCTATAGTTCCCGGATGAATCGAGCGCACGCAGACGCTCGCACTGCAATTGCGTCAGCCCATCCTCCGTATCGTCGGCATTTGCCAAGTGGGTCATCAGTCCCACCGGCCCCTCGATTCCGGGATTGGCACTGAGCTCCGCGAGCAGGGCCGGGACCCGCTGCGGATCGACGCCGAGCCGGTGCATACCCGTATCCACCTTGATCCAAACGCGCAGGGGCCGTGCCAGCCTTGTTTCGGCTAGAAGCTCCACCTGTCCACGCCGGTGCAGCGCCAACTCGAGTCCGTGCTCATGTGCGGCTGCGAGCTCGTGTTTGAACAGGACTCCCTCCAGCACCAGGATCGGCTTGGCAATGCCGGCTTCGCGCAGGCATACCCCCTCCTCGACCCTGGCCACGGCCAGACCATCGGCGGTCGCGAGCCCCGCTGCGACCTGAGCCATCCCGTGCCCATATCCGTTCGCCTTGACGACCGCCCAGACGCGGCTATTCGGGGCATGGCGGCGGACAATGGCCAGATTGTGCCGCAAGGCCGAGTGATCTATTACCGCTCGCGGGTAGTCCTGCATTGCGCTTGATCCTTCGAAGAGCATTCGAACCGCCAAGGTGCCAAGAGCGCCAAGTATTCAATTGGAAAGGTCTGAACGGACTTTTCCCCAAGGCAAGGCAGTTTGCAAACCAACTTCGGCCTCTTCCCTGGCCTCGACTGTGCCTTGGCGGCTTCCGCACCCAAAAGGTGGGTTGATCTAAGCAATCCGCCCAGATTCAGTGATCAGTAACCCTGGTTCTGGTAGACGTCGTCGATGAAGTTATCGAATTTGGTGTACTGCCCCCGAAATGTCAGTCGGGTGTGGCCAATAGGCCCGTTGCGCTGCTTGCCAATGATGATCTCCGCGGTACCCTTGTCGGCGCTGTCCTCGTTGTAGACCTCGTCGCGGTAGATGAAGACGATCAAGTCCGCGTCTTGCTCGATGGCACCGGACTCGCGAAGATCCGACATGATCGGCCGCTTGTTTGGCCGCTGCTCCAGACTGCGATTGAGCTGGGAAAGTGCGACCACCGGCACCTCCAACTCCTTGGCAAGGGCCTTGAGGGAACGCGAGATCGCCGAGATCTCGGTGGCTCGGTTCTCCACGGAGCCAGGCACCTGCATGAGCTGCAGATAGTCGATGACGATGAGCCCCAGCTCCCCCTGCTCCCGCTTCAAGCGCCGCGAGCGCGCCCGCACCTCGTTGGGCGAGAGGGCCGCGGAATCGTCGATGAACATAGGCGCATCGGAGAGCATGTTCACCGCGGAGGTCAGACGCGGCCATTCATCGTCCTCCAGCTTCCCCGTACGAACCCGGTGTTGATCGATGCTCCCCAAGGAGGACATCATGCGCATCGCCAGCGAGTCTCCCGGCATCTCCATGCTGAACACGGCTACCGGTTTTTTGGCAGCGATAGCGACGTTTTCCGCGATGTTCATGGCGAATGTCGTTTTGCCCATCGATGGACGCCCGGCGACGATGATGAGATCGGAGCGTTGCAGGCCCGAGGTCATCATATCGAAGTCGGTGAACCCGGTCGCCAAACCCGTGATCGGCTCGTCACGCTGGAAAAGGACCTCGATGCGCTCGACCGCTTTCGTCAGCAGGGTCTTGAGGGGCTGGAAGCCGCCACCGCCGCGTGCCGCCTGTTCGGCGATCTCGAACACGCGGCGCTCAGCCTCGTCGAGCAGATCAGCGGCCTCGCGACCCTCCGGATTGAAGGCGATGTCGCTGATGTCCGTCCCGACGGAGATGAGCTGGCGCAGTACCGAGCGCTCTCGGACGATCTTGGCGTACGCCTTGACATTGGCCGCGCTGGGAGTGTCCTTGGCGATCGACCCCAGGTAAGGCAAGCCGCCGGCGTCCTCCAGCTCCCCGTTTTGCTCCAGGGTCTCGGCGAGGGTTACCACATCGAAGGGCTGTTGCTGCTCGGCCAGCTTACCCAGAGCGGCGAAGATCAGCCTGTGCTCGCGGCGATAGAAGTCGCCCTCCGCCACCTTGTCGGCGACGCTGTCCCACGTCTGATTGTCCAGCATGAGTCCGCCGAGAAGGGACTGCTCCGCCTGGATGGAATGGGGTGGAATCCTAAGGTTTTCGGCGCCGTAAACGGCTTCCTCGGGAAAAGCGGAGACATTTGGCTCTGGCATATCCCACATGGCCGATATTGGACTTCAGACAAGGACGTGGAGCGCGCTGCTGAACCCTGGAATCAGCACGGAGACGAATGCAGATCGGCCCCCGCGGTGTCGGGAAATCGGCACTGGAAATCTGCACCGATTCTCGTATCAAGTCGGCGGCGTTGCAAGCGCTGGTTGGAACGCTTCGAGGCGAGCGCCTCCGTCACGACGCCTAGATCCTAGACGGCGACTCGATGAACCCATTACAGGGGCACCGTAAGCAGATTGCGTCGCCCACGGATTGCCCCGGATCGCGGGCTCCCAGATCACTCCTCAGGGATGACCTCGAGCTTGATGGTGGCCTGCACATCCGCGTGGAGATGAAGCGTCACCTCATACTCACCCGCGGCGCGAAACGGCCCTTCGGGCAGGCGCACCTCATTGCGCTCCAGCGTTATTCCCATCTCCTGTGCAGCTGCAGCAATGTCCTGCGTACCGACCGAGCCAAACAGCTTGCCCTCGTCGCCGGCCTTGCGCGCAACAGATAGAGTAAGCCCCTCGAGCGCCGCCCTGCGCGATTCGGCTGCAGCCAAGCTTTCGGTAGCCTCCTTCTCCAGCTCTGCACGCCGTTCGTCAAAGGCCTTCAGGTTGGCCTCGGTCGCCGGGACGGCAAAGCCCGAGGGAATCAGATAGTTTCGTCCATAGCCGGCACGCACGGAGACTTTCTCTCCCAGATCGCCCAGGTGACCGACCTTTTTCAACAAGATAATTTCCACTTGGATACCCCCATAGCGATTTCAGCAGCGCGGAAGTGCCCCGAGAATCCGGGATTCCGGCGTACAAACTCAGTCGGCGCCCGTTTTTCGTGCAGCGACCCGAGCACGAAGATCAGTCCATACATCCAAAAATCCGAACCCCACAACCAGGATCTCAGCATGGGGCAAAAAAACGATCAGCGCGGCATAGAAACCGACCAACCACCCACGACCAGCCGAATAGGCATGCACAAGGTCGTGCACAACGGCTACACCCTGAAGAAAAAACAGAGGCGCCAACAGCAGCAATAGCTCAGAAGCCCACATGGCCTCTTCCAACAACAGGACCGCAACCAGCAACCCCAGGGCCAGATAGCCTACGCCTACAGGCACGCCAAAGGTGCGAAACTCGGAACCGAAACCGCCCGGATTGTAAAGCAGTGCCTGCCACCAACGCCCGATAAACAGGGCGAGCAGAAGCTGGAAGTAGAAAGTTGCGCCGAATGCGCCCGTCATCCAACGCGACACCTGGGACACCAGCTGCTCGCTTGCGGCATCATCTAATAGGCCACCGTCGACCAGACTTTGGCGCACCGGCTCCAGCACCTCGGCCCAATAGAGGGTCGGGTCGGGTGCCTGCAGGCGAATTCCCACAACGATCACGAGGCCGAACAAGGCGGCGAGCTGTACCGTCAGAGCAAGAGATCTGCTCTGGCGCAACACCACCCCCAGCACCCAGATCGGTAGCCACAACGCCAACGCGAAACCGATTGCCGGTAGCGGGCTTCCCAGGACAAGAAACGCCAGCAAGCCACTCGCAAGTCCGGCGAAGGCACTAACGATCAGGCCCTCGCTCGCGCCCTTGCGCAGGGTCACCAACGCCACGACGGCCGAGCTGATCAATCCGACCAGGGGCAAGATGAGAGACACCACCGCGGACGCCGCCGTGACCAGGGCGGCCTGAGAGCGCCCGCGCATGGTGAAGCTCGCCAGCGACTGCACTGGAAACCGCCCTTTCGCTAAGATTAAGCTCAGTAGAACCAGGCGGGACCCGCCCGGCACGTCCAACGTCGGTGGCTAATCAGTGACCGTCGGTGTAAGGCAGCAAGGCCAGATAGCGCGCCCGCTTAATGGCCTGGGTCAACTGGCGCTGGTACTTTGCCGCGGTCCCCGTGATGCGACTGGGAACGACCTTTCCGGACTCGCTAACATAGGACTTGAGCAGATTCAGGTCCTTATAGTCGATCTCGGTAATGCCCTCGGCGGTAAAACGACAATAACGCTTGCGGCGAAAAAAACGCGACATGGCTTCCTCCGACTCTTAATCCTCTGCCTCAGTCTCTGTCCGAACCCGAACCCTGCGCTCTCGCGACTCTTCGCCCGAAGAGCCCTCGGATTGCTCTCGCTCTTCACCGGACTTGGCCAGTGGTGACGCCTCGGTCACGGCTTGATCGCGGCGAATGATCAGGTTGCGCAGCACGGCGTCGTTGAAACGGAACGCACCTTCGAGCTCGTCCAGCGCCTCACGGTCGCACTCGACGTTCATCAGCACATAATGCGCCTTATGAACCTTGTTGATCGGATAGGCGAGCTGGCGCCGCCCCCAGTCCTCCAGGCGGTGTATCGTACCGCCGCGCTTTTCGAGGTTCCCCCGGTAGCGCTCGATCATGGCGGGCACCTGCTCACTCTGGCTTGGATGCACCAAAAAGACTACTTCGTAATGTCGCATGAAAGCTCCTTTCGGTTTTGTCAGCCTCCCGACACAGCGGTGAGGCAAGGAGTTGTTACCACTTCGGGTAAACGCGTAAGTATACAGGACGGTTTAGGTCGTTCAAATTCAAAAAACCAGTCGGGGCATCTTGATCAGCGTCCGGCGACACGGAGGGCCCCTTGCAGCGCCAAGTCGCCGGAACGTCCTGGAACCGCTCCCCATTCCAGTTCGTGGATTGGCAAAAAATCCTGATCCAGAGCGCGGTACACGTCTTCCATCGCACGGATCTCCATCCGCGCGTCCCGCCACATTCGCAGCAAAGCCTCCATAACCGGAAGAAGCTTCATTCCCTCGAGCTCCGCGTGCAGCGTGTAGACATGGCCCTGAGGAAGCACGCGCCGGCTCGCGACAAAGACCCGTTCCTGAGCACTGGCCTCGGAAACATCGTCCCGCCCGATCAGCTCGTCCAGCGTGGGCAGCGTGGTTGGAATCTGAGGACAGGCGGAGCGCACCCCTCCGAGGACCGGCAGAAAGGCGCTCGTACCCCGGGTGTCGCTGGCGTAGTCGAAGCGCATCTGCTCCTCCAACGCCAGAGTGTGTGCGTTGAGCTGCCAGCCCGCCGCGCCGTGGACACGGGCCCGCCGATGAAACACCCGCTCGAAGGCATCATTCGCTAGCTCCAACTCGCGGCGGGTCCAGTCCGCGTCCTTTCGCGAGACGAAATCCTGCCACCTGATGTGGTCGTAGCAGTGTATGCCGACCTCGTGGCCGGCCTGCAGGACCGAGCGCATGACATGCCCGGCACGGCGGCCGATGTCCGGCCCCGGAAGCAGGGTCCCGTACATCAGGGTCTTGAGACCATAGTGACTGGTCACCGAGGTACGCCGAACCTTGCTCAGGAATCCGCGGCGAAATACTCGCCGCAAAGCGCGGCCTGTATGGTCCGGGCCAAGGCTGAAGAGAAAGGTCGCCCGCACACCAAAGCGGTCGAATAGGCGCAACAGGGCCGGGACGCCCTCTAGCGTGCCCCGCAGGGTATCCACATCGACTTTCAGGGCAACAGGCACGGGTCTAATCGTCGATCAGGACCCGCGCATTCGCCACTTCGTCTCGGTAAGCGTCGAAGATGTGGCGCAGCGCAGCGCGAATACCTACTTTCGGTTCCCAGTCCAGGTCCTCCCGAGTATTGCCGATCCAGGGTACCCTGGTCTGAATGTCCTGGTAACCTTGCCCGTAATAATCGGCGGCGCCGACCTCGATCAGATCGACCTGCTGCGCACCTGAGCGATACTCTGGATACTCGAGTGAGATTTCCAGCATCAGCTCGGCGAGCTCACGCACCGACAGATCGTTGGCCGGGTTGCCAATGTTGTAGATTTGCCCGCTCGCACGTCCTCCCGGATTTTCGATGATGCGCATCAGTGCCGCTATTCCGTCCGAGACGTCCGTGAAGCTCCGCCGTTGCCGCCCGCCGTCTACCAGCTTGATTGGCTCACCGCGTGCGATGTGTCCGAGGAACTGGGTCACCACCCGCGAGCTACCCTCTTTTGGGGTGTGCAGGCTGTCGAGTCCGGGGCCAATCCAATTGAAAGGTCGAAACAGGCTGTAGTCCAGCCCCGCCTGCTGGCCGTAGGCCGCGATGACCCGGTCCAGAAGCTGCTTGGCACAGGAGTAGATCCAGCGCGGCTTCGAGATGGGGCCGAGCACCAGATTCGACTCGAAGGGATGAAACGCGGCATCCGGGCACATGCCGTAGACCTCGGACGTCGAGGGAAAGAGGACCCGTTTCTTGTAGCACGCACAGGCACGGACGATAGGCAGGTTGGCCTCGAAATCCAGCTCGAACACCGACAAGGGGTCCGTGACATAGGTCGCCGGGGTCGCGATGGCCACCAGGGGAAGGATCACATCACATTTCTTGACGTGGTACGCCACCCACTCCTTGTTGATCGTGATGTCTCCTTCGAAGAAGTTGAAGCGTTCGTGCTCCAGAAGATCCGCCACCCGGTCGCTGGCCATGTCCATTCCGAAGACCTGCCAGGGCATGTCCTGCAATATCCGGTACGACAGGTGATGTCCAATGAAGCCGTTGACACCTAGAATGAGAATCTTCATCAGTTGAAGCCCTTAGGAGACGAAACCTTCACAACGCGGCCTTCAGCAGGCGAAAACACCCTGAGCAAGGTCCGCTGAGCGGACCAGCGTCGACCTTGGTACCGGACATTCAGCAAATTGAACAAGTATCCGCATTCACCGCGGACCGAGGTGTGGCGCGAAAACCCCATCCGGGATGAGCCCCCCGATCCAGTCCTCCAAACACAGCAAGTTAGCGCGCCTCCGCACGAGCTCGGCTGCGCAAGCTCACCAAGCTCACCAAGGGTCGGGTGGATCCGCAGAGCGCGCAAACCCGATCTCTTCGACACCGAACAAAGCCGCAAAGGAATCCCGCGACAGATCACGGGCTCCGCTCGCCAAACGAGTGAGCCTGGTACGCCGCCCGTCCGCCAGGTCCGCATAGCAGCGATCACCCTCCCAGTAAAGGCGGGGGAACGGCCCGCGAGCCGACTCGTTACCGTACCAACTGCCCAGGACCATGAGCCGCTTACCATTGATATCCGTAAAGGCCCCGGGATAGGGCGGTGCAACCGCCCGGATCAGGTTGTGGACATCCCACGCCGACTGATCCCAATTGATCCGTCCATCTTCGGGACATCGGCCGCCGAAGTAGCTGCCGGCGGCGAGATCCAAGGGCGTCTCCGTATGCTTGCCGTCCAGCATGAGCGGCAGCGCGCGCAGCAGCAGGGTCTCGCCTGCACAGACCAGTTTCTGAAAGACGGCGTAGGCGGTGTCGTTGGGCAAGATGGAAACGCGTTCTTGAGCGACCAGAGCGCCGGCATCCGGCTTCCGCACCATTCGATGAAGACTCATGCCCGTCTCGCGCTCTCCGTGCAACACGGCCCAGTTCACGGGAACCCGACCGCGATAGCGCGGCAACAAGGAGCCGTGTAGGTTGAATGCTCCACGGCTCGGGATCCCGAGCAGCTCCGCACTCAGCATGCGACGGTAATAGAAGGAGAATATCCAATCGGGAGCGCAAGAGCGCACGACCTCGATCCAGTCCGGCTCGTTGGGATTCTTCGGCGTGATGCAGCGGATGCCCGCCCCGTCGCAGAGATCCGTGACGCTGTCGAACCACTGGTTCTCGCGCGGGTCGTCCTCGTGACTCAGGACGAGCGACACCTCGACTCCCATGCCGAGCAGAACCGACAGAGCCCGAACGCCCACGCTGTGGTAGGCGAAGACGACCGCCCGCTGGGTCGAGCCGGTCACGTCGCGGACTCGGCCGAATGCGACCGCGGGCGCAAGTGCTCCCGCACCAGATAGTTGGGACGACCCCGGGAATGCTCGTAGATGCGCCCGACATACTCCCCAAGCAGTCCTATGCCGAACAGAATTACGCCGGCGAGGAAGAACAGGATGCCGAACAGGGTGAAAACGCCCTCGACCTCCGGACCCACGACCAGTCGCCGGATAGCCAGAAAGATGACGAAGGCAAAGGAGGCCAGTGCGATCCCGATTCCCACAAGGGAGAAGACCTGCAACGGAACCAGCGAGAAGCCGGTCATCAGATCGAAATTGAGATGAATGAGCTTGTAGAGGGGATACTTGGACTCTCCCGCCGCCCGTTGGGCGTGCTCGACCTCGACCTCGGTGGGATTGGCGGCATAGATATAGGCCAGTGCGGGAATGAAAGTGTGCGCCTCGTCAGAGCTCAGGACTGCATCCACGATCGCCCGGTCGTAGGCGCGCAGCATACAGCCCTGATCCGTCATCTGGATCCGCGTGATGCGCTCGCGCAAGGCGTTCATTGCCTTGGAAGCCAAGTCCCGCCACCAAGAATCCTGACGCCGACGCCGGATACTGCCAACATAGTCGTGACCCTGGTCCATCTGCGCCAACAGTCGTGGAATCTCTTCGGGCGGGTTCTGCAGATCCGCATCCAGGGTCACCAGCCTGTTCCCTTCGCTGGCAGCGAAACCCGCCATGATGGCCGCGTGTTGACCCGCATTACTGCGCAGTATGACGACCCGGGTAACCTCCGGTCGCAGCTCGTGCTGTCGGCGCATCAGAGTCGCGGAGCGATCGCGGCTGCCGTCATCCACGAACACCGCCTCGTAGGCGACACCGAGGCCGTCGAGCACCGGGTAGAGGCGGTCGAACAACTGTTTCAGAACCGCCTCCTCGTTGTAGACGGGAATGACCACCGAAAGCTCGACACTCGTGGCCTGTTTCTTCGTCTCGCTCAAGTCCTCAGTCTCCCAGCAGCTCACCCAGGGCACCGCATACGAAATCAACGTCGGCATCGGCCATACCAGGGAACAGGGGAAGCGTCAGCGTCTGCTCCCCGATCCGCTCGGCCGCCGCGAAGTCGCCCGGTGCATATCCTAATCGGCGGTAGAGCGCGAACAGGTGAATCGCCGGATAATGGATGCCGGAACCGATACCATGCTCCGCCAGAGCTGCCATGAAGCCCGTCCTGTCCGTTCCCAGTGCGCTATAGTCGATGCAGACACAGAACATGTGCCAGCTGTGCCCCGGCACATCCTCGGGAACCAGCAACGACGGATGTGAGGGCAACCGCTCCAGGTAACGAACAGCCAGCTCCCGGCGCCTGGCATTGAAGCCGTCCAGCTTGGGCAGTTGGGCGAGACCCAGGGCCGCACCGACGTCCGGGAGGTTCATCTTCCCGCCCCACTCCGAAACCTGTACATTGCCACTCTCGTCCTTCTCGATCCCGTGGAAACGGATCCGTTCCAGGCGCTTGGCGATACTATGGTCGGCTAACGCGAGCGCACCACCCTCGACGGTCGTGATGTTCTTGTTGGGATGAAAGCTGAAACAGACCGGGTTCCCGAAGGCCCCGACCGGCCGGTCCCTGTACCTGGTCCCAATTGCCTGGGCCGCGTCCTCGATGACCACGAGTCCCTTCACAGCGGCGAGCGCGTAAACGGGATTCAGATCAACCGGTCGCCCGGCGAAGTGCACGGGCATGATGGCCTTGGTGTTCGGGTTGATGGCCGCCTCGACCCTAACGGCGGAAAGATTGCGCGAGACCGGATCCACATCGACGAACCTCGGTCGAGCCCCGACCCGCAGCACCACATTCGCGCTGGCCACGAAGCTCATGGCAGGCACAATGACCTCGTCACCGGGACCCACATCCGCTGCCAACAGGGCCGCCTCCAGGGCGCTGGTCCCGGAGTTGAAGGCGAGTACCCGCACACCACCTCCGAGATAGTCCGCCAGGGCCTCCTCGAAGGCCTTGGCCTTGGGTCCGGTCGTGATCCAGCCGGAGGCGAGCACCCCGCGCACGGCGGTCTGTTCTTCCTCGCCGATGGAGGGACGGGTAAAGGGAAGCATGCCTTAAAAACCTGCTCTACTCGGTCGCACGTGAACCACACTAAAAAATCAAAGTCGAACACAGGCCATCTGAACAACTCCGTCGGGTGGACACCTGCAGGGCGATCCACCAACGCGGCATCGTTGCCGGTCTCGACTTGATCAGGCCATTACTGGAACGTCGCAAAGCATACCAGCTAACCTTTCAGGCGCGGGCCAGGACGAACACGCCGAAAATAATTATTCCGATCCCAGCGACTTTCGCCAGATTCATATCCTCCCCCAACCAGGCCCAGGCGACGATTGCGTTGACGATGTAGCCCAGGGACAGCATGGGATAGGCAATGCTCACATCGACTCTGGAAAGGGCCAGAATCCAGACCGTCACGCTTACCACATAGAGGATGAGCCCGAGCCAGAGCCATGGCTCGGCAGAGAGCTTGAGCGCCGTCGGCAGGGCCGCGGCGGTACTGAGCTCGATGGCCCCCATGCCCCTGACGCTAGCCTTGAGGGCCAGCTGGGCCATCGCATTCAGGAGCACGCCGGTAACCACCAAAGAGAGGGTCAACGGATTCATGATGCGGTCACTCCGGTTTTCGGGCGTTTCTGGGCAGCCTCCCCGTGGATTTTGATATCGTCGCTCGACGGTGGGCGCGGCTCACCAAATAGTCTCTGGCCCACAAGCCGCTTACAGCCTCTCGTCCGCAGCCATCAACGGGGCGGTGTCGAGCACCGCCGTGGCAGCGATTCCGCGGTCCTCGGGATCGCCATGACTGAACTGTCCTGATTGGGAGGCGGCTGAAATCTCGGGCATGATCGGCAGAATCACAAGCCCGTATCCATCGACCGGATAACCCAGGTAGGCAAACGGTATCGCGGCCCCGCTCGGGTTCAACCTGCCACGCGCGAACAGCATCGCGGTCTCCCGATAGCTGATATCGGCAAGGGCAAGGCGATTCTCCACCTGGCTCAGCTCGAAGGTCGTGCGCGCCGGTGCCGAAAGGAGCCGCAGCTGATCGCGCATACAGACCAAGTCGCCCGATGCAGGGTTTCAACTCTGATTCGTGTTTATTATCTTCGCCAATCAATCTGTTACAAAGACGCTTACTAGATTCTAGTAACCGCCTGAAAGCAATAGTCTAGTATATGCTTCCCGGTTGTGGATCTCGACTATCACATGACCCGCCAAGAGATTGCCGCCGTGCTCGGCGTCAGCAGGGAAAGGGTCGGACAGGTTGAGAGACGGGCGCTCGGGAAATGCCGCCATTGGTGCGAATACCGTGAGTGGCGACTCGAGGAAATGCTGACCGAAAGAAGGGAGGTCGAGCCCGAGCATCAGGATCCCCAGTGACTCTGGCTCGAGTCTAGATATGCAGCTCACGGTAAGCATAGAAGCTGCGGGTAGCATCGATCCATTCACCTTTAGGTTTTGCGGGTCTTGCGGATTGGTGGTGGTATCGCTCGTCAGCGATGAACTGGATTCCCACCTCCTCACAGCGGCGATGCGCAAGCTACACCATGCGGTTTTCGTAGTCTTCCAGGCTGCCGAAGCAAATGCCGGTCCGATCCAGGGCGTACGGCTGTACGTAGAATGTGGTCACGGTGCTGTCTCCTCGCGTTCGTGAAATCGTGGCTTCACGCAAGGCGCGGGGAGCGGAGGATCGAAACAGCCCGGAGGCCATCACCGGCGCGACGGTGCTGTCCGCTTTTTTTGTCTCACCTGAAACGCCGCACTGTATTCTCAAATAACAAATGTGAATATACGAGGTACGGTCATGGCAACAACCAGTCTGAGTTTGGGGGAGCATTGGGAGGTGTTCATCAAGAACGAGATTGCAAGCGGACGCTACGGCTCAGCGAGCGAGGTGGTGCGCGACGCATTGCGCCACATGGAAGAGCACAGCAGCAGGCTTGCCGCCCTGCGGGCGCACCTGGCAGAAGGTGAGGCACAGGCTGTGAAGGGAGAATTCGTCAAGGATTTTTCTATGGAGGGTCTGCTTGGGGAACTGGATCACAATTAGCGTGCCGAGCAGGGCAAGGCCGTATCTGGCAAGGGGCATAAGAGCTCCCTCTATTTCCGTATTAGCGCTCACCTGGCAGCGCGCGCACGGGCAGGTCGCACAGAACACCTTGTCGGTGGTCATATATGTCTTGTTTTTCATCACGTTGACTGTGTTTTTCCTTGTATGTTACCAATAAGTCGCATAACTTGGTAAAAGAAGGAGGTGCCCCAACATGGCCAAGAACACCAGTATTTCGCTGGGCGACCACTTTGAAGGGTTCATCGCCCAGCAGATTCAGCGCGGTCGTTACGGCTCCGCCAGTGAGGTTATTCGCGCGTCCTTGCGCTTGCTCGAGGAGCGCGAGCAGAAGCTCGAAGCCCTGCGCCTGGCTCTGATCGAAGGCGAAGAAAGCGGAGAGGAGTCACCGCTGGACATGGATGAAATCCGGCGCGCGGCGCGGGAAGTAGCGGGGTCGGATGCGTGAGATCGTCATACGTCCGCGTGCGCGGGATGACCTGATCGGCATCTGGCGTTACTGAAAAGATGGACCCGGACCGCCACTTGTAGGCCTTCTTCATCCACCTGGAAAAAGAAGATCTCTTTCCGGCATGCCAAACCCAAAGCGGAAGGGCTGAGCGGTGTCAAGGCTGAGCGTAGCGAACCCGAAAGGACTTGGCCTTTACACCGTCCAGACCGGAGCGATCATCGAAGAAAGCCGAAAAGTGTCATTCAAGCACATAGCACCTTAACGGATACGAACCACCGGGAATAAAAACGGCATCAACCGTTCTTCATCCGTATAGCAAAAAGGTCCGCCCTGCGCGCCGACGCCCTTACGCCAATCTTCGTTCTCGATCATCTCTTCTCGGGAGGCGGTGTATTCGCTTTCGTGCTGCTCACGAAACTTGGTGCGAATGAACACCTCATCTTTTTTGTGCATCCATGCACTGTCCATAGCTTTGCCTCTCCCTTCGCTAACTCGTCATATCCTAATGTAGAAACGGAGACGGACCACGTTTTCTGCGATGATTTCCTGACCAGCAGCTCAGCCGTGTGACCAACCTCTTGCCAAGACGAGCCCGCCTCTGTGCCGCCGGGATTCCGATCACCGATCCGGCACCCTGTTCGAAGGACGCTTCCACTCCTCTGTTTTGGAAGCGGACGCCTGCCTGCTCGCCTGCCAGCGCTACATCGAGCTAAATCCGGTCCGCGCCGGTATGGTCGAAGCCCCGGCCGATTACCCTTGGTCGAGCTATCGAGCCAACGGACTCGGTGCCGACGATTCACTCGTGACACCACACTCGCTCTGCGCTGCTCTCGGAGACTCGCCTAAGAAGCGACAAGGGGCTTATCGCGTACTGTTCGCCGATCTCTTGAGCGACGACCTGCTCGCACGTATCCGCGCATCGGTAAACGGAGGCTTCGTTCTTGGCGGCTCCCGTTTTGAGCGAGAGATCGCGGCGATGCTCGGTAGGCGCACATGGAAAGGATCGCCCGGCAGGCCAAAGAAACCAGCGTCGGACCGTCGGCAGGCCAAGTTGGACATCTGAATCAGAAAACGTGGGCTGTCCCGGTTTACCTGCACCGGTTTACCTGCAGACTGCACTCTATTCGTAGTCTGGGTTTTTCCAGTCGGCGGATTCGGCCAAGTGCTACGAAAGAACAGCATAGCCAAGAAATGTCCTATCCTTACTGGGCGGCTACTTGGACGGCGTCGCAGTATTGAAAGCGTCAGTTTCCGCAAATATTTTTATATAAGGTAACGATCATGCGCGTTCGCTACTCATTTGCGTTGATGTACATCTGCGTGCTTTCGCTTTTCTGCGTACATCCGGTATCTGCTGAGAGCACATCCGACCCCATCATTGTTGGTGTTATTCACTCGAAGACGCACCCTTCCGCCGAGTCGATGAAGAAATCGTTCGAGATGGCCGTGGAGGCCAAAAACGAGGAAGGAGGTGTCAGGGGTAGATCGTTGCAGATCGTCTATGCAGACGATGGACTAGGGACTCGTGGATCGATTGGATACCAGCATGGCGATGAAGAGCGCGCCGTAAAATCGCTGATTGACCGTGGTGCGGTCATGCTGATGGGAGGTTACTCGAGCGCCAACACGATCCATACGGCACATCTTGCAGAGAAATTCGGCATCCCGTTTCTGGTCACGACGGCTGCGGACGATCAGATCACGCAGCGCCAACTGAAGAACGTGTTTAGGCTCAACCCACCCGCAGAAGAATATGCACGAGGTTTGGAGGAGATCTTGCGTAACAAAGCGAAACCCAAGTCGATGGTCATAGTGTATGAAGCCAGCCCGTATGGGACTGGCATACCGTTACCCACATCTCAGTGGGATCGGAACCGCCCCGGGCTGCACACCACGCACCCCTATAACAAAATGCCGCGTCTCCTCGCTATCTGCCGTAATCACACAGCCCTCGCGATTATTGTCACCGTTTAGTGATGCACACATATAAGCCAGAGAAGAGGGTCTGGCATCTTCTTGTATATATAGATCGACGCTGTTATCAATTTGATATGCTTCTATTAGGATAGGCGAATCTGTCGGTTGAATCATTATGTTATAGAAACGCCAATCGACCTGAGTTACGTAGTCCAGCCCTATGCTTGTATTAACGAGCAGATCCATCTGCAAATCGTCGATAATATCCTGCTCTGGCGGACGGCTTCCCGTTGCGCCACACGCAGGCCCGCTTTTTTCTCCTTCTCGGACTTCCATATGAACATGCTCCGCGCCTTCCGCACCCTCGTCTCCCTGAATTCCCAAAATATCCCCTACATAGACTTGGTCACCCACCTGGACATTT
>JAJDOL010000341.1 GCA_022340195.1 Chromatiaceae bacterium
TGCCGACCAGCTCGGCTGTCCGGGCCTGTTCAGACTCCAGGTCCGCTTGGAGCCGCTGCGGGAGATCACGTCTTGGTGCGAATACAGCCTGCCACCGCCTTCCGAGCGCATGGGCGTCACCAGATCGTAGCGCCGCTCCCAAACACGGAGCGTGTCCGGCGGAATCGCGGTAAGACGCGATACAGCACCGATTCGATAATTGGACTCGTGCTTGTTTTTATTGATAATGACCAGCGGTCAGGGCGTCGTCGCGGACACCTGCGCACCGGCGCTGGACTTCGAAAAGCGGCGTTTGGCCACCGATGAGGTCGTCAACCTTTGCGAAGCCTATCAGGGCAAAGGTCGTGTCGGCCAACGAGAAGCTCTTGTAACACCGTGCGCATGAGATGAAGAGGTTGCAATCTGGTTGCTGCTTGACGTCCCAGGTTTCCTGGACGTAGGGTTGACGGATACTCGTCCGAGTTGTATGCAGGAGGATCTTTCCGGATCACTGATTCCTCCGAGATACGCGAAAAGACAATGAGCACGAATTCCCAAGCAACGCCGAGCTTTCCGCGTGTGAAGATCGGCGCCAGCTCCTGTCTTCTCGGGCAAGAGGTCCGATTCAACGGCGGCCACAAGCAGGACCGGTTTCTCGTCGGCTCGCTGTCCCAGTTCGTCGACTATGTCCCGGTCTGCCCGGAAGTCGCGATTGGCCTCGGCGTTCCGCGCCCGCCGATTCGGCTCGTCGGCGACCCCGACTCGCCCAGGGCTGTAGGGACCGATGATCCGACGATGGATGTCACCAGTCGTCTCCAATCCTTCGCGCGGGACAAGGTTCCGTCTTTCGGCGATATCAGCGGTTACATCCTGAAAAAGGACTCGCCGAGCTGCGGTATGGAGCGGGTGAAGGTCTACAGCGAAAAAGGCGGCGTTGCTCAACGCAAGGGTCAGGGAGTTTTTGCTCGGGTCTTGATGGAGCGTATTCCGTTGCTTCCCGTCGAGGAAGAGGGGCGGCTCAACGACCCGGTCCTGAAAGAGAACTTCCTAACGAGAGTGTTCGTTTTTCGACGCTGGCAGGATCTGATCGCCGGGGGCCTTTCAAGCCGGGCATTGATTGCGTTCCATTCCGATCACAAATTTCTGGTCATGGCACATTCCCAAGCCGCCTACCAGCGCATGGGTCGGTTGCTGGCAGTCCTTCGCGGCGTCGATCTGGAGGCCGTCTCGCTGATGTACGTCACCGAGCTGATGACCGCGCTTGCGCGCCGCGCGACGCGAAAACGCCATGCCAACACGCTGCAACACATGGCCGGATACTTGAAACGCAGCATCGACAGCGACGACAAACAGGAGCTCGCTCACAATATCGATGCCTACCGTCGGGGCCAGGTGCCGCTGATCGTTCCGATCACCTTGTTTCGTCACTATTTCCGGCGGCATCCGGATCCCTACATGGAACGGCAGGTGTACCTGAATCCCCATCCTGACGAGATGAGCCTCAGGAACGCAATCTGACTGCGAATGCCGGCTTGCGCCCGGCATCGCTCGATACCTACGCATTTCTCCTTACAGGTTTTGGTGCGAGAACGCTGGGGTCCAGAATAGCCGTCGCTCTCAAGACCCTGTCCAGTCTCTACCTTTCGAATCGCGCCGAAGTCGCTCCTCTTGCCCCCGGCGTCAAGGAACCCAGCAAACTACCTGCAACGACCCATCTTCCAGGCGGCACGAGCGCCCTTCTCTGCCAGTAAGAGCCAGCCTCAGATTCCGGCGTTTTTTCTTGAGCGGCCTTCAGTCAACCACCTCATCGCCGCGATCCTGAAACTCGGTCGCGGAGCGCTCGGATGACCTGGAAAAAATGGCATTTCAATGGACAGGAGCACATTGAAATCTGTGTATGTCCTAGACATTTTCTTGACACCTCGAAAATCTTGACTATATTGACCTCACATAGAGCTTATGCGTCTCAATATTGAACAGAGAAAACGAAAATGTCCCAAAATCTCGCACTGCTCCCGACAGGCAGCATCGAAGCCTATACCAACGCTGCATACCAAGTACCGATGTTGACTGCTGAGGAGGAGCGTAACCTCGCGGAACGCTTGCGTGACTACGACGACTTGAACGCTGCACGGCGGCTTATCCTGTCACACCTTCGGTTCGTCATTCGCATCGCTCGCGGGTACTCGGGATACGGTCTGCCGTTAGCGGACCTGATCCAGGAAGGCTCAGTGGGATTGACCAAGGCCGTTCGCCGCTTCGAGCCCGACCTCGGCGTACGCATGGTGTCTTTCGCCGTGCATTGGATCCGAGCCGAGATCCACGAGTACATCCTGCGCAATTGGCGCATCGTGAAGGTTGCCACGACAAAAGCGCAGCGCAAGCTCTTCTTCAATCTACGTAGTCGGAAAAAGCGCTTGGGCTGGTTTTCCAGTGACGAGGTCGAGGCCGTCGCCCGGGAGCTTGGCGTCAAGCCAGAGACCGTTCTCCAGATGGAAGCGCGTTTGGCCAACTCGGATGTGGCCTTCGACGCCTCTGATTCCGACGACGAGGACGCTCCAGCGGCACCTGCAGCGTACCTCCCGGATACTCGAATGGAGCCTGCGGCCTTATTGGAGCATGCGGACACCGAGAAGGATCAGCGTGATCGTTTGTTTGCCGAGTTGTCCAGACTGGATGAACGCAGCAAAGCGATCCTGGAACGACGCTGGCTGTCCGAAACGAAAGAGACGCTGCGCGATCTGGCGCAGCAGTTCGGTGTCTCCGCCGAACGGATTCGACAGATTGAGAGGGATGCGCTGAAGAAGCTCAGGGTACGGCTCGCGCTTTGATCATCTTACCTCGGAGGAACTATCGTCCTGCCCTGACGAGACCACCGAACCCAGCACGATCGAGGGCCTCTGTCACCAGACGGCGAATCTCGCTTGCGTCTTCAAGGCGCAAGGTCTGATGCAGCCGTTGACGGGTCTGATCTTGGCGACAAGCGCGAATCACTTGCTTGACGCGCGGCAGATTTGGCCCGGCCATGCTGAGGCTGGCAACCCCCATGCCCAGTAGTAACAGTGCGGCTGTCGGGTCGCTCGCCATCGTGCCACATACGCCGACCGGCTTGCCCCATCGTTGGGCTTCTTGGACGACCTGATTGATCGCGCCAAGGACGGCAGGATGCAAGCTATCGAACAAGTTGGCTACGAGCGCGTTGTTCCCGTCGACGACCAACAGGTACTGCGTAAGATCGTTGCTCCCGATCGTGAGAAAATCCACACGCCGCACCAGCGCACCGATCTGGTAGACAGTCGCGGGCGTCTCGACTATGACGCCGGGCAGCCGCTTCGACGACTGCTGTCCCTCTTCCAGCAATTCTCTGTAAGCGCGATCGAGCATATCGACCGCCCGACCAACTTCCGCCATCTTGCAAACCCGCACGAAAGCCCGGTCCTGCAGCCATTTACGCGTGGGCAAAGCGTCTAGAAAGCGCAAGCAAACGACCTAGGGTCAACGTGTCGAGGCTATGACCTGCATCAAAAAAACTGATCGTACCCCCCAAAAGGAAGCTATTAGTCGCAGCATATATACTGATATCCTTATGCCTTGCGTGCCTTGAAGCTGTAAAGTCGAGGCAAAATCGGCGTTTTCGCTCAGGAGCGATCGGACACTCGCTCCTTCGGCACGGCCCGTCGGCCTGTTCCCGGGACGGAACGGGTCCACATTCCCCTGAGGTAATCGGAGTCGCGGTCAAATGATCACCAGCAATCCCTTCGCGGAGCTTTCAGCTCTCATCCCACCTGCTTTTATGCAGGGCTACATTGTCCTAATGGTCGTTCTGGTCATCGGCGGCGTATTGCTCGACGTCGCGCACAAAAAGAGTGCGAAGTACTTTTTCGAGAACGCAGAAAAGGCCAAGAAGGCGGCCAAGCGTGAGGTCGGCGGCGGAGAGAAGATCGGCCTCGCCGTCAGCACGCTTACGAGCGAGGTGTTGACCTCGAGCGAGTTCGAAAACCCCAAACGCCGCCTCTCCCACCTGCTCACCATGTACGGCTTCATCATCTTCGTGGTGACGACCGCTGTCATGATCTTCAGCCTCCCGGCGGTGGAATCCGAAGCCTCGAGCATCCTGCCCCTGCTCTGGCACCTGGGCGCGCTGATGATCTGCATCGGCGGCTACTGGTTTTGGTTCAGCATCCGCGTCGACGTGAGCGCCGAAGGCCACCAGTGGCATGACGTCCATCGCTCCGACCTGTTCATTGTCTCGCTGCTGGTTATGGCGACCTTTGCGCTGATTTGGTCTCTCCTGCCATCTCCGGAGGGTGGTGGCATCGGTGTCATTGACGGTATCGCGCTGGTCCTGTTCATCGCTGCGGCGACCATATTGTTCAGCACAGTCCTGTGGTCCAAGTTCGCCCACATGTTCTTCAAGCCTGCTGCGGCCTTTCAGAAGAAGATCACCAAGGCGGATGGCTCGAGAGAAAATCTGCCGAATGATTACACGCTGTCGGATCCCGAGGTACAGGCAAAGTATCCGGATATCCCGGAATATATGGGCAAGAATCCACCCAACATGGGGCTTGGCATCAAGCGCGAAGCTCCCAACCACTACTGAGTGGAAGTAACCGGATCACAAGAGAAGGAGAAATTAAATGCCCACTTTTGTATACATGACCCGCTGTGATGGTTGCGGATACTGCGTTGATATCTGCCCGTCCGATATCATGCATATCGACACGGTCAATCGCCGCGCATATAACATCGAGCCGAACATGTGCTGGGAGTGCTACTCCTGCGTAAAGGCTTGTCCCATGCACGCGATCGATGTGCGTGGCTATGCCGACTTCGCCCCCCTGGGCCACTCGGTACGAGTGAACCGTGATGAGGAAAAGGGCGTCATTGCCTGGCGCATCAAATTCCGCAACGGTAAGAAAGACATGGATCTGCTGGCGCCGATCACCACCAAGCCGTGGGGGAAGCACATTCCCCAACTCGCGGAGGCGGCCGCGCCCAGCCAGGAGATGCGCGACAGCCAGTTGTTGTTCAACGAGCCCAAGTACATTCGCCTCGATGACGGTGGACTGCATACGCTCGAGTCCAATGGTTTGAAAATGTTAGCCGGGGTGGAGGGTTACTGATGGCCTACAAGACAATCGTTGAAGATGGAATCGACGTCCTGGTCTGCGGGGCCGGTCTAGGCGGCACGGGCGCGGCTTTCGAGGCGCGGTATTGGGGCAAGGACAAAAAGATCGTCATTGCCGAGAAGGCGAACATCGATCGTTCCGGCGCGGTCGCCCAGGGCCTATACGCGATCAACTGCTACATGGGAACCCGTTTCGGCGAGAACAACCCGGAAGACCACGTCCGTTACGCCCGTATCGACCTGATGGGAATGGTGCGCGAAGACCTGCTGTTCGATATGGCTCGTCACGTCGACTCGGCTGTGCATCAATTCGAAGAATGGGGTCTGCCACTGATGCGCGACCCCAAGACCGGTGCCTATCAGCGTGAAGGGCGCTGGCAGATCATGATCCACGGTGAGTCCTACAAGCCCATCGTGGCCGAGGCGGCGAAGAAGTCTGCCGATAAGGTCTTCAACCGTATCTGTGTCACGCATTTGCTGATGGACGAGGCCAAGGAGAACCGTGTTGCCGGTGCCGTCGGCTTCAACGTGCGTACCGGTAACTACCACGTATTCAAGTCCAAGACCGTCGTCGTCGCCGCCGGCGGCGCCTCGAACATCTTCAAGCCACGCTCGGTTGGCGAAGGTGCGGGGCGTGTCTGGTATGCGCCCTGGTCATCGGGCTCGGCCTATGGTTTGCTGATCGGCGCCGGCGCCAAAATGACGCAGATGGAGAACAGGATTGTTCTTGCTCGATTCAAAGACGGATACGGTCCCGTAGGCGCCTACTTTCTGCACCTCAAGACCTACACCCAGAATGGTTACGGCGAGGAGTACGAGTCCAAGTGGTTCCCGGCGCTGGAGGAAATGGTTGGGAAAAGATACCTGGATGTGGAGGCCTCGCACAGAACCCACCGACCGATCCCGACCTGTCTGCGTAACCATGCATTGATCAATGAGGTCAATGCCGGTCGCGGTCCGATCCACATGGTGACCATGGAGGCGTTCCAGGACCCCCATCTCGAAGAGATCGGCTGGCACAATTTCTTGGGGATGACCGTCGGTCAAGCGGTGCTGTGGGCAGCAACCGACGTCGATCCGAAGAATGAGAATCCGGAGCTGACGACCTCCGAGCCTTATGTGATGGGCTCTCACGCCACCGGTTGCGGCGCCTGGTGCTCCGGTCCGGAAGACATCTCCCCCCCGGAGTATTACTGGGGTTACAACCGCATGACCACGGTCGAAGGTCTGTTCGGTGCGGGTGATGCGGTCGGCGGTACGCCGCACGCGTTCTCCTCCGGCTCCTTCACCGAGGGTCGTCTTGCCGCCAAGGCTGCCTGCAGGTACATCGATGACGGCAAGGCCGAAGGTATCCGTGTCTCCGAAGAGCAGATCAATCGCCGCAAGGAAGAGATCTACAAGCCGATGGAGCATTACAAGATCTATCGGAATGAAATCGTGGCAGGTACCGTCAACCCGAACTACATCAACCCGCGTCAGGGCCTGGATCGCCTGCAGAAGCTGATGGACGAGTACTGTGGTGGCGTAACGGTCAGCTACATGACCAATGATAAGCTGCTGCACATTGGTTTGAAGAAGATGAAGATTCTGGAAGAGGATCTCGAGAAGGTTGCCGCGGAGGACGTCCACGAGCTGCTGCGAGCATGGGAACTGAAGCATCGTCATCTCACCTCCGAGGCCGTCTTCCAACACACCCTGTTCCGCAAGGAAACCCGTTGGCCTGGTTACTACTACCGCGGTGATGCAATGAAGGTCGACGACGAAAACTGGCACGTGCTGACCGTCTCCCGCCGCGATCCAGAGACGGGCGAGTACACCATGGAGAAGGCGCCCTGTTACCACTTGGTCGACGCGAACGAGTAAGCTTGTCTCAAGGCAAGGGCTCCCGAGACATCTCGGGGGCCCTGTCTCTTTCAGGGCTGAAGCTCGGCGATTCAGTTTAGCGGTTAGCGCACGCGGAAGCGCTACGACTCGACCGAATTGAAGATCGACTGCGTTTGTTGATCTTTTTCTGCGGCCTTTTAATCTTCCGGTTTCGCACCGATTGTGACGTCACAGAGGCGTGTAGGCGCGTGATGGCGATGTGAAATGAACATCATCGACAAGACAGACGAAGAGATACTCGAGATCGCCCATCCCATGTGGGACGACCTCGTCAAGTATTCCAACAAGGGTCAGTACGGCAAGTTCATCAGAAAGTTCTCGTATGATTTGCTGCTTGGTTTGAACGAGGTCGAGGTGGGCAAGCAGTTTGCACACAGCGAGTTGACACGGAACCTGGTCGAGGAGAGAGACTTTCTCGGCCTCATCAGGCGTGGGCAGCATGTAACGGTTCTTTACCGGGTAAGGAGCAAGAAGCGGGAAGGCGAGTGGCTGGGAAGAATGGTACTCGGCTATGAGAACGGCGAGGTGCGAATTTTCGCCGCATCGATTTTCTGAAGCTATGAAACATTCCGTTGAAGAGAACAAGTACGTCGAGCTGACCTACCGGGTCATCGACCAAAAGACAGGTCACGTCTTGACAACCGTGGAGTTTCCTCTGGGTTATGTTCACGGTGTCAACGAGGTGTTAGCGCCGCAGGTCATGGCGGAGCTAGAGGGGAAGTCGGTGGGCGATACCATATCTGTGCCGATCGACTGCACGGACCTCTACGGTCCCCGAGACGAGTCATTGGTCATCATCGACTTGATTGAAAATGTGCCCAAGCAGTATCGGGAAGTGGGCATGCGCATTCTCATGGAGAATGAGAAGGGCCAGACCAAGAGCTTTCTCGTCACCCGAATCGATGAGAAGACGCTCACAATCGATGGCAACAATCCGCTTTGCGGCAGAAAGGTCGTTTTCGAGCTCGAGATTCTCCGTGTTCGCGATGCGACGGACGAAGAGATCAACGCGGGCGGCAAAGTTGAGCGGGGTCCAGACATTGGCGAAGGGCCGGCAATACCGATCTGAATACGCTCCCTTCCAACGTTATTTCGCGGGAAGAAGCCCCTTCATGGCAGCATACAAACATTCATGCGAATACGAATTTCCACCGCAATGAATGGCTTCATCGTCATTGGTGCGAAACCCTGATGGTTATCGCCAGGATCGCAATAAATCAGCGTCTCTCTGCCGGAATGGTGAGCAGTTCAAAGTTTCCGGGGGGTGCTTGCAGATCGATTTTCAGCACGTAGCGAGCCGAAAGCAGCGCGTAACCCGCTTTTCAGCGCCCCCCGGAGGCTCAGGTTAAGTAGCCGACGGACCGATTCAGGTTCCCGCGGCCGCGGATCTCAAGGCCGCTTCGGGGTCTGATACTCAGACTCTTTTTGGAACTTTTCCCAGATGACGTCGTACCCAACAAAACCCTTATCATTGGGCTGTTTCTGACGAGTCACCACAAATCGCGCATGGCCATCGGGAACTTGGGGACGGGTTTTTTGTTGCTCGCTCATAAATAACTCTTAATTAGTGAAATCCCAATGTTGCCACTTCGGGATACGATATAATTACACAGAATCCTATGATGGACGTCAAGTTTTTCGATTGCTGATAGCACATACCACCGCGTATCGCCGGATTGCCTTTCATCTGCACCCACTTATGCGGTTGTTGATAGACCTCGCGGGTCAGAGGCATACGCCCAACGGGACCACGCGCGCCATGGTCTCGAATCATGTTTCCGTGGATCCTAGTAGCTGATGCAACCTCAGCTTCGGTTCGGCTTCGGCTCGACTTCGCTCTTTCTTGCGATAACTACATGAAGATTTGGCGCGTCTGGGAAAAGTCGAGTTTCGGGAAACAGTCATTCGATTTTTTTCGAAGCGGTGTAGCGAGGGTCGCGTGTCCCTGCGACCCGACGACTCGTAAAGGGCTAGCCTTGCTGGAGAAGGATTCGCAGATCCAGCACCGCCGCATTGGCGCGTGAGATGTAGGAGGCCAAGACCAAGGAGTGGTTCACGACAAAACCGAATCCGTGTCCATTCAGGACCATGGGACTCCACATCCGCTTCGTCGCCTCCTCCAAGTCGTGGATTACTTGATGCACGGAGACCTGGGCGTTCTTGTCTTGCAACACTGGCTCGAAGTCGATGGCGATTGCCTTGAACGTATGCAAGAGGGCCCAGGTGTAGCCACGTGCCTCATAGAAGACGTTGTCGATCTCCAACCACGGGGTCCTTGTCCGCGCACTTGCCACTGCTTCAGCCGGTGATTGTCCCTCCGCGACCGTCACCAGGGCGGCGGTCAGCTCGGCGTCGCCGACGCTGGCACTCAATCTTTGCGAGTAACTGCCGAGTCTTTTCTCGACCACCATCAGGTAGGCGGCGAGATTGTCGGCCCGAGGGAAGAACCGAGCGCTCTGGTCCTCGCCTGAGACAAGGGCGTCGAAGTAACGATCGAGCGCCTCGATGCCCTCGCCAAACTCGGATTCGGTAGAAGGCAAGATCCAGGAGTCGACGTCGTAATTCAGGAACTCGTTGGCCTTGCGAAGATCAAGGTTCTCGATGGATTGCGTCTGAGAACGGCTGAAGTCGTTTCGCAGTGCGCCGAGGGAATCTCGAACTTCCTTGATCACGCCATACTCCCAGCTCGGCATGTTGTCCAGGTAAACACCAGGCAGAAATACGTCATTACGCAGGTAACCGCCAGGCTTATCCAGCAACGTATTCGCCACTTGGCCAATCGACGACACGGCCACCGCTCCCGGGGCCAGGCGGGAGGCATCACCATCCAACCGCTCGAGTGC
>JAJDOL010000269.1 GCA_022340195.1 Chromatiaceae bacterium
GAAAACCCGAATGCCTTGACAATCCGACGCCATCCGCTGGCATTCTGATTAGCCATCGCCCGATGCAGGCCTCCAAGCCAGGTCGAGGTGCCTGGCGGCACGCACCTCGTCGAGTCGGCGCACCGGCATCCGATGGGGCGCCTCCTTGACCAAGTCAGGGTGCTCCCGGGCCTCCTTCCGGATGTCTATCATGGCTTGGACGAATCCGTCCAACTCCTCGCGGGTCTCGCTCTCCGTGGGCTCGATCAGTAGGCACTCCGGGACCAGCAACGGAAAATAGGTCGTGGGAGGGTGGTAGCCATAGTCGAGCAGGCGCTTGGCAAAGTCCATCGTATTGACGCCCAGCTCCTTGGCTTCCTGCCGTAGGGTGAGAATAAGCTCGTGACTCGCGCGGCGATTACCGTAGGCGGGCTCGAAGCCGGCTTCTGTCAGACACTTGAGCAAATAGTTGGCGTTAAGAGTGGCGTACTCGGCCACACGCCTCATGCCCTCGGCACCGAGCATCCGGGCGTAGACATAGGCACGCAGCAGGATACCCATGTTGCCGCCGAAGGCAGTGAGCCTACCGATGCTGTCGGGGCGTAGGGTCTCGTCGAGCCAGCTGTAGTCGGTACCGTCGTAGGCTACCAGGGGCACAGGGAGATAGGGCTCGAGACGCTCCGATACCCCGACCGGACCGGCACCCGGACCACCACCGCCGTGGGGCGTGGAAAAGGTCTTGTGTAGGTTGATGTGGATGACGTCAAAGCCCATGTCGCCCGGACGCACCTTGCCCAGGATAGCGTTGAGATTGGCACCGTCGTAATAAAGCAGTCCCCCGGCACCGTGAATGCTGGCGGCAATCTCCTGGATGTTGCGATCGAACACACCCAGGGTGCTGGGATTGGTGAGCATGATGCCGGCGGTCTGGGGGCCTACGGCATTGCGAAGGACCGCGATGTCCACGTCGCCGCTTTCCCCGGTAGCGATCTCTTTGACTTGGAAGCCACACATGACCGCCGAGGCCGGGTTGGTGCCGTGGGCCGCATCCGGTACCAGTATCTCGGTGCGCGCATCGTCCCCCCGGGCCTGGTGATAGGCGCGGATCATGGCCACGCCGGCAAGCTCCCCCTGGGCGCCGGCCGCCGGTGCCAGCGAGACCGCGTGCATGCCCGTCACTTCCTTGAGCATTTCCTGCAGCTCGAATAGGCAAGCCATGACGCCTTGGCTATGACTGTCGGGTGCCAGCGGGTGGCGACCGAGGAAGCCCGGCAAAGACACCAAGCTGTTGCAGGCCCTGGGGTTGTACTTCATGGTGCAGGAGCCCAGGGGATAGAAATGGGTGTCGATGGAAAAATTCTTTTGCGACAACCGGGTGTAGTGGCGTACGACCTGAAGCTCGGAGACCTCAGGCAGTGGGGGGCGCCGCTTGCGGCGCAGATGCGCCGGCAGATCTGAGACCGCGGCCGCCTGGCGTGGTGCCTGTGCAGGCGCACGGCGCCCGGAACGCGACTGGTCATGGATGAGCATGTTGTCGAGGAATGCGGGCGGCGACCACCGCCCGCCGGATGTGGTATCAGCCCAGGGCGGCCAGGGCGGGATCGTAATCAGGCTCTTGCGTGATTTCGGGAACCAGCTGGGTATAAACGACCTTGTTGTCGGCATCCAGGACCACCACGGCGCGGGCGGTAATCCCGGCCAGGGGGCCGTCCTCGATCAGCACGCCGTAGTCCTTGGCGAAATTCTTCGACCGCATCATGGAAAGATTCGCGACATTCTTGATGCCCTCGGCCTCGCAGAAGCGACCGGAGGCAAAGGGCAGATCCGAGGAGATCACGAGGGCAACGGCATCGCTCTTGCCGGCCATGGCCTCGTTGAACTTCTTGGTGGAGGTAGCGCAGACAGGCGTGTCCAGGCTGGGGACGATGTTGAGCAGCTTTTTCTTTCCGGCATAAGTGGCGAGCGTCACGTCGCTCAGATCACCGGCTACCAAATTGAAGTCAGGGGCGGTGGATCCTACTTTGGGCAGATCACCGGCGAGCTTGACGGGATTTCCTTCGAGAGCGGTTTGGGCCATAGGGATTCTCCTGGCTGGGTTTGTCGAATGGCTGGGCTCGACTTGTCGAGTATCGGTTTGTTTCAATCGTCTGTCGGATGGCGGTTGTCAGTTTGCGACAATCCCATAGCTCGCCGGCAATTCCTTCGAGCATCGGCTGTGCATGGGCCACTCACATCTTGGGCTCCACCGGACAGCGGGCCTGAGTACGGGTCGCAACGACGCGCGCAAGCTTCTGGGCATACGCCGCAATATCCTCCTCGGTGCGCATCTCGGTGGCACAGACGAGCACCGCGGGATCGAGCTCTGGATAAGCGAGCCCGAGATCGAAACCGCCGAGGATATTGTGCGCGGCCAGTAAGCGTAACAGATCCGCGGCCGGTGCGGGAAGCCGTAGGGATTTCTCATGAAAGACGGGACGGTCGAACAGCGGTTCGACACCCGGCACCTCGCAGAGCGAGTCGGTGAGCCGCGTCGTGTTTGCATGACACGCGCCCGCTACCCGCTCCAATCCCTCGGCACCCAAAAGGGCCATATGGACGGTCGCTGCGGTTACCAGAAGCCCTTGGTTGGTGCAGATATTCGACGTTGCCTTCGAGCGGCGGATATGTTGCTCGCGGGCCTGGAGGGTCAGGGTAAAGCCGGGCTTGCCGTCCAGATCGAAGGTGCGTCCGGCGATGCGCCCGGGGAGTTGTCGCATCAGGGCCTGCTTGCAGCAAAGGAAACCAGCGTAGGGCCCGCCCGAGGCCAGCGGCATACCCAGAGGCTGCGCGTCGCCGCATGCGATGTCCGCACCGGACTCGCCCCACTCCCCTGGCGGCGACAAGAGGGCGAGGGCAACAGGGTTGACGACGCCGATGACGAGGCTGTTGCGCTCGTGGGCCCAGTCGGTAAGGGTGTCGGCTTCTTCCAGGACACCGAAGAAATTCGGCTGATTGATCACCAGCGCCGCGAGCCCCTGGTTTGCGAAGGCGTCGAGCTGTTCCAGGGTGGTATGACCACCCGTCGGGTCGAAGGGCACTTCGACCACCTCGATGCCCTGCTGGCCAACGATCGTGCGCAGGGTTCCGCGGTAGGCCGGGTGCAACGCCCTGGGGACCAGTACCCGGCGGGATTTGTGCTTGCGATTACACCGCACTGCCATCAGCACCGCCTCCGCCAAGGCCGAGGCGCCATCGTAGAGAGAGGCGTTGGAGACATCCAAGCCCGTCAGGGCCGTCATCATGGACTGGAATTCGTAGAGCACCTGCAGGGTGCCCTGGCTCGCCTCGGCCTGATAGGGGGTGTAGGCGCTATAGAACTCCCCCCGGGTGGCGATCTGCCAAACCGCCGCCGGTATGTGGTGATCGTAGGCGCCGGCACCGATGAAGCACACGGGCTGGCCATCTGCTCGACTGCGTTTTTGCATCAGGTGCCCTATCTCCATCTCCGACAGGGCCGGCGGTATGCTCGCAAGGCTGTCCACCTTGAGCTCCGAGGGAATCTCGTCGAATAGATCCTCGATGGTCTCAACGCCGATGGCCGCCAGCATGGCGGCGAGATCGTCTTCGGTGTGCGGTATGAAAGGCATGGAATCTCGGATGCTTGGCGACTCAGGATTCCTCTGCCACCAGCTTGTTGTATGCGATTGCGTCGAGCAGGCCACTCAGCTCCGAGGCATCCGACACCCTCAGCTTGAAGATCCAACCCTCACCATAGGGATCGTCGTTGATGGTCTCGGGGGCGTCACTCAGTGCCGCGTTTGTTTCGGTAACCTCGCCGCCGAGTGGGCTATAAATGTCCGACGCCGCCTTGACGGACTCGACCACGGCGCAGGCCTCGGAGCTCTCGACTCGGCGACCCACCTCAGGAAGCTCCACAAACACCAGGTCGCCTAGCGCGTCCTGAGCATGGTCCGTGATACCGACAGTCACAATACCGTCGCCGTTGTCCCTTACCCACTCGTGCTCTTTGGTGTACTTCAGGTCTTCAGGTGTTTCGCTCATAAGCTCTTCCCCCCTTCATTATCGATTGTGCGATCTTAGGCGATTGGCCGAAAAGAACATACCAGATCGAGAAGAATTTTCGACCGTATTCCAAGGCGCCAGAAAGCGCCTAGCGCTCCTTAAAGGTCGATGCGAGGTTTTCCATTGCGTACGAACGGCGGCTTCACCACCCGGGCGGGAACTGCCTTGCCGCGTATCAGGACTTCACATTTCTCGCCGACATGCCTCGCTACCCGGGCAAAGGCGATGGAGCGTTGCAAGCTGGGCGCGAATCCACCGGAGGTGACCTCCCCCGCACGCTCACCGCCGCTGAGCACTTCCTGATGCTCACGCAGCACGCCGCGTCCGGTCAGAAGCAATCCCACGAAGCGCCGCAATCCGCCCTGCTCTCGCTGAGCCTGGAGGGCGCTGCGACCGATGAAATTCCGCTCGGCCGGCTCCCATGCGATGGTCCAGGAAAGTCCGCTCTCGAGCGGGCTCACATCTTCGTCCATGTCCTGGCCATAGAGGTTCATACCGGCCTCCAGACGCAAGGTGTCCCGAGCTCCGAGGCCGCAGGGCGCCACGCCGGCGCTCAGCAGGCCCTTCCACAAGGCCGGAGCCTCACCGGCCGGACAGATGATCTCAAAACCATCTTCTCCCGTGTAACCCGTGCGGCCGAGGAACCAGTCGCCCTGCGCGGCAGCGAAGAAGGATTTCAAGGCCATGGCCGGCTCACGCAGACCTGGCGGGATCAGGTCGACTACTCGTGATCGGGCGCTCGGTCCCTGAACCGCGATCATAGCCAAGTCCCGCCGTGGACGGATTTCGACATCGAAACCCGTGGAATGATGCCGCATCCAGGCCAGATCCTTCTCGGCGGTTGCCGCGTTTACGACCATGCGATAACGGTCGGAGGCGCAAAAATAGAGGATCAGGTCGTCGATTACGCCGCCGTGCTCGTTGAGCATACAACTGTAGAGGGCCTTGCCGGGAACCTCGAGCTTCGCCGGGTCGTTGGCGATCAGGCGGCGCAGAAACGCTAGGACCCCGTTCCCTTCGAGATCGACGATCTGCATGTGCGAGACATCGAACATACCGGCCTCCCCGCGCACCCGATGATGCTCCTCGATCTGGGAACCGTAGTGCAAGGGCATGTCCCAGCCGCCAAAGGGAACGATGCGGGCGTTCAGGGCCAGATGCTCGGCAAACAATGGGGTCTTATGGCCCACTCTAAGTCTCCGATTGCCGCTTGAGCTCCGTGCCCTGACACTTGGGACAAGGCGGAATGCGGCCGGTTTTAAGCATCTGCACCTCCGCCCCGCAGGAATCGCAGACCAGGGTACCCGGGCCGGCAACCTCGCCGGCGTTGTAGAGGCTCGCCTGGCGCGCCTGCTCAGCCAAATTATGTAGCTGAACGCTGGTCTGGTCTGCGACGCGGGAGAAGACATCCAGCATGCGTTGCTCCATCATGTCGAGATCGAATCGCCACCAGCTCTTCAGGTCCTCACCGGTCTCGGCGATATAAGCGGCCGCATCCTCGATATCCCGCTCCACGTACTCGGCCACTTTTTGGGCCTCCTCCCTCGTAAGCTCGCCGAGCTCCACCATGTTGTCCCGGGCCTTGTGCAGAAGCTCGCGGAATGCCGGAACCGTCTCCTTCTCCGCGAGCTCGATGGTGTCGTGGGTGCGCTTGAGCATACGCTCATAGGCCTCCACCAACCTGTCGACCGTATCCGGTTTCTCTTTCTCTGACATCTGCTCCTCCAAATGTTTGCTCTTGGTCCTAAGGCGATTGCCGGAAAATGATATACCAGGATGCGCCGGATTTTTGTTCGTATTCAAGGCGTGCCAACCGGCGCATAGCGGGCTAAGTAACGGCTGGCGCAACGCGGATGTGCACGAATGGTATCCGACATCCGGTGCGACTCGAGGTTTTGCGGCATTTTCGGGCACAGCCGACTTTGACAATCCTAGCCTAACCCGTGCGACAATTTGCCGTGTACATCCGCCGGGGCCGCGCGATGTTCTCATCGACAGGGTCATAGACCTGGCCGCGGTTGTTTGGCGCCTATGGAAAACCCCGGAAACCATCCCACCCCACCGTCTCGCGCGCCATTCCGATTGGAATCGGGGATGGCGAGCGCCCGGCACAGATGAAGGTCCTCCACGCCTTCTGGCTCCCCGATGCCAACGACACCTTCCTGCAAAGGGGCTCGTTCAGACTCTGGGCCGAGACACTGGAGAGTAAGGCCGCAAGGCGCGCAAAGGGTGTCCCGCCGCATCCGTTTCAGCTGCCCGCTAGCGATTGGCCGGCGTTCCTCGAGTTGCTGGGCGCGAAGCCCTCGTCCCCGCAAAGCGGCGACGCCCTGGACACCTGTACGATCCAGTTGCCGAGCGCCGCGGACGCCCCGCTGCCGTCGCCCCAGCTTGCGAAGTATTGGCGGGAAACCGTCGATGAAACACAGGCGACACTGAAGCCCTGGCACGTGGATTGCCATCGTCTGGAACATCCCATCAAGCAACTGAGTGAGATCCACTTCCTGGCGTTCTATCGCGCCGAAGACGTTCGAACCGGCAGCGACTTCCTCTTTTGGTATTGGTTTACCCAAGCGCTAAAACGCCTCCTCGTGCGGGACCAGTACCTTCCCGCTCTGATCTATCGCCAGCCGCCGAAGCCCAAGGGAAAGCGCAAGCTGCCCCCGTTCGAGCTCTTCGGCGCCTGGCAATGGGTCTCCGACCAGTATGAGCAACTGATCTTTGATGCTTGCGAGCGGATGCCGGCGGCCTGCGCCGCAGGAATGGATGGTCCAGTCGAAGGGGAGGGCATGCTGCGGCATTGCGCCGAGGTGCTGCTGGATCGGATCCTGCGCGAGACCCGGCTACCGGCCGTATTCGCCAGGAAGATCGAAAACACCCCCATCGCCGCCTGCGTCGATCCGCAGACAAGGCCCTGGAAGTCCTCCGGTACGGGCCTGGAGAGTTACCGGCGCTGGCAGCAGTGGCGCCGGCGGATCCTCGGCGCTGATCGGGATGTCGCCTTCACCCTGGGCTTTCGGCTCGTGGAGCCTGCTCCCGAATCGGACTCGGAGGACGACTGGACGCTGCACTTCGTCGCGGTCCCCAAGGACGACCCCTCCCAGCGCTTGGCGCTGGCCGACTACTGGTCCGCATCGGCTGCGGAGCGGAAGCGGACGCGCGGGCAGCTCGGTGCGGACTTCGAAACCCACCTGCTGCTGAATTTGGGGCTCGCGGCTCGCATGGACCCCAAGCTCTGGGAGGGCCTCGACACCGCCGAGCCCCAATCGGTGGCCCTGAACCTGGACGAGGCCTTCGACTTTCTCAAGGAATCCGCCTGGGTGTTGGAGGACGCCGGCTTCAAGATCATCGTCCCGGCCTGGTGGACACCCCAGGGCCGGCGTCGGGTCAAGATCCGCCTGCGCTCCTCGACCTCGAAGTCCGCGAGCGGGACCTCGACGGGTGGCGGCCACGTCAACCTCGAGAACCTGGTGCGCTACTCCTACCGTCTCGCCATCGGCGATCAGGTCGTGACCGAAGAGGAGTGGCAGCGCATGGTCGAGGCCAAGAGCCCCCTGGTGCGCTTCCGCGGCCAATGGGTCGAGCTCGACCGGGACAAGATGCAGCAGATGCTCGCCTTCTGGCGGGAGCATGGCCAAGAGACCCGGGAGATGAGCATCCAGGAGCTCCTGCAGCGCACCGCAACCGACGACGCCTTCGAGGTCGACCGTGAGGACGCCCTCGCCGGGATGCTCGACCGACTACGCGACCAGAGTCGCCTGGAGCCCATCGCCGACCCGCCGCAGCTCAAGGCGCAGCTGCGCGACTACCAGCGACGGGGCGTCGCCTGGCTGCGGTTCCTCGAGCAGCTCGGGCTCAACGGCTGTTTGGCCGACGACATGGGCCTTGGCAAGACGATGCAGGTCATCGCCCGTCTGGTGCAGGAACGGGAGAGCAACGAAGATACGGCCCCGACGCTGCTCGTCGCCCCCACCTCCGTCATCGGCAATTGGCACAAGGAGGTCGAGCGGTTCGCCCCGCACCTTAGAACCCTGATCCATCACGGTTCGGACCGGGAGCAGGACGCCGAGGCCTTCAACAAGCTCGTCGCGGACAAGGCCATGGTGATCACCTCCTACGCCCTGGCGCGCCGCGACGAGAAGCTGTTCGCCGCGCTCGACTGGCACCGGGTGGTGCTCGACGAGGCGCAGAACATCAAGAATCCCAAAGCGGCCCAGACCAAGGCTGTGCTCAAGCTCAGGGCCCGACATCGGCTCGCCCTCACCGGCACCCCGGTGGAGAACCGGCTGACCGACCTCTGGTCCATCTTCAACTTCGTCAATCCAGGCTACCTGGACACCCAGGCCCGTTTCCGCAAGCGCTTCGAGGTCCCGGTCCAGCGCGACAAGAACCCGGTACAGACCGCGACCCTCAAGCGCCTGGTGGAGCCCTTCATCCTGCGCCGGGTCAAGACGGACAAGGCCATCATCGAGGACCTGCCGGACAAGGTGGAAGCGATTCAGTACTGCAACCTGAGCAAGGAGCAGGCGGCGCTCTATGAAACAGTTGTGCGTGACGTGGAACGCCAGCTCGAAGAGAAGGAGGGCATCGAGCGCCAGGGACTCATGCTCTCGACCCTGATGAGACTCAAGCAGATTTGCAATCACCCGGCCCAGTTCCTGCAGGACGGCAGCGCCTTCACACCGGAGCGCTCCCACAAGCTGGAGCGCCTGGGGGAGATGCTCGAGGAGGTCATGGCCGAGGGCGACAGTGTGCTCATCTTCTCCCAGTTCACCGAGATCGGCAGCCAACTGGAGCAGCTGCTCAAGCACCGCCTACACTTCAACACCTTCTATCTGCACGGCGGCACCCCACGCACCCGGCGCGAGGCTATGATCGAGACCTTTCAGAACCCCGAGACCGAGCCCTCGATCTTCGTGCTCTCCCTGAAGGCCGGCGGTGTGGGCATCACCCTGACCAAGGCCAACCATGTCTTCCACTTCGACCGCTGGTGGAACCCGGCGGTGGAGGACCAGGCCAGCGACCGGGCCTTCCGTATCGGGCAGGAGAAGAAGGTCTTCGTCCACAAGTTCGTCACCCTGGGAACCCTGGAGGAGCGGATCAACGACATGATCGAAGAGAAAAAGGCCCTGGCCGGAGCCATCGTCGGATCCGACGAGTCGTGGCTCACCCAACTCGACAACGAGCGCTTCAAGGCCCTGATCCGCCTCAATCGCGACGCGGTGATGGACTAGGGATGGCCATGCTCGGCAAGACCTGGTGGGGACAACGCTTCATCGAGGCGCTGGAGGGCTTCACCGACAGCGGGCGCCTGCAGCGCGGCCGTGGCTACCGGGGCGACAGCCGCATCCTCGACTTCGACATCGCCGACGGCACCGTAACCGCCACCGTGCGCGGTAATGTCAATCCCTACTACGGCGTCTACAAGGAGCCCCGTTACAAGACCAAGATCCGAATGGTGCCTATTCCTGTCAAGGGCTGGGCCAAGGCCATCGCCCATCTGGGGAGCAATGCCGCCCTGGTTTCCAAGCTCCTAATGAACGAGATGCCCGACAACATCGACGACGCCTTCGCCGGCGTCAGGCTCCACCTGCTGCCGCACAGCCGCAAGGACTTCGCGCTGACCGACTGTTCCTGCCCGGACTACGCCAACCCTTGCAAGCACATTGCCGGCGTCTACTACCGCCTGGCCGGCCGGCTGGACAGCGACCCCTTCCTGCTCTTCGAGCTGCGCGGCCTGCCGCGCGAACAGCTGCATCGGGCGTTGAGCATTACGCCCCTCGGCAAGGCCCTGGCCGCCCTGATGGTCGAGGAGTCCGCAGAGCTCGTCAGCGCGGAATCCTTCTTCACCCGCCCATCAGCTGCACCTTCGGTGCCGGATTATCAGTCCTTCTGGCACGGAAAGAAGCGCCTGCCGAGCGAGATCGAGCCGGCCATGCCCCCCGCAGTACCGGCCATCCTGATCAAGAAGGGTGGAGACTATCCGGGATTCTGGGAAAAGGACGGCTCCTTCATCGAGACGATGGAGGAGCTGTACCTGCGCGTGCGGGAGAAGAACAAAGAGGTTCTTTAGCACCAGGTATTCGCCGCTGAGTCCGGCTCAACGGCAAAGAACGAATTCTCTCGCTGGATGCCGAAAAGAACTGCCTTGTACTCGCAATCGGACGCATCGTTGGATCAATACCATAGGATGCCTTGATGGAATTGAGGCAACTTGAGATCTCATTCCCTTAACGGTATCAAATCGTCCGTGCGGGACTGCACGTGAATGATGTTTTATTGGAAGACGCGATCCGGGATCCCCGCGACCCCGGATCCGCCGCGAGAAGGCGCGGGCTCTAAAGGTCAACGGGTATGGGCCGGTGCATCTGTCGCTTGTGGGGTTCCGATGAGACACCGAGAGCTTCGGATTAACTGGGTAGATTGAGCCTGGTCCTTTTGTCCCCCGGAGGCCGGGGGTATGGAGCCACAACTGGACGAGCGAGCTGCGCCGCCGCTTCTATGGCTACCTGTCAGATCGCTCGTCAATCTCGCCAAAATGGCCTATACTGAAAGCCATCTGGCACTTGTGGGCTCGCCGATGGCATCCGCGACCGCGCAGTCCGCGGCATCTTTCGTTTCTCTCGATGATCTGCTCGGCGGCGATCGGATTTTGCCGCACATGCCTCACTCCCCGCTCGAATGGGTATCCCTGATCCGCCGCGGCATTCCCTCCGCCGCCGTGGACGCTCTGACCAGGCTCACTCGGATATCCCAAGGCGAATTGGCGGCTTCGTTGGGTATTCCCGAACGGACGCTGGCGCGCCGCAAGCGCGAGGGCAAGCTCAACAGCGAGGAGTCCGCCAAGCTGGTCCGCCTCGCGCGTGCGATTGCGCGCGCCGAGGAGGTTTTCGAAGACCTGGACAGGGCCATCGACTGGCTCCGGTCTGTCAACCCATCCCTCGGCGGCGTAACGCCCTTGAGCCTTTTGGATACCGACATTGGTGCCGAGGCCCTGATGGACACCCTCGGGCGTATCGAGCACGGCGTCTTCGCTTGATGCTCACCGTTTGGCGGATGGTAACCGCACGCTATGCCGAAAGCTCCTTCTCCGGTGAGGGTGCAAAACGCTACGGTGGCCGCTGGAACCGAAAGGGGATTCCGATGGTGTATACCGCAGGCAGCCAGTCACTCGCCCTGCTGGAAATGCTGGTGCAAGACGGGCCGTTGCGCGCCCGCTATGTGATGATCCCAGCCGAGGTCCCGATGGAGAGGGGTATTGAGAGGGTGGGTCTCGACCAGCTCCCGTCCAACTGGCGTGATCAGGCAGCCGTAGAACAGTTGAAAAACATCGGCTCTGGCTGGGCAACAGGGTTGTCCTCCGCCGTGCTGGCGGTACCGAGCGCAGTGATTCCTGCCGAAACCAACTACCTCCTCAATCCGAGACATCCCGGATTCGCCGAGATCTCGATCGGCGAGCCTCAGGAGCTTGTCACGGATCTGCGCCTAATCGAAAGCAGATCCTGATGCGTGCGCAATCAATGTTCTGGCGCGAGCACGCTCCGCCGCATTTTCATGCACTTTACCCGGAGCACGAAGCGCTTATCGATATTCACACCCTCGAGGTCATCGGCGGACGCCTTCCAAAACGCGCCCTTAGCCTTTTCATCGAATGGGTCATCGGGCACCGTGAAGGACTGATAGAGGACTGGAAGTTTTCTGCCAAGCCAAGCAGTTGCCGAAACGGAGCGCGCCTCTGGAGTGATCGCCATTGCCCCGTGGATAGTCAAGGCGTTCAAAATACTGCCTGGTTACCGGTTGGCGGTAACCTTTCAAGACGGCACCGCGGGAGCAGCAGATTTTTCGGCACCAGCAACGGACCCTGATCGCGGCATCTACAATGCGCTCCGCGATGCGACTTATTTCGCACAAGCCCGCATCGAGTTGGGCGTTGTGACTTGGCCCAGCGGGGCAAACCTTGATCCCGCCTGGATGTATGACGAGCTGAAAATGGCGGAATCGTGGTCTTTCCCTATGTAGCTCGCCCGAAGCTCGAGTCGCTTGATTGCAAGACCAAACCCCGCGAACCACTCTACCGTGAGTGGTGCCGTGCGACGCCTGGAGACTGGCCAAGACTCTCGACGGGCCTGCCTGCCAAACCGAGAAATACGGGATTACAAGACCTGACCCCTAATTTGCTAATTCTGGACCCCTAATTCTGACCCCTAATTCCTACGGCGTCAGGATTCGGTTGGATGGGCATAACCAACTAATTTTTCGATATTTTCCCTTCCCCTTATCGTCCTATCTGTATCGCCGCCGGCTTGTGCGGCGAAGCGTAACCTTCTGATTTATCGTTACTGAGGATGGTTTAAT
>JAJDOL010000281.1 GCA_022340195.1 Chromatiaceae bacterium
TTCCTCGAGGCCATTTCCCTGACCTGAACCTCGGCTGCCAACTGAGCCATACCCTCGTCGGATCCTTCCTCGGATCCCTTCTCTTTTATTACGGTCAAATACGCGAAACCCGCGACGATGACAACGGCCCATAGCGCCAGCTTGTACCAAACACCCGACCCTTTCGACGAATCCGATCCTGCCATTTAGTGTCACCTCACCGCTAACCGCTTAATTGACTCTAGGGTCCGCTGCGCGGACCTTCCGCATGTCAACCCGACCTATCCCGCCGCGGCCAGGACCGCAACAACACGCTCGACTCCGACGCGGCAAGCCGCAATATTGGCCTCTATCTCCTGCATTTGTATCCCCCCTGCTGCCTTGCCGGCTGCCCAATTGACCACAAAGGCCAATCCGGCGTAACAGAGCCCGAGCTCCTTTGCGAGCGCTGCCTCCGGCATTCCGGTCATCCCCACGAAATCACAGCCGTCTCGCTCCATACGCGCTATCTCCGCTGCCGTCTCGAGACGGGGTCCCTGGGTCGCGCCGTAGGTTCCGCCGTCCACCACCTCCAGCTCGGCAGCGCCCGCTGCTCCGAGCAGGGCTCGGCGCAGGTCCTCGCAATAGGGTTTGGTGAAGTCGATGTGCAGGAGCTCGCCCGCCTCCCCATCGCGGAAGCTATGGTCCCGCCCGTGGGTATAGTCGATGATCTGATCCGGGACGGCAAGGACACCGGGGGCGAAGCGGCTTCCGATACCGCCGACGGCGGCCAAGCCGACAACCCGCTCCGCGCCGCAGGCTCTAAGAGCCCAAATGTTTGCGCGGTAACGGACCCGGTGGGGCGCGACACCGTGACCAATCCCATGCCGGGGAAGAAACAAGCACTCGGTATCGCCGAGACGGCCCCTTGTGACCGGCGCCGCGGGCGGGCCAAAGGGGGTCTCGGGCCGCTCATGGTCGATGACTTCCAGCCCCCCCATGACGGTAAAACCGGAGCCCCCGATAAAGGCCAACCCACTCACAATTCAGCGCCCGGTCGCATTCCGCAGAGACCGGAGGAACTACCGCCAGAAACCAAGAAAAACCGGCACCCGAAACCGGCGCCGGCTTCGATGAAAGCCGACATGCCGTCGTAACTCAGGCGCTGATCTCCTGAAACATGCCGATTTCCACGAGCTTGGGGAACAGCACCTGGTTTTCCCGCTCGATCCGGTATTGGAGCATGTCGAAGACCTCGCGGGTCTCCTCGACGAAATCGTCCGAAAAGTTGAACTCGCAATGCTTCAGCCATTTCTTGTGGTAGTCGTCAAAGGTCTTGCGTAGCGGCTTCTCGCCGCTGATGAACCCCCAAGCGATGGACTTGACCTTGGGATCCTCGTGGATGAGCAGACTCGGATACAGTCCCTTGTCCTCTTCAGCGAGATGTTCCTTGACCTTTTCGCCCAGGTCACAGAGCAGCTCGTAAGCCGTCTTGGCGTTGGGACGAACTTTCAGCTGCTCCGGCGTGAGAATCGACTGCAGATCTTCGATCATCTGCAGTAATTCCGCTTGACGACCGCGGTAGCTCGACAATGTTTTCATTGATCCAACCTCCTCGCATCTCTGTATTAGCGGCTTCGACCCAGTCAAGCACCGACAATGCGAACAAGCGTCAGCGCCTGGCAGGCCGCCGACCGACGCCTGGATTTGAACGCCGGATTATTTTTGTGTAACGCAAAATTCAGATAGAGTCAAAAATCAATTAATTTAATTGGGTTTCTCGCTGTTTCCACTCCAAGGTGCGAACGTGATCAAAGGTCGTCGTCGGCCACCGCGTAGACGCCGTCCGCGTTGCGGAAATAGCCCCTGTAGTCCAGACCATAGCCATAGAGGTAACGATTCGGGAGCCGCACGCCGACAAAGTCCGCGTTGAAGTCGGTAGCCTTCTTGCGCTCTTTCTCCACAAGCACCGCTGTATGCACGGATGCCGCCCCGTCTTCTCGACAAGCTCGATCGATGGCATCCAGCGTGACACCCTCATCGAGAATGTCATCCACCGCCAGTACATTCCGGCCACGTACGGATGCGGCGGGCCGATGCAGCCACTGAAGGCTTCCACCGCTGGTCTCACCCCGATAGCGGGTCGCATGGACGTAATCGAGCGTCAGCGGGAATCCCAACCGCGGCAACAGACGGCCCACCGCGATAACCGCACCGTTCATGACACAAAGGACCAGTGGATTTTTTTCCGCCAAGACCCGGGTGATGGACTCGGCCAGGCGATCCAGAATTCGCTCCATCTGGGCACCCGATACCAGCAATTCTGCCCTACCGGCGACCGCATCATACTGTTCCCGTGACATCTCCATCGTATTTACAGCCTTTCTCTTGAGTCGATAGCGTTCACAGATCCAGGCTCGGAGCATCCGCCCCCTCGAGCTCCGCAATGGCGCGCACACCCTGATGCCAGCGCGGATCCAGATGCAAGCGATCAGGTTCGAGCGCACCGCGGCCATGCATGCGCAGACAGCGCAGGTGCACGGTCGGGTCGTCGTAATCACGTAGCGACTCTAAAACCTCCAGAGCGCCGGGGCGATTGTTGCACACGAGCAGAACGTCGCAACCCGCGTCGAGGCCGGACCTGGCACGCTCGGCGTAGCCACCGGCCGCAGCGGCTGCCGCCATATTCAGATCATCGCTGAAGATAACCCCCTGGAAACCAAGCCGCTCGCGCAGGATCCGGCGCAACCAGAACGCCGAGAATCCGGCGGGGTTCGGGTCCACTTTGGGATAGACCACATGTGCGGGCATGACCGCCTCCAAGCCTCGGTAGATGAGGCGCTGGAAGGGAACCAAGTCGTCCATCTCGATCTCGTCGTAGGATCGCCCATCCGTCGGCAACTCTTCATGGGAATCCGCCGCCACGCCACCGTGCCCAGGAAAATGCTTACCCACGGCGGCCATGCCGGCAGCGTGCACGCCTTCGGTCCAGGCCCAGGCGAGGTCCGATACCGCATTGGCACCATCGGCAAAGGCACGATCGCCAATCACCCGACTCACGCCGCGGTTCAGGTCGAGCACAGGTGCAAAGCTGAAGTCGACACCCACCGAGCGCAGCTCGGCGGCCATCAGCCAACCCACGGCGCTCGCGGCGCGACGCGCGTTCACCGGGTGACTGCGACTCAAGGCTCCGAAACGGCCGGCCGGCGGCAACTGAGTGAATCCTCGGCGAAACCGCTGCACTCTTCCACCTTCTTGGTCGACGGCCACCAAAAGGTGGGGATCGCGCAATTTGTGAATGGCAGCGGTCAAGGCGGCGATTTGCTCCGGGCTCTCGAAGTTCCTCGCGAACAATATGACGCCGCCCACCGCCGGATGGCATAGGATCTCACGCTCCTGAGCATCGAGCTCGACGCTGGTTAAATCCAGCATCACGGGCCCTAGAGTCACCTTTCAAGTCCTCCTTCTGAGGATCTCGCCGCCGGTTCCCGGCCCGAAGCTCGCTTTCGTCCGATGCATTCGAGATCCTGTCCCGCCGCCGTTTCATGAATGGCGACGTTTGTACCACAGCCCCGGGACTCTGTCCCATTCTCTTGCCCTCAGTCCCGGACCAGACGAACATCCAGCCGGTCTCGCAAGGCATCCCCTACCAGGTTGACAGACAGCACGACCGTGAGGATCGCGAGTCCTGGGGCCAGAACCAGGTGGGGAGCCGTCAGCATATAGCCCACGCCGTCGCGAATCATGCTGCCCCAGGACGCCTGTGGCGGCTGCACGCCGAGTCCGAGAAAGGACAGGCCTGCCTCCGCGATCACGGCCCCGGCAATGCCGAAGGTCGCTTCTACAATCAGCGGTGCGACGGTCAGGGGCAGCAGATGGCGTAGTAAAACGCGACCGGTCCCGGCACCCAGGGCCCGGGCAGCGGCAACATGGTCGCGTTGCTTCAGCGACAGAATCTGGGCGCGTGCCAGCCGCGCGTACCCGACCCAACCGACAGCGGCCAAGGCAATAATGACGTTATCGATCCCTGGCCCCATGATACCCGCCAAGGCGATGGCCAATAGAATACCCGGAAAGGCTAGAAACACATCGATGATCCGGACCAGCGTCAGATCCGCCCAGCCACCCCTAAGAGCCGCGATTCCACCCACCAGAGCTCCCAGAAAGGCGGACAAGGCCACAACGCCTAGCCCGACCGCGAAGGAAATGCGGGCGCCGATCAGAAGCCGGTCGAGCACGGGCCGGCCAAGATCATCATTGCCGAGCAGCGAGTCCGCGGCCGGGGGAGCCAGAATCCCCGGCAGATCGATGCGGTCCGGTGCCAGCGGCATCAGGGGACCTACTAGGGCCGCTATCGCCCACAGGGTAAGAAAACCCACCGGCACCCAAGCACGCAGATTAAGCGTCATGCCAATCGTATCCGCGGATCTACCCAGGCGTAGATCAAGTCCGTCAAGGTGTTGACCAGCACATAGGCAAGGCTGACAAGCAGCACACTAGCCTGCACGACCGGGTAGTCCCGGTTCTGTATGGCCTCTACGAGCAGGCTGCCGACCCCCGGCCATGCGAAGACGGTCTCCGTGATCACGGCACCGCCGAGCAGACCACCCAGCTGCAGACCCACCAGGGTCAACACCGGCAACCAGGCGTTACGCAAGGCGTGATGCCACATCACCGCGGTTTCGGGCAGGCCCTTGGCCCTGGCCGTGCGTACGAAGTCCTCCCCCAGCACCTCCAAAACGCTGCTGCGCACCATGCGCGCCAGCACCGCGGCCAGCCCAGTACCCAGGGTAACGGCCGGCAGAATCAGACTAACCGGGCCATCGCGCCCGCTTACAGGGGTCCAGCCCAACCAGAGTGAGAAGACCAGAATCAGCAAGGGTCCGAGCCAGAAGTTGGGTATGGAGATCCCGAGCAGGGAAAAGCCCATGGCACCCGAGTCGAGCGCTCCGCCCCGGTTCCGCGCCGCCAATACCCCGAGCGGGACAGCGAGCACCAGCGCCAGCGCCAGCGCAGCCCCCGCCAGCTCCAGTGTCGGAGGAGCACGTTCGGCGAGCAGATCGGTCACCGGGCGCTGGAATTGAAACGACTGGCCCAGATCGAGCCTCGCAAGCCCGCCGAGATAACGGAGATACTGCTCGAAGAGCGGCTGGTCGAGACCCAGGGCCTCGCGCAGCGCCTGCCGGTCTGCCGGGCGGGCACTCTCCCCCAGCATGGCCTCCACGGGATCCCCGGGGACTAGGTGAATCAACAGGAACACCAGCGTACAAACCCCGAACACCACCTGAACCGCGGAGCCGATGCGGGAAAGTATTGACTGTGTCATCTGTTAGCGGATTTCTACGAGCGTCCCTGCCGGGATCAAATCGAAAAGCTCGATCACGTCCCTGTTGCGCATGCGGATGCATCCGTGGGAACAAGGCTTTCCCATGGGCTCGGTGTCCGGACATCCGTGAATGTAGATGTAGCGCCTGAGTGTATCCACCGACCCACCCCGGTTGCGCCCGGGCTCCATCCCCGTCAGCCAGAGGATGCGGGTGAGGACCCAGTCCCGTTCCGGATGCTTCCATGCCAGCCCGGCGTCGTATATCTCGCCCGTCGCGCGGCGACCCACGAACACAGCCCCCTCTGGGCAGCCGTCACCAATGCGGATGCGGACCCGGTGCAATCCACGAGGGGTGCAACCGCTGTTCCGCTGCTCACCCGGTCCATTGCGGCCGGTGGAGACCGAATACCGCTCGAGCACGCGACGCTCTTCCAAAAGCTCGAGAGTCTGCGCGGCGAGATCTACTAAGAGACGCATATCACGTGAGGTCGGTAGCCGCCTTCGCTAAGGATCGACCTCAGGCCGCGCCTCGGCGACGGATCTCAGCTCTACGTCAACCAGCCCATCGTAGTTGCCGTCAGGCGCCAGCCGATAGCCCGCGACCTCGTTGCGCCCGGCGTAGATCTGGTTCTCGTACCATAGGGGTACATAGGGCAGCTCTTCCAGCAACAACGCCTGCAGGTCCCGGTAAAGCTCGGCTTGGCGATCCAGGTCCTGCTCCGCTCGCGCGGTCTCGATCAACCGGTCCGCACCTGGGCTTCGATAGCGACCCCGATTCGCCCCCTCCGGCGGAACGGACGTGCTGTGAAACACGTAGCGGAAGATATCCGGCGTGCGGATCCCCACCCAGGACAGGCTGTAGAGCTGGAACCGTCCCGCCTTGATGTCCCCGTAGAAGGTCCCCCAATCGTAGCTGCGAACATCCACCCGAACGCCCACCCTCGCCAGCTGGGCCTGGATGACGGTCGCCAAACGCACACGGAACGGATCACTCGAGGTCTTGTAAACCAGGCTCAAGGGCCGATCGCGCCCAAAGCCGGCTGCGGACAGCAAGGCCTTCGCGCGTGTCGGATCGTAGGCGTAACCTTCGAGACTATCAGCCCCGACCCAGTGCTCCGGAGGGAACATGGCGTCGGCTAGCCTGCCGGCATCCCCGAACAGAAAGCGTAGGATCGCCTCCCGGTCGATGGCGTAGGCGATGGCCCTTCGCACCGGGAGCAGCCCCGTGACCGGATCCTCCAGGTTGAATCCCAGATAGCTGAAGTTGGCGCCGCCGATCTCCCGTACCCGTACCTCGGAGCGCTTGCGCAGGTAGTCCACGAGCTCGGGGGCCAAATCGTTCTGCAACATCTGGATCTCGCCCCGGAGCAGCTTCATCACCCGAACGTTCGGGTCCTTGACGGCCAGCAGTTCCAGCAGCTGGCGGTCGCGACGTCGCTCCAACTGCAGGCGGCCGGACTCGTGCCAGGCGAGAAAACGAAAGGGCCCGCTGCCGACCGGCTCGCGCTGAAATCCATGGCCGGTGCGAATCAGTGCCGCGGGCAGTATGCCGATGCCCAGGTAGGCGGGAAATAGCGGATCGGGCTCCGAGAGCCTGAGCTCCACGCGGTCGGGACCGTCGGTTCTGATATCCTGGATGATGCTGAGCAATGCCCTGTGTGGCGAGGCGTTGGCCGGGTTCAGAATCGAGCGATAGGTCGCTGCAACGTCCTCGGAATCCAGGCGGCTGCCGTCGCTGAAGGCGCGCCCGTCATCCCCCAGCGTAAACAGATAGCGGGTCGGTGAGCGCTGCTCCCATTTGGCCAGTGATGGTACCGGCAGGCTCCTGGCGTCGAGCTCCACCAGTCGCCTGTAGAGAAGGCGATTGATGCGCTCAGAGGTTGCATCCGTTGCGAATCGAGGGTCGAGGTTGCGCGGTGCAGCGGCGAGCCCCATACGCAGTGTTGCATCCGGCACGCGGTCGTCGCACCCGGTGAGCGGGAAACAAAGCACGGCAGCCACCGTGAGCACGATACCCGATTTCAAGATTTCCGTGAAAAACCGCACTCCGGATTTCATACACCCAGCGCGGGTTACCAACGCCTGTAGGGATTCTTCGCCAGGTTGGCATTGTAATAGCGCCGGTCGTCACTGACCTCCTCGCCCGCCCACTCGGGCATCGCGAAAACCTCCTGCTCGGAGCCAAGCTCCACCTCGGCCATCACCAGCCCTGCGTTCTCCCCGGCGAAAACATCCAGCTCCCAAAGGTGGTTTCCGCATCTCAACTTGTAGCGCGTCTTTTCGATGGCGGGACTCGGCGCCAGCTCCCGCAACATGGCCTCGGCATCCCCGACCGGAATCGGGTACTCGTACTCGCTGCGGGTGATTCCAGATGTCGCTCCCTTGATGGTTAGAAAGGCCGCCTCGCCTTTCAGCCGCACGCGAATCGTCAGATGGGCGTCGCTTGCCAGGTATCCCTGCACGACGCGCGCCTCGGATTCGACGTTCGACCGCCATGAATCATTTTTTACCAGGAACTTACGCTCTATTTCTACACCCATTTCTTGAATTCTCTGCTCGTCATTTTTAGCCACGCTCGAACAGGGCCATCGACTCCAAATGCGCCGTGTGCGGGAACATATCCATGGCGCCCGCTGCCGCCAGCCGGTAGCCGAGGAAGTTCACCAAACGGTCCGCGTCGCGTGCCAGCGTTTCCGGATAACAGGACACATAGACAATCCGCTCGACTCCCATGAGCGGCAACGAATCCAAGATCTGAAGCGCACCACTTCGCGGCGGATCAAGAAGCGCCTTGTGGAACCGCTCCCGTACCCAGGGCGAGTCCTGCAAGGCACCGTAGAGGTCGGCGGCCAGAAAACGGACATTTGCGACACCGTTACGCCGGGCGTTGCTCCGTGCCCGCTCGACCAGCCCCGCGTCACCCTCGACACCCAGGGTGTGCGCCGCGCGGCGGGCGATCGGCAGCGAAAAATTCCCCAACCCGCAAAAGAGGTCGAGAACCCGCTCGTCGGGCTTGGGATCGAGCAATGACAGCGCTTGATCCACCATCATCCGGTTGAGCTCCAGGTTGACCTGGGTAAAGTCCGTCGGTTGAAAGTAAAGGCGGACATTGGCGCCCGGCAGGTTGTAGGAAAGGTCGACACCCTGATCCGGAAGGGGGCGGATAGACTGGGCTCCGCCATCCTGCAGGTAAAGGTGCAATCCATACGTCTCACCGAAGGCAGCAAGGCGCGCCAGATCGGCGTCGGACGGCGGATCCAGCACCCGAAAGACAAGCGCGCACGGCCCCTCTCCCATGGCCATCTCGATCTGCGGCACCCGGTCCCGGATCGACAGGCCATCCAGGAGGGCGCCGATGGCCTCGAGCCTTTCCCCGACCGCCGGATGCAGCGTTTCGCAGCGACGCAACTCGGCAACATAGGAGGTCCCGCGCTCGCGAAAGCCGACAAGGGTACGCCCCTTCTTGCCCACATACCTGACCCCGAGGCGGGCCTTGCGCCGGTAGCCCCAATGCCCAGCGGCGAGAGGTGGCAGCCACCGCCGGGGTTGCACCTTGCCGATTCTCGCCAGCACCTGTTCCAGGATTTGCTGCTTCCAGCGGATTTGGGCCGGCGGATCCATATGCTGCAAGCTGCAGCCCCCGCAGACGTCCGCATGAGGACACCGCGGCTGCACGCGCTGGGAAGACGCCCTCGAGACAGCGACCACTACCCCCTCGTCCTGGGTCTTGTGAACCCTGGTGTAGCGGAACCTCACCCGCTCCCCCGGCAAGGCACCGTGGAGCAGCACCCGCTTGCCGTCGACATGGGCCAGCCCTCGACCCGCCCGCGTCAGGGACTCTATCTCCACCTCGACCGGGGCCTCCGGAAGCGGCTTGCGCTTTTTCTTCGCCAAGAACCTTCCTCTAAGGAGAAAACACGCCGGTCGACAGGTACCGGTCCCCGCGATCACACACGATAACCACGATGACAGCGCCGCTGAGCTCGCTACTCAGCTCGAGGGCCGCCGCCACCGCGCCGCCCGACGAGATACCGCCGAAGATGCCCTCGCGCGCGGCGAGATCCCGCGTCGTCCGCTCCGCCTGCGCCTGTGAGACCTCGATGATGCGGTCCACACGGGAAGGGTCATAGATCTTGGGCAGATAAGCCGGAGGCCAGCAACGAATGCCGGGGATACTGGCCCCCTCTCTGGGCTGCACGCCGACGATCTCGACGGATTGCTTCTGCTCCTTGAAATAGCGCCCCGCGCCCATGATCGTGCCGGTAGTGCCCATCGAGCTGACGAAGTGGGTGATGGCGCCCTGCGTATCGCGCCAGATCTCAGGTCCCGTTCCCTCGTAGTGGGCGCGCGGGTTGTCGGGATTGGAGAATTGATCCAGGATCCTGCCCTCCCCCGCCGCCTGCATACTCTGCGCCAGATCGATCGCGGCCTCCATGCTGCCCGCCTCGGGCGTGAGTCGGATCTCGGCCCCAAAGCTCTTCATGATCGCTCGCCGCTCCAGACTCATGTGCTCCGGCATGATCAGGATCATCCGATATCCCCGGATGGCCGCCGCCATCGCCAGCGCAATACCCGTATTACCGCTGGTGGCCTCGATCAGGGTGTCGCCGGGCACGATTTCGCCACGCTCCTCGGCGCGCCGAATCATGCTCAGCGCCGGTCGGTCTTTTACCGATCCCGCCGGATTATTGCCCTCCAGCTTCGCCAGAATGTAATTGTCCGTTTCCCCCGGAAGCCGCTGAAGACGCACCAGAGGCGTGTTTCCAACAAAGGCTTCGATCGTCGAGAATTCCATAAACCTCCGCCTGCGGTCGGCAGGCCCGCTAGTTCGATTGCTGTCAAAGAACATATCATTTTGCTTGTAACTGGGTCTGGCATCCAAATCCTGATGACAATCATGGTGTCCGGCCACGCGCCCGACGCCAGCCCTTGGGGACGAGAAAACGCGCCGCATGCTCTAGTGCTTTTGTTTTCGCCGTTCGCGCTTGGATCCGATTCCGTGATTGTGCAACAGGACCTGTAACCGGACAAAGGCTGACAACGATGAGCGGCGAGATTTCTCCGATCTGCAATCCATCTGGGTGCTGAAGGTTTCCGTACAGGATGTTAGAGTTCTCATCCGGACTCGGGAAAGACAAGGAGAGATGGATGGAAAACGATCGAAGCCACACCAGACCCGCCTTCAACGATCTGCCATCGTGGGATGAGGCGGCAGCCGTTGAGGCCACCGGAGGTGATTCGGACCTTGCCCGCGAGCTCGTTCTGGCACTGGTTCAAGGACTGGAAAAGGAGCTCGAGGATCTGACGCACTGCTTTCAGTCGAACGACTGGCCTCTGCTGACCGAAACCGCCCACCGTATGCGCGGTGCCACCAGTTACTGCGGCGTGCCCGCCCTTGACAGCTACCTCAAGGAGTTGGAAAACGCCTCCAAGACAGGTACCCCGGACGCTATCCAGGTCGCACTCTCCCGGGTCCAACAGGAAGCGGAGCGGCTTTCCGGCGTCATCAACAGCTAGGGGCTGTCGACAATTGCCGTTCACGGTCCGATTGCGGTCCTTTTCCGCGCTGACCGCGTTGCGGCTCGTCGCAATAGGCCGACTATTCCTCCTCACCGCGCCTTGTCACCACGAAAAATGTCTCGCAATCGCCCTCGCTCAGGCAAATGTCAACAGCCCCTGGCGTTCGCT
>JAJDOL010000299.1 GCA_022340195.1 Chromatiaceae bacterium
GGGTAATCTCGCATGCTCCGGCATACAACATGTTGTAGCAGGCTTAGTCAAGTGCATACCCCATTTACAATAAATGAGTTACATTCTAGATCAAAGGGGTCTCGCGGGCCGAAAAAGGAGCTATCCGGCGTCCCCAACGAGACATCGGGAGCGCGGTTTGCGGCTTCGGCAGAGTAAATGAGAACAGCGGACTTTGACCCCACTGCTTCGCTGCAACAACGCCACTCCGATCGCGTGGCCTTGTTCGCCGCCGAGCCATCGGTTATTTTGCCGCCATGAAGTTCGCTGAAGCCGACACAGGTAGCGGTCACCTCATTCTGGGCTACGAGCCGGGCCGGATCCTCATCGGCAATCGAGCCTACAGCAACGGGCTGGTCGTCAGCCCGGAGCGCGTCGTCACCGGCTGGGGACCTGAGCGCCCAGAGGATTTCAGCGCGGAGCACTTCGAGGCCATCATCGAGCTCGATCCCCAGGTCGTCATCCTGGGCACCGGGGAGCGACAGGTCTTTCCGGATCCCCTTGCCTACCTCGCCTTACTCCGGCAGGGTCTCGGGGTCGAGGTCATGGACACGGGCGCCGCCTGCCGTACCTACAACATACTGATGTCCGAGGGCCGCAAGGTGGTTGCGGGCCTCATCATGTTCTGAGCTATCCCTGCTTCAAGGGCAGGCCCAAGATGGACCGCAAGATCATTCTCTACGTACTCGTGGCTGCTGCGCTCGGCTTCACCGGCATCATGATGCTGATGCCCGAGGAGCGCGGGGACGGCCAGGTGCGCCTGCCCTGGGTGGTCTCGGTCGATTCCCAGGGCCGCACCCAGGTGTTCGGCTTCACCGTTGCAGAGACGACGCTCACCGACATTCGCGCGGTTTTCGGTGAGGAAGGGAAGATCAACCTCTTCTCCCACGAGGAGCGTAAGGACAGGTTCTCGGTGGAGGCCTACTTCGAGCAAGTGTATCTCGGCGGGCTTCGTGCGGACTTCGTCATTACAGTCGGCGCCGAGCAAGCGGAGCTAGAGGCTATGTACGAGCGCGGATTGCGCATCAGTCAGCTCGGCAGCGGCGGCAAGAAGGTCGAGCTCGCCCCCGCGGACATCGATACGCTCGCGAAGATACCGATTCGCGCCATCACCTACCTGCCGTGGAAATCGCTGGACGCCGAGATTCTGAGGAATCGCTTCGGCCAACCCGACGAGATGCTCACCGAGGAAACAGGCGTGACCCATTGGCTGTACCCGGATAAGGGAATGGATATTGGTCTGGACAAGGACGGCGGCGTTGTCATCCAGTATGTGAATCCCGCGCACTTTCAAGCATTGATTGCACCTCTCAGAGAGGGATCGCGCCAATCCGAGCCGACAAAAAGCGGCCTGCCGAAGAACCGTTGAGCCACACGGGGGGAGTCGAGCTCCGTAGCCCGGATGCAGCCGGGCGATAGGCGAAAACGCCATCCGAACCTGGATTACGTTGCGCTCGACACACGGCTCGGGGATGCGAAATTCTTCCCGGCGGAATCCAGGAAAAAGGCCAGCCTCTCCCGAATGCTCCCCTTCACTCCATCCAGGCTACTGCTCCAGCATTGTCAAAAGGTGATTCGTTGCCTTTGCTAAATTTCGGCCGGCCGCAGTGGACAACGGACTCCCGAGATCGAAATCGTATCCCCTGATCGCCAGCATGCGCGCTTGTGGCGCGCTTTCTTGCGTAACCTGCTGGTACACCCTCAAAAGTTCCCCCGGCGTCATGGCGTGGGTCGTATAGCCGACGTCGGACTCGGGGAGAAGCGAATCGAACGAGAAGGGCTCAGCTCCGCTTGCCACCGCGTCTACAAATACGACGAGCGCCCTCCCCTGCAGATCCAGGGTGTGCTCGATCTGGAGCTGAAAGTCGGTGAGCAGATCGACCTGCTCGAGCTCGCCCGCCGCTTGACGCACTTCCAGGTCCCGGATCAGGAGGGGTCCGAGCGCATCGTCGCCACGGGATGGGTTGCCGAAGGCAAGCACGAGCCGGGGTCTGACTCGCCGGGCGCCGTCGAACAGATTCGATGTCACGCTCGACTTTCAGTGGGAATCGGAAGTCATGGGATCGACTCGCCCAAACCCACCGCCGGCATCCCGATAAACGATGTCCACCAACTCACCGGCGGCGTCGACGAGCTCGACCCGCAGGGGCATCTTACCTAACGCGTGTGTGGCACACGACAGGCAGGGATCGTAGGCACGGATGGCGACCTCGATCTGGTTCAGCAGCGGCTCGGTCAGCTCCTTGCCGTCCAGATACGCGTTTGCGACCTGCCGGATGGACTCGTTCATGACCTGATTGTTGTTGGTGGTGGCAACGATCAGGTTTGCCCTCCGTACCAATCCATCCCCATCGATCTCATAGTGATGAAACAGGGTGCCGCGGGGCGCCTCCAGGACACCGATCCCCTTCTCCCGCATCGCCCCGTCAATGCGTAGATCGCCACCGCTCAGGTCCGGATCCGCGAGCAGATCCTCGATCGCCTCGGCACAATAGAGCAGCTCGATGAGACGTGCCCAGTGTGTCGCCAGGGCCGCCTGCAGAGGCCGACCCTCACCGGCCGCCATGAAATCGTGGCGCTCCTGCTCTGCCAACGGCATGTCGAAGCGATCGCAATTGTTCACCCGGGCCAGGGGGCCGACCCGGAACCACCCGGCCTCGGGCCCGAGATCGGCGATGAACGGGAACTTCATGTAGCTCCAAGGCTTGACCGCCTCCTTCAGCAATGCCTCGTATTGTCGGTAATCGACCTGATCGAAGATGGTCTCACCATCGGCATTCCTGGCTCGCAGGCCGCCGTGATAGATCTCGAATGCTCCGTCGGGCCGGATCATGCTCAGGGTATTCGCATCCACCTTCGCGAATTCGTAATGGTAATCCGGGTGTTGCATGAAGATCCGCTTAATGAGCTGAACCGATTCCTCGGCCCATTGGACCAACTGGTCGATGTCCGCCACGAGAAATTCCCGCTCTTGGACGGTCAGGGACTTGTTGATCCCCCCTGGGATGGCGCCGCTGCCGTGGATCCGCTTGCCGGCGGTGAGGCGGATGACCTCCTGACCGTACTTGCGCAGCAGGACACCACGCCTCGCGAGCTCCGGATGGTCTTGGATCAGGCCGACGATGTTGCGATGCGCGACAGCGTCGTCGAAGCCGAACAACAGGTCCGGCGAGGACAGATGGAAGAAATGAAGGGCATGTGACTGCAGCGTCTGTCCCAGGTGCATGAGCCGCCGGATCTTCTCGGCAGTGGGAGTGAGCTGGTCGACACCCACCAGCTGATCCGTTGCCTTGGCTGCGGCCAGATGATGACTCACCGGGCAGATACCGCAGAGGCGCTGCACCAGCACCGGCAGCTCCCAATAAGGCCGACCCTGGACAAACTTCTCGAAGCCCCGAAACTCGACGATGTGCAACCGCACCTGACGGATGCGATTCTCCTCGTCCTGCAGCAGTGTGACCTTGCCGTGGCCCTCGACCCGTGATAGCGGCTCGATGACGACTCGCTTGAGCCTTTCCGGATGCGCAGCGGTTTCCAGCGAGCTTGCCATTGCAGTTGTCCTCATCGAAGAACGCGCAGCGTTCTTCGATCAATCATAGTGAATCTGGGTGTAGGAAAGACTGATAGGCCTTCCCTCCAGCAAGTCTTTCAGGAAGGCCCAGATGGTGTCTGCCGATGGCGGACAGCCCGGAAGGAAGTAGTCGACCTTCACCACCTCATGGATGGGTTTGACCTCGTTCAGCAACAATGGTATCTCGGGATCGTCGGGGATCCCCGGGTCCTTTATCCCGATCCCTCTGACGTAGGCCTCCTCGAGGCACGCGCGAAGCTCGAACTGATTGCGCATAGCCGGGATGCCCCCATTGACCGCGCAGGCCCCGATAGCCACCAGGACCTTGCAGCGCCTGCGAAATTCCTGCAGGACCTCCACGTTCTCCGCATTGGCCACACCACCCTCGATGATCCCCAGATCGCACGCGCCGACCTGCTTTATGTCGGTCAGCGGCGTACGGTCCAGCTCCACCAGATCGACCAGCTCCATGATTCGCTCGTCGATGTCGAGCAGGGACATATGGCAGCCGAAACAGCCCGCCAGCGAGGTGGTCGCGACCTTGGGCT
>JAJDOL010000318.1 GCA_022340195.1 Chromatiaceae bacterium
CATTTCTTGTTGCGAATGCTGCGGCGCCTAATCTCATCTGTCCTCACCTTGGTGCCGATTGGCTACGCTACCCCCCCGTGGAAGGCCAGTTGGTGCAGTGGCAGTCGCTGGTCGCGCTCGCCCTCTTCGCGTTGACGGGCGCGGCGGTTCTTCTGCCACCACGTCTCAACCCGGACGCCTTCCCGGATGTGACCAACGTGCAGGTCACGGTCAACACCGAGGAGCTCGGGCTGGTCGCGGAGGAGGTGGAGCGGCTCAGCATTCGCGGTATCGGCCGGATCCGACCCGGCACCGATGGGCTGCGCGGCATCGGCAATATCCCCCTCGGGTAAGGGAATAGGGTGCCGGTGCGAATCCGTGAGGCGGACGAGCTTACCAGCGCCCGGAACTTGTCACCGGCATCGGCGCCTGAGTTTATAACGACAACCAGAGGAAGGATGATCTCGCTCATTCCTGAACGTCGCCGCGGGCAAAACTCCGGTGAGCTTGGATCAGGTGACCGCGGGGACCCCCCCCGTCGAGGCGGGTTACAGCCCGGGTGTCCGGCTCGGCGCAGGCGGTACTCCTGCCATTGCGTTGCCCAAGGGCGTATTGGTCTCGGGATGCGTCAATGCCGCGGCTCTGTACACTCGCTTGGGCATCGGCGACGTCAGCGCCGGTCGCTGAATCGGTTCTCTCGCATTTCCTGTGTCCACATCGAATTTCACCAACACCAGCGGACCAAAAACCATGACGAAAATGACCTCCATCGCGAAGATCGCTGCCGCACTGGTTACGACCGCCCCGGCAGCCCCGAGTGCCGCGGACGATACCAGGATCACCGTCTACAAAAGTCCCACCTGCGGCTGTTGCACCAAATGGGTGGCACACCTGTAGGAGAATGGTTTCGACGTGCACATCACGGCGGGCCATCACCATGTCCTCATCGACCTGGAACGGCTACCGGAAATGGACCAACGCATCCCCCGGGACGCGAATCATGTCCGTCTCGACGAGGGTGAGATGGAGGTGCTGTTGGCGCTGCCTCCCGGGGAGCACAGCGTCCAGTTCTTGCTCGGGGACGAGGAGCACGAGCCGTTCGAGCCGACGCTGATCGCCAAGAAGATCGGAATTACGCTCGAATGATCAGCTCTGCGTCCGCATCGGCTCTGGATGGAACTCGTACGTCGAGGCAATGCGGACCTGCATGGAACGCACGCCAGCCAAGGACGGTGCGATTGCTCCTTGTCTTGCTGCTCATATCCGCTATGACTTTCTTGGTCGGTTGCGGTGGCCCTACGACCGAGGTCACCAACCAACCCGGCACGACAGTCACTTCGATGCCCGGTGGCCGAGGCGGGATGATGGGTCCGGGGATGCGGGGACACGGCATGATGATGGGCTCATCCATGCAACGTCATCGCCAAGCCATGATGGGCGGTGTACCAAAGGCCTACCAAGGACTGAGCAATCCGCTTTCGCCCGACGGACGAATGGTCTCCGAGGGCAAGGTCCTTTATCAAGCAAACTGCGCCGCCTGTCACGGCGACACCGGCGCGGGAGATGGACCGGCAGCGGCCGGCATGTCGCCGCCTCCGGCCAATCTACAGTGGCTCGCGAGTCGGCCGATGGCAAGCGACGGCTACCTGATGTGGGCGATCAGCGAAGGCGGGGCCGAGTTGGGCACCGCGATGCCAGCATTCAAAAATTCTCTCAGCGAAAACCAGCGATGGAAGGTCATCCGATACCTGGAGGCCTTACCGTGACACGAATGGGCATGCCGCGGCGCGCCGTAAGCAAGAACGCCTTGACCTGCGTATTACGCAAGGTTCTAGACTCCAAGTATCCACCACACGAAGGTGGATCATCCCAGCACCAATTCTCGATCCAATAACCACAGGAGCACCGACTATGGCCAAACAAACCAGACTGCCGACCCTCGCCGCTGTGACCTTCTCAATTTCCATGGTTGCCGTGCCGGTGGCCAGCGTCATTGCCGATGAGGCGACGCCGGCGCAAGCGCCCGCTATGCCCATGATGCAAGGAGGAAAGCCCGGCATGATGCCGGGGCAACCGGGGGGCAGGGGTATGATGGGCCCGCAGATGATGATGCAGAGGCAGGAGATGATGCAGCAGCACATGGCCAAGATGGAGAGCCACATGGCCAACATCGAGGCATTGCTGCGCGAGCTCGTCGACCTCAACAAGGCCAAGTAAAGAAACAGGAGAGGATCGGACCGATGTTGACCATCAACGAATTGGCCCAGCAGTGCGCCGTTGCAACGCACGTGGTGCGCTTCTACGCCCCGATCGGTCTGATCCGCCCCAGTCGCCGGCACAATGGCTACCGCCTGTTCGACAAATCCGAGGTGGCTCGGCTCGGCTTTATCCGCGCCGCCAAGCACCTCGGCTTTACCCTTAACGAGATTAGGAAAATCACAGCCCGAGCCGACAGCGGCAGCTCTCCCTGCACGGACGTGCGCGCCCTGATGCGCGAGCGCATCGTACAGAACCGCGCCAGGCTGGATGCCACGCTGACCCAGCCGGCGCGCATGGAAGCGGTTCTTGCGGCCTGGGAAGAGATGCCGGACCGAGCGCCGGACGGGGCAGCGTCTGTCACCTCATCGAGTCCTTGGTGCCCGAAGAGGCGTCCCAGCCCCCGTCGCCGACCCGAACCACAGTGGGTAAGCCCGGCGACAAAGCCGCTGCCGGGACCGGCATCCAGAACCGTGCGGCTGGTCCGCGCGGGTCACATCGAGGTCCATGTTAGCCTCACGGGGGCGAGCCCGAAGATCCGCGGATGGCGGACGAGGAGACATCATGATCCAAAACGACAAGGCGGAACCCAAAAGTGCCTGGGAGGTTAAACGCAAGATTCGCGTATCGGTCGCACTGGCGACCGCCGCCGACGCAAAGACCGTAGAGCAGGCGTTGCGGGATCTCGATGGCGTCCTGCAGGTGTCGGCCGTCCGCACGAGACGCACGATCGGCGTGCGCTATCTGGTCACCAAGACCGACTACCGGGCGCTGGAACGCACGCTCGAAGCGGCCGGATTCCCTCCCGCTGCGGGCCGCTGGGCCAGATTCAGGTCCGGTTATTGCCAGAACCTGGATCTCACCGGCCGGGAGAACGCGCGGGCAAGGCCGTCGGCATGCTGCAACAAACCACCGACTCGGTGATACAACGGTAAAATCTGGGCTGTGGGAAACCTTAGGTGAAACAGAAACAGAGTTAGGAGAAGAACATGATTGAATTGAACATCGAGGGCATGAGCTGTATGCATTGCGTGAAGGCCGTCACCGAGGCCTTGGCCGCCGTGCAAGGCGTCGAAGGAGAACCGGAGGTGACGCTCGATCCCGGAAGTGCCCTGGTCGAGGGTAATGCATTGCCCGACGAGCTGATTACGGCGGTAAAGGAAGCGGGCTACCAAGCCAGCTTGAAGGCATGAGTCACAAAGCCCACCGGCTCGGGCACGGGTCGTCCCAACCGAGCGATCGACCAAGATGACCAAGGAGCTGCGCATCGGCGTCGGCGGGATGAGCTGTGCGTCCTGCGTAACGCGCGTCGAGCGGGCGATCGCAAACCAGCCCGGTGTCGAATCGGCTGCGGTCAATCTTGCGTCTGAGACCGCCGTGGTGCACTTCGACCAAGCGGAGATCCCAGCGCTGATCGAGGCGGTTCGCGGCGCCGGCTACGAGCCCGTCGTCGAAACCACCACCATCGGCGTGGGCGGCATGACCTGCGCCTCCTGCGTGGCAAGGGTGGAGCGGGCCATCCAGGCCCTTCCCGGCGTGCTTGGGGCGACGGTCAATCTGAGCACCGAGTCCGCCAGGGTGGAGTTTCTCCCGGATACGCTCAGCCGAGCGCGCATCGCGCAAGCCATCGGCGAAGCCGGGTATCAGGCTGAGGTAGGCCAGGAGGCGCCCGATGCCGGAAAGGAGCGACGGGAAAAAGAGCTCGCGCTGCTGAAACGGGATCTCATGCTCGCCGCGGTCCTGACTGCGCCACTGGTCTTGATCAGCATGGCGCCCATGTTTCTCCCCGGGGCGGAAACCCTGATGCACAGCCTGTTGCCGATGCCCGTCTGGCACTGGCTGGAGCTCGTGCTCGCCACCCCCGTGCTCGCGTGGGCGGGGCGGCGATTCCTGGTCCAGGGCTCGGCGGAGCTTCGCCATCTTGCGCCCGGGATGAACAGCCTGGTCATGATCGGAAGCGGGGCGGCTTATCTCTATTCCCTGCTCGTCCTCTTCCTGCCGGGGCTGTTTCCGAAAGGGACGGCCAACCTCTACTTCGAGGCCTCAGCGGTCATCGTGACCCTGATCCTGGTCGGCCGCTATCTGGAGGCGCTCGCCAAGGGTCGCACCTCGGAGGCCATCCGCCACCTGGTTCGCTTGCGGCCCAAAGAGGCGCGGATCGTACGGGAGGACGGTGAGATCGAAATCCCGGTGGAGGCCGTCGTACCCGGAGACATCGTTTTGGTCCGCCCCGGCGAGCGCATTCCGGTGGACGGTGTTCTGGTGGAGGGCACCAGCTACGTGGACGAATCCATGATCAGCGGCGAGCCCGTCCCCGTCGGCAAGCATGCCGGCGACGAAGTGGTGGGAGGAACGGTCAACCAGACGGGGGTGTTCCGCTGTCGGGCAACCCGCGTAGGCGCCGATACACTTCTCGCCCAGATCATTCGCCTCGTCGAGGAGGCTCAGGCCGGAAAGCCGCCGATTCAACTGCTGGCCGACCGCATCGCCGGCGTTTTCGTACCCATCGTCATGGGCGTGGCGCTCATCACCTTCATCGTCTGGCTCCTGGTCGGTCCGGATCCGGCGCTCAACTTTGCCTTCGTCGCTGCCGTGAGCGTCCTCTTGATCGCCTGTCCCTGTGCGATGGGCCTCGCCACCCCGACGGCCATCATGGTGGCGACTGGGCGCGGAGCCGCGATGGGCACCCTGTTCCGTCGCGGTGCCGCCCTGGAGGCTCTGGCGCGCGTGGACACGCTGGTGCTGGACAAGACAGGGACCATCACCGCGGGCAAGCCGACACTGACCGAGCTCGAAGCCTTCGGAATTTCTGAAGATCAAGCCCTGAAACTGGTCGCCGCCGTGGAGCGTGACAGCGAGCACCCGATCGCCGGCGCCATCGTCCAAGCAGCGAAAGACCGTGGACTTGACATCCCCGTGGCGCAAGAGGCGGAGGCCATCCCGGGCTTCGGCATCAAGGCGCACATCGAGGGGGCACTGATTGCGGCCGGCTCCGGTCGCTTCATGGGAAAGCTCGGGATCGATATCGGCACCGCGTCCGAGCGAATCGAGCAGTTGACCAACCAAGGAGGGACCCCGGTGCTCGCGGCCGCCGATGGGAAGCTCATCGCACTACTCGCCGTCGCCGACCCGCCCAAGGCGAGCAGCAAGGCGGCGCTGGCGGCCATGCATGCCTTGGGGCTGAAAACAATCATGCTGACCGGCGACAATCGCCGCACGGCCGAGGCCGTGGCCGGAACGGTCGGCATCGACCGGGTCGTGGCCGAGGTGCTTCCGGACGGCAAGGCGGCGGAGGTCAAGCGGTTGCAGGAAGCCGGCGCGCGGGTCGCCTTCGTCGGTGACGGCATCAACGACGCGCCGGCCCTGGCGCAGGCGGATGTGGGCATCGCTATCGGCACCGGTACGGACATCGCCGTGGAGGCGGGAGAGGTGATCCTGATGTCCGGCGAGCTGACCGCCGCCGCCAACGCCGTTGCCCTGGCTCGGCAAACGCTTAAAACCATCCGTCTGAACTTTTTCTGGGCCTACGCTTACAACGTGGCGCTGATACCGCTGGCCGCGGGGCTGTTCTACCCGTTGACGGGGTGGCTGCTGAACCCCATGATCGCGGCCGCCGCCATGAGCGTCTCCAGCCTGTTCGTGGTGACCAACAGCCTGCGGCTGCGACGGTTTCGGCCGCAGGTCGACACACCAGACTCACCAGTATGAATCCGGGGATTTGCTGTTCCCCCGGAAAAGGACTGCATCACAGACCGGACGCGCGTCGGCGCAAGCGGGCCTCCCTGGAAACCAGGCCCTCAGGAATCGGCAATCCGAGCGTTTCGAGGACCTGGCGCCAGCGGTAGGCCCAATCGTGCCGGCGCAGGCTGTTGTCCAGACTGTCACGGCGGATCCGAGCGGTCCGTTCCGGCTGACGGTCCAGATCCGCGATCAGGTCGGTCACATCCGAGCTTCCATAAGGCAAGTGGATCACTGCATCCGGCCAGTCGAAGTTCTCGCGAAAGGAGTCCACGTCCGGCGCATCGCCGATCATGACTGCGCCGGCGGCGGCACCCTCGAAGAACCGAAAGCCGACCTCCTGCTGTCCAGCCGTCTCTCCGGTCTCGGTCGCTTTCGCCTTGTTGGCGATGAAGTAGCGGCTACGTTTGATCAGGTTGGCGAGCTGAAGCCGGTGCTCGGCGGGACTCTGGACCTGAATGTTTCCCTTGAAGGTGTCGTAGAGATAGAAAAACCTGCGCTCGCGCGCAAGATCCAGAAGAGCCTTGTGGGTCGCCGGGTGGCGACGCCCCATGTTGAAGACGTCGATTACCCGTTCTACGGGCGGATCACCGGGGAAGAAGGACAGGCAGTCCACGCCGGGCGGCGCATAAACTACCGGACGACCGGTGGCCACAGCGAGCCCGTCGACACTGCCGCGGCAATTGGTAAAGATGTAATCGAATTCACTGAGTAGGGAGAGCTGGCTCTTGAGCCGAACGAGGTCTTTCGCCCAGATTTCCTCCAGCCAGCAGGTGGCGATGTCGCAACGCGCACGCCAGCCACGCAGGGCATTGAGCCAGGTCAGGTCGGTTGCGAACTGGCAGACAGCGAAGAAGAGCTGGTGGCGCCCCGCCACATCTGCCGTGCGTACGCCAGGGTTGATGCCACGTGCAGCCCGGGTCGCACGACCGATCTTGCTTACCGCACGGTCGACATAGTCGAAGACGGTCGGCGTCAAAACGGGCTCGGGGGTGAGCATCTCGACGGAGTCCATCCCCTCGATCGCGTCCTCGAATTCATAGGAAAAACAGCGGGAAATGACCGGCGCCAACTTCCGCGGTGAGTAGAGCAGGATCCGGGGCTCGCTGCTCATCGGGGCCGATCCACCAGGATCTGCGGAGAGAGACCCATGTCTTGCAGATCCCGGCGGATCTCCTCTTCGTAGAGCGGGTTCATGACCAGGACCGTGTCCGGGCGATAGTCGGCCAGGTAACCGGGAGTCCGGACCCGATGACCCGTGCCCGGAACGAAACGGCCATCCTTGTGGGGATTGAGATCGACCAGCAGGCCGATTTCCTCCGATACCGCAAGCGCGTTTACGAAGCTGACCCCTTTCGATCCTGCGCCCCAAAGCACCGTCCTGCGGCCATCTGCACGCAGACGCCGCAGGGTCCCCCTCCAGGTTTCGACCTTTGACCGGTAATGCGCTGCAAAGCCGCGGACAAGTTGGGCTAGATCAGGCGCTGCCGCGGCCTCGACCTCGTCCTCACACCCTCCGGGGGAGGCGTGGAGGGCGAGAAACTGGCCTCCGAACTCGGACTGGATCCGCTTCACAGAGAAGCCGTTGCGGCGGAAGACCGCGCGCAAGGAACCCGCGCAGAAGTAGCCGCAGTGCTCGTAGATGATGTCCCAAATTCCCAAATCACGCAGGGTGAACAACGCGTTGGGCACCTCGAAGAAGACCGCTGTGGAATCCTTGCCGATAGCCCGGCGTACCCTGCTCAGGAAGGATCCAGGATTTGCCATGTGCTCCAGGGCGTGGCGACAGCAAACGAGGTCGGCCTTCAGGTCACCGTAGGTCTCGGAGTAGTAATCCTGGACGAAGGTCAGGTCGGCCCCGCCGACCGCCTCGCTGCGGCCGGGGACATGGCTCGGGTCGAAGCCGATGCCGCGGTTTCCCCCCAGGGAGCACAGGAGCGCGAGAAAGTCGCCCTGGCCACAGGCGATTTCGATGATCGTCTTGCCGTGCAGCCCATGGCGCTGAACCAGGTCCTCCGCCAGGGATCGGGCATACGCCCGGAAACGCCCGGAGTAGTGAAGCGAATTCTCGTACTCGCTCGAGTAGTCGACCCGCGCCGGATCGAAGGCCGCGTTGAACAAGTGACCGCACGCAGCGCAGAAGCGCAAATCCATCTCCCCCATGGGCGCGCCGAGCGCCGCCTCCCGCGTCTCGTGCAGAACATTGCAGTAGACCGGGACCTGCCCGATTCGGATGCACTCGCAGATGTCGTCCGAATCACAGACGGGGCAATGGACCTGCCCTTGGATTGCTTCCTCTTCCATACACACTCACGGGTACGAGTCGCCAAGTCACGAGGGACGCTCGCAAAGACGCCGAGGAGTTATTTTGCCCCGCCTTGCCCGAAGGTGGAAGCTCTTCCTGTTGATCCCCGAGGGGGTTCCCGGAACGCTCGGCTGTTTCAGTGCCTTCTCACGGGAAACGGCCCTGATGGATGGCTGACCCCTGTGCTCCGACGCCCCGCCCAGTGCCGCGTTTCACCTTGAATTGCAGGGCAACTTCGAAGTGGTCGTCCCGGGTAGGACCCCGGGATCCAGTTGTCCAGGGATAGCAAAGCTATCCGCACCGAACGTGCAAATGGTGCGCGGTACGCTCCCTG
>JAJDOL010000323.1 GCA_022340195.1 Chromatiaceae bacterium
TCAACAGGCTCGGCTCGAACTGCTCGGGCATGGCGGCGGGCGCGAATTCGGGCGGTACCTCCGAGATGGACAGGAGGCCCATGTAGTCGTTACCCCCGTGCTCAATGTGCCACGCGCGGGTCCACGGTAGCCGATTCAGCGTTGCCCAGCAGCGATCGCACCCGCCGAGCGAGCTCGGTCGGCGTATAGGGTTTGTTGAGGAGATTGGCGGCGAAACGCGCCTGCCCATTGTTCGATAAGGCATTCTCCGTATAGCCCGATGTCAGCAGCACCTTGAGCGCCGGCCGTGCAGTCGTTGCCCGTTCGGCCAGCTCGTAACCGTTGATTCCACCCGGCATGACCACGTCGCTGAACAACAGGTCGATCGCCGGCTCTTCGGCCAAGAGCTCCAACGCCTGCGGGCCGTCTTTAGCCGTCACTACCCGGTAACCCAATGCCTCCAGCCAGGTTTGAGCCAGTTCCAGCAACGCCGCCTCGTCGTCCACCGCCAAAATGGTCTCCCGCCCCCGAGGCAATGTCCCCGGCTGGTCAGCAATCCTTTCCTCTGATTGTTCCTGCCCGACCACCCGGGGCAGATAGAGACGGAACGTGGTGCCGATGCCGGGCTCCGAATAGACCTTGATATGGCCGCCGGAGCGAGTGGTGAATCCATACACCATGGCGAGTCCCAGCCCGGTTCCCTTGTCTTTGGCCTTGGTGCTGAAAAAGGGCTCGAAGATATGCTCCTGGTCCTCGGGCGGGATGCCATGGCCGCTGTCGCTCACCGCGAGCTGCACATAATCGCCTGGCTCGGCGCCTGGATTGAGCATGCAATACTCGGAATCGAGCGTACAGTTGCGGGTCTCCAGCGTCAGCCGGCCACCCCCCGGCATGGCGTCGTGGGCGTTTATCACCAGGTTGAGCAAGGCGTCCTGGAAATCCCCGGGGTCGATTTCCGTCCTCCACAGGTTATCGGAAAAATCATGCGTTACCTCCACTTCCGGGGTCACCGAGCGGGCGATCAGGCTCTGCATCTCGACAATCACCCGGTTGATATCGGTAGCGACCGCCTGCGCCGGTTGCTGACGCGCGAAGCCGACCAGCTGCCTGGTCAGATCGGCGGCGCGCTGGGCGGCTTTCTGAATTGTCTCGACCCGGTCCAGCGCCTGGTGATCGGCCGGTACTTGAAGCTTCAGTAGATCGGCACTCCCCACGATGACGCCGAGGATGTTGTTGAAGTCATGGGCGATTCCGCCGCTGAGCTGGCCGATAGCATCCATCTTCTGAGCACGACGCAGGGTTTGCTCGACATGCTTTTGCTCGGTGATGTCGCGGATGGTGCCCACCAGGTTCCTGTTGCCGGTCATGGGATTGGTGAAGGGCGATTTGACGGTGGAGACGATGCGTGTGCCCTTGGCGCCGGTGAGCTTCTCTTCGTTGACATCCACCTCGTTGGTGCCCAAAACCCGATCGTCATGGGCCCAGAAGACGTCGGCCTCCTCCGCGGGAAAGAAATAATAGTCGGACTTCCCGAGCAAATCGGTGCGTGCATGGCCCACGAGATCACAAAGCGCATCGTTCACGGCAATGAATCGGTGCCCCGCATCCTTGACAAAAATGGGGTCGGCGATACCGTTGATAATGCTGTCGAGCAGCTCTTTCGCACGTGAAAGGTCCATCTCGACCCGCTTGCGCTCGGTGATGTCCAGAAAGGTGACCACAGAGCCAATCGCCTCGCCGTCGCGAAGAATCGGATAGGACCAAAACTCTGCGGGAAAGCTGCTGCCATCGGCCCGCCAGAGTACCTCTGTGTCTAAATGGATACCCTCGCCTGAGAGAAAGGAGCGGTAGATCGCACAGTCGCCGGCCGGATAGGGGGCGCCGCAGAGCCGGCTGTGGTGGATCAGCCCATGCATGTTTCGACCGGCGAGCTCATCCGCGTCCCGATAGCCCAACATCCGGACGCAGGCCGGGTTGGCGAATGTGCAATTTCCATGCGTATCCAGGCCGAAGATCGCCTCGGCCGTGGACTCGAGCAGGAGCTTTACCTGTTGTTGCTGATCCCGCAGTGCCAGCATCCGTTCTCGCAGCGATTCTTCGCGTTGCGTCAGTTGCGCCGCCATAGCGTTTACGGACTCCGCCAGGGACCCGACTTCATCGTTGGGCATTCCGTTCAGTCGGAACGATAAATCGCCTTCTCCGATTCGTCGCACCCCGCTGCTCAGCTTTGCCAGAGGCCCCAGGAAATGGTGAATGACGAGGAAGAGCAATATGCCGAGGCATGCCGCGACGATGGGTGCGGCGATGAGCGAGAACGCAACGATATCTCTTCTCGCTTCCTGAATATCCCGAGTCGATGAGCCCAGCCAGAAGGACCACTGGCGATGCCCCACGGAAAAGGCCTGTGAAAAGATCCCGAGCGTTCCTGAATCATCGAACCGGATACTGCCTTTACTTGTCGGCGGCGGCCAATGGGCCGGAGTCTTGTCGAAGTAGCTGGCGGCTCTCGTACCCACGAATCTGTTGTCGTCGGCAAGATGAATGATGCCGTCACTGTCGACGATCCACCAGAAACGGATGTCATCCTCACGCGTCAGCTTATTCAGGGTTGCGAACGGCCACTTTCCCTCGCTTTGCCAGCGCTGGACCTCATTGGTTATCAGCCTGCCGAGGAAGAGATGTCTGTCGACGAGCACCTTCTCCATTCTCTCTATGTGCCGGTCGGACATCGTGAAGGTAATCGCCGAAATGGAGACGACAAACAAAAGCAACACCACTGCGAAGATCTTCGCAAACAGGTTCATTCTTCGTCTCCACTTTTCCCTCCGATGGCCAGGAAACCGACTGTCAGATTTCCGTGCTGGTTGCCCACCCCGGGAATCTGCCCCTGCTCTCCCCAGGAGATATTTCCGATGAAGGGGGCATTTTCATTGGCGTGGTTGATGAGCGTGGGAATCAGCTCTCGCTCATTCTCCGGAATCGTGCCCAGTACTCCGGCGCAGAAGTACCCCAGACTCATGAGCACTGGTGTATTCTCCCCAAATGACGTGGTATTTCTGGACTTTGCGGGCAGGCTGCCTAGCCGATTCAACAAAATTTCCCAGGTCCCATAACTCAGGTAGACACGATCACCCTCTTTGATATCGGTCGTGGTATTTAGGCCATTGGTAATCAGATCCGTATTGGGCGCCCATGGATGTGACAGGATCGTATAGTTTGTTCCGTCGGGCGCCGTGCGCAATCGAGCCAGCGGGTGCAGGCTGAGGAAATCTCGGAATCTGTCTGCCTGGGACTTGTCCGCGAGGAACTGGCTCACCTTGCCATCCATCCATTGGTCATAAACCTCAAAGGCGGGCTTGTGATCGAGCTCGACAATTCTCCGGCCGTCCATTTTTGTTACCACACCGGAGTGTTTGTCCAGCATGTCGTATCCGCCCTCATAGGCCCAACCGACCGGTAAGTCGGTGTAGAGGACGGCGATACTGACCCCTGTGTCGGTTGACAGGTCGTTCGCGAACGCCCTGCCGTCAGGTCCGCCGACCGATCCACCGACCAACGGCACATCGCCAAACCCGGCCTCGTCAATGCCTTTGAGCACATCGTGCTCGAGTCCGACTGTTGGTGATATGAGGATCGCCGAGGGTTTCTCTCCCGGTCGTTTCCCGGCGCTCCTCACCGCCTCCTCCACAGCGGCCAAGGTCATTGCTACCCCTGAGCCAGGGGCCTCCAATCCGGCGATGCCGACGCCGAAGTCGATTTGGCGAGTGTTGACCGTCATCAACGAAAGACCATGTCGACCTTGAACAATATCTTCGCGAGCCTCCTTGTAACCGCTGCCCGCTCCCGTCACATAGCCTTTATCTGTCATCACGCCGCGGGCATCCGATGTGCCGCCGTAGATCTTCGCCTCGCTACCGACGAGACGCCTGACCTCCCTTAGGATTGCCCCTACGTTGCTTCCAGCGGTCGGGGAAAGAATCAGAAAACCGGGTTTTTGCTCACGCTTCCCCTGTAGCGCCATTTCCAGCGCTTTCGCGACGGCCTTCTTCGGATCGCCCGTGCTCCAGCCGGTTCCGACCTCAAAACCGCGCGACCCGGCTCGATTGATTACCCGCGGCGCATCCCGAGGCTCGAGCACGAACTGCGGGCTTTCGCTTTGCGTAAAAAAGTGGAGCATGGATCCAACGGTGAGTGCTGCGGCCGCGGCAATGATCACACCCGTTCTGGCAATGTTTATGCGCGCCTTCCGGTTCATAATTGAAATCCCATTCGATAGTCTGTCGAGACCGGTGCCAGTTTGTCGAATAGACCCCTCGACCTTGCTACTCTCTCTAACCAAAATTCAACGCCCTGCCTTGCCCGATGACCGACACGCTGAAAAAGAGCATCGCCCGCCAGCGCACCGCGCTTTTCAACATGCTGGTGGAGCCTATGGCCTACCTGGCCTATCGTTGCGCCGAGGTGTGGGACGACAAGGTGGAGCTGGACCGGACACTGATCGAGGGAGTCAGGTCCCTGCCCAACTCCACCTTCCTCTACGCCCTGGACACCACCGGGGTCCAGATCAGCGACAATGCCTCCCAAGAGGGTCCAATCGCCGCGGATTTCGGGCGCGACCGCTCCCGGCGTCCCTACTTGCGGGAGCCAGTGCCGGAATCCGGCCTGCTGCTGTCGGATGCCTACATCAGCTTAGGTGCCAAGCGCCCCTCCCTGACGGCGGTTCAGCGGGTGGTGTGGAACGGCGCCGAGTTGGGCTACCTGGACGCGGACTTCGACCTGCGTCGCCTCCCGCTGACCCGCAAGCTTTAAGACGAGCCGAGCCACTGGCAACAGATCAAGGGGGATCCGGCAATCCGCGGCCAGGTATTCGCGCAGACCCGCGTGAGCAGTCCATTGGATCAGCACATCGACGAGGTACTGCCGGTCATCGCGGAGCCGATCACCGAGAACGGGGTATTCCATACCAAGCTGCACTTCTCCAGCAGCCGGGCCACCGTATGGCTGCTCGACGATCCATACCGCTACCGCATCCTCGGGTTCGAGGCCCTCTCCGATCCGGATGTCTGCCTGGCTCTGCCACAGCACCGCTACCCTGCCAAGGCCGTCATTCCCCCGGGCGATATCACCAAAATCCTGGACGGCTTTCGCCGGCTACGCTTCGCCGACGATATCATCTATCTGCGCGCCGGCTCCTTGAACATCTTCAACAGCAGGATCAGCCTCAACTTCTCGTGCGACAGATCCCATTACCTGTCGCACGGGGAGTTCCTCAGGAAAGATTCACCGTTTTGGGAGAGCGTGGTCGACTGATGCGATTTCTCTCTATTTCCGGCTTATTCCCCATGCGTGCTCACGCTCGGCTGGCGGCGGCATCGTCATGTTTCGAGCCCTCCGCGCGCAAATCTGAAAACGCTTTCGTCGCGACCAGCATCGCATCGCGAACCAGTGGCGCGCCCACGTAGCCGAGCAGGTGGAGGATCGCCTCCGACAGTTCCTCCTCGGTCCAGCCTTGCCGGCGTGCCATGCGCAGATGGATCGCCAACTCGGGTTCGCGACCGGTCGATGCGTCGGAAATAACGGTGATCAGCGTTCGCGTCTTGAGATCGAGCCCCGGCCGGGTCCACAGCGTCCCGAATACCGTCTCGCTCGCGATATCGACGAACTTCTGCATCAGCGGATCTTTGTATGCTGTTGCCGCGAGTTTGTCGACGTAAGCATCGCCCAGCAGCTTGCGGCGCATCTTGCGACCCTGTGTCAGATTCGTCTCGGACATCCAGTACTCCTTAAAAATGGCGGGTCATTTGTAGGTGAATACGCATAGAATCGGCGCTCAATGACTTGGTGATCGAGGCAGATATCGAATCGCGCGACATCGGCGAACCTGTGCTCGCCGCAGAGTACCTGGCCGCAACCCGCGACAACAAATACAAACAGTGGCGCTAGCGGCTAACTCAATGGCATTCACCCAATACCCCATCCGTCACTCACGCTTGGCGTATCCGATACCCTTCAGCGCCTCCTCGATCTCGCCCAGGATTGCCGGATGGTCGATGGTCGCCGGCATCTTGTAGTCCTCCCCGTCGGCGATTCGCTTCATGGTGCCGCGCAGTATCTTGCCGGAGCGCGTCTTGGGCAGACGCTCCACGACGGTGACTTTCTTGAACGCCGCTACCGGGCCGATCTTCGCACGCACCAACGCGATCAGCTCCTCGAGGATCTCCTGGACATCTCGATCGACACCGTCCTTGAGCACGACCATGCCCACCGGCAGCTCACCCTTGAGCTTGTCCGCCGCACCGATGACGGCACACTCGGCCACATCCGCATGGGAGGACAGGACCTCCTCCATGCCGCCCGTGGAGAGCCGGTGTCCGGCCACATTGATGATGTCGTCGATGCGGCTCATGATGAACAGATAGCCGTCCTCGTCCTTGAGGCCCGCATCGCCGGTCAGGTAGTAGCCCGGTTGGGAGCTCAAATAGGAGTCGCGGTAGCGCTCGTCGTTCTGCCACAGGGTTGGCAGGCAGCCCGGTGCCAAAGGTAGCTTGATCATGATGCGCCCGAACTCGCCCGACGGCTGCTCATTGCCCTCGGCGTCCAAAATCTGTACGTCGTAGCCTGGAACGGCCTTGGTGGGCGACCCGGGCTTGACCGGCAGCTTCTCGATTCCGATGCAGTTGGCGGCGATGGCCCAGCCGGTCTCCGTCTGCCACCAATGGTCGATCACCGGCACCTCGAGCATCTCCTCGGCCCAACGGAGGGTATCCGGATCGCAGCGCTCCCCAGCCAGGAACAGGGTCCGGTAGTGGCTCATGTCGTACTTCCTGAGGAACTCGCCCTGAGAATCGACGCGCTTGATGGCACGAAAGGCCGTCGGGGCGGTGAACATGACCGAGACCTTGTGCTCGCTGATCACCCGCCAGAAGGCACCGGCATCCGGCGTGCCCACCGGCTTGCCCTCGTAGACCACCGTGGTGCAACCATAGAGCAGGGGCGCATAGACGATATAGGAATGGCCTACGACCCAGCCGACGTCCGATGCCGCCCAGAAAACCTCCCCCGGTTCCATGTCATAGACGTTCTTCATGCTCCAGTGCATGGCTACCGCGTGCCCGCCATTGTCGCGCACCACACCCTTGGGGACGCCTGTAGTACCGGAGGTATAGAGGATGTAGAGAGGGTCGGTTGCCGCCACTGGGACGCAGGGGTGAGGCTCGGCACCGGCCATCGCCTCTTCCCAGCTCAGATCACGATCCGCGACCAGGGTACCGGGTCCCTGCTCACGCTGCAGCAGGACGCAGTGCTCGGGTTTGTGACTGGATAGCTCGATGGCCTGGTCCACCAAGGGCTTGTACTCGACCACGCGATTGGGCTCGATACCGCAGGAGCCCGCGACTATGACCTTTGGCTTGGCGTCGTCGATGCGCGTCGCGAGCTCTTTGGAAGAAAAGCCGCCAAAGACAACCGAGTGGATGGCGCCCAGCCGCGCGCAGGCGAGCATCGAAATGGGCGCCTCGGGCACCATGGGCATGTAGACGATGACCCGATCTCCCTTGGTTACACCCAGACCCGCCAGGACGCCGGCGAATCGGGCGACCTCGTCCGTCAGCTCCCGGAAGCTGTAAGTGCGCTTGGCACCTGTAACCGGACTGTCGTAGATTAGCGCCGCCTGATCGCCCCGCCCCTCCGCGACGTGACGATCCAAGGCGTTGTAGCAGGTGTTCAGCTCGCCGCCCGAAAACCAGCGGTAGAAGGGCGGATTGCTGTCGTCGAGCACGCGATCCCAGGGTTTCTCCCAGTGAATCGACCGCGCCGCTTCGCCCCAGAAACCGTCGGGATCGGAAAGGGAACGGGAATAAACCTCATCGTAAGACACGGCGATCTCCTCTTGCTTTTGGTGAATAGTGCTTTTTGTTGTCGTTCTGCGGGCGCTCGCGCCAACAGATAGTTAGCCAATCATCGTCCGAGTACCTTAGTTGGGCTACCCGTTTTCGTGATTGGTCCGATCGCCTCGCTGCGACTGGGCAAGTCGGGAGGCTCCGCAAGAATCCAATACTTTCGCGGGAAATCCGATTATGCCAGCGCGAACTGGGATCTACACCCCTTTGGCACGGTTCCGAGGTAGAATCCCGATGCATGCTCCTATCCGTCAAGCACCGCTTTCTGTTCGTCCACATCGCCAAAACCGGCGGTACCAGTGTGCGCGCCAGCCTGCGATCACTTCGCTGGCGCGATCCCTGGTACTGGCCCATGTTCCTCTGCAGCCGCTTCAGCCATCTGAGCGGTCACCGCATCGCCACCAAGCTGCCGCGGCACGCCAAGATCGTCGCTGCTAAGGAACTGCTGCCCAGAGAGTTTTTCCACGAGCTTTTCAAGTTCACCTTCGTGCGCAATCCGTGGGACTTACAGGTAAGCTCGTTTCATCATATACGCCGCGAGCGCCCGCAATTCCTCGGAGGTCACAAGGATTTCGACGGCTTCCTACGCTGGAAGCTGGACCCGGAGCGCCCATATCAGTACCACGTGGATACCTCCATCGAGCTGCAGACCGACTACCTGATCGATCTGCGCGGCGAGATGGTTGTGGATTTCATCGGGCGCTACGAGCGCCTCGCGGCGGATTTCGCCGAGGTCTGCGAGCGTATCGGCATCGCGCAACCCCACCTGGCCCACAAACGCAGGGCAAGCGACCGCGAGCGGGACTACCGCAGCTACTACGACAACGCGACGGCTGCGCTCGTGGCGCAGCATTTCAGCCGGGACATCGAGCTTCTCGGATACGCCTTTGATCCCGAACCCTAACGGAGACGACATCATGAATAAACCCAGCTTCGAAGAAGTCGCCGACGGCGTGTACTGCATCGAGACCGGTCTCTACCGTCACGGGCTTGCCGCCTGCTACTTGGTGCGCTCCGACGACCGCTTGGCGTTCGTAGAGACCGGCACCTCGAATTCGGTACCAAGATTGCTGGAGGTGATCTCGACGCTCGGGCTGACCCCAGAGCATGTCGACTACGTCATCCCGACCCACGTACACCTGGATCACGCTGGCGGTGCGGGCAACCTGATCGCCAGCTGTCCCAATGCGCGGCTGGTAATTCACCCCAAGGGCGCCGGGCATATGATGGATCCATCGAAGCTCGCCGCCGGCGCCACCGCCGTCTATGGTGAGGAGGAGTTCGCCCGGCACTTCGGCAGCTTGGTCCCCATTCCGGAGGAACGCATTATCATCGCCGACGACGGCATGGTGATCGACCTCAACGGGCGCTCGCTGACCTTCATCGATACGCCCGGTCACGCCAACCATCACGGCTGCATCTACGATGAGCGCACCGGAGGCTTCTTCACCGGCGATACCTTCGGCATCTCCTACCGCGAGCTCGACACACCCAACGGCCCACTCCTGTTCGCCCCCACCACCCCCGTTGCCTTCGATCCCGACGCCTGGCAGGAGAGTCTCGACAAGATCCTGAGCTTCAACCCCAAGACCATCTACCTCACCCACTATGGACGTGTCGATCAGCCCCAAACGCTAGGGCAGGATCTGCGCCGGAGCATCCGTGACTTGGCCGAGCTGGCGTTGGCCGAAGAAGGCACGAACGCCGAAGGACGCGGCGAACGGCTGAAGCGGGGAGTAGCGGACCACCTTATCAAGCGAGCACTGAGCCACGGCTGCACGCTGAGTGAAGCCCAAATCCGAGAAGTCCTCGGCGTCGATATCGACCTCAATGCACAAGGCCTGGAGGTCTGGCTGGTGCGGCGGGCCAAGATTCGGACGGCAAATGCGGCCGCGCCCGAATAAAGGTATCTCCTCAGTCCGCAAGCCGATACCGCGCACCACAATAAGGACAGACCTCCTCCCGGGTCTTTTCGATGGGAAGATACACCCTGGGGTGCATGTTCCAGACCTCGTCCTGCGGGCGGGGGCAAGACAGGGGCAGGTCTTTTCGGCTGATTTCGATAACGCGTTGGGTGCCCTGCGTCTTTTCGGCGGCTTCTATCATTTTCCCGTTCTCCAATCTGATTTCTCCGACGGGAGAAATCAGACAAGTGTCAACCATTGGCGATACTCGTCACGACGGCCGTGAACCTGGTCGAAATAGAGTCCCTGCAGGCGCTCGGTAATAGGGCCGCGCGTGCCTGTACCGATAGCGCGGCCGTCCACCTCCCGGATAGGAGTTACCTCCGCAGCGGTACCGGTGAAGAAGGCCTCGTCAGCGATGTAGACCTCATCGCGGGTGATGCGCTTCTCGACGACCCCGATTCCAAGCTCCTCGGCAAGCGAGATAACGGTCTTGCGCGTGATGCCGTCCAGAGCGGAGGTAAGATCCGGCGTATACAGCACCCCTTCGCGGACGATGAAAATATTCTCGCCGCTGCCCTCCATGACATAACCTTCCGCGTCCAGCAGCAGGGCCTCGTCATAGCCGTCGTTCAGCGCCTCCTGTAGCGCGAGCATGGAGTTGATGTAATTGCCATTGGCCTTGGCTCGGCACATGGTGATGTTGACGTGGTGGCGGGTGAAGGACGAGACCCTGATGCGGATACCGTTCTTCATATTGTCTTCGCCAAGGTAGGCGCCCCATTCCCAGGCCGCCACCATGCAGTGGACCTTCAGGTTGTCGGCGCGCAGTCCCATACCCTCGGAGCCATAGAAGCACATGGGGCGGATGTAGGCGGAGTCGAGTCCGTTCTCCCGCACTGCCGCCCGTTGCGCCGCGTCCAGGGTGTCGCGGTCGTAGGGAATCGACATGCCGAGGATATGCGCCGAGTTGAACAGGCGGTCCGTGTGCTCGCGCAAGCGGAAAATGGCGGCGCCCTTGTCGGTGCGGTAAGCACGCACCCCCTCGAAGACCCCCATGCCGTAGTGCAGCGTGTGGGTCAGCACATGCGTGTTGGCCTCACGCCAGGGCACCATCTTGCCGTCCAACCAGATGAGGCCGTCGCGGTCTGCCATTGTCGTCATCTTTTTCTCCGCATCAGTCTTCCATCAGCTCCCGCCAAAGCGCCCGCACTCGCTCCCGCGTGCTCCCCAAGCGGTCATCGGGGATGGTTGTGGGCAGCTCCTGCAGGGCGCTGCGGTGGTAGGCGGCGCGTAGCGCCTTATAAGCACTGGTCAGGTCCTCGGAGGCTGTGCCCGGCAACAAATCCAGGCGCGCCAGCGTCTGGAGCAACCGCACGTTGTCCGACCAATCGGCGAGCTCCGGATACCGCGCTGCCCACCGCAGGACAGAGTATTGAACCATAAACTCGATGTCGGCAATACCGCCATGACCCTGTTTCAGATCGAAACGACCCTTTCGGCTCTTGTCCAAATTCTTGCGCATGCGCTCGCGCATGTCCCTTACATCCTTGCGCAGCCCGTCGGGATCCCGCTCCATGCAGAGGATCTTGCGCCGAACCTGACCGAAGCGGTCGGCGAGCAGTGGGTCTCCGGCAACCGACCGCGCCCGCACCAGGGCCTGATGCTCCCAGGTCCAAGCATCCCGGGCCTGGTACTCCGCGAACGACGCGAGCGAGCGCACCAGCATGCCCTTGTTGCCATCCGGGCGTAGGCGCATATCCACCTCGTAGAGATAGCCGGACGGGGTCTGCGTGGTCATCATGTGGATCATGCGCTGTCCAAGTCGCATGTAGAGCTGGTCGTTGGATATCTGACGGTCGCCGTCGGTCATTGCATTGACCGAGTCGCTGCCGTGGAGGAAGACCAGATCCAGATCGGACCCATAGCCGAGCTCGATGCCGCCCAGCTTGCCATAGCCGAGCACGAGGAATCCGTATTCATCACCTTGGATCCCGCCGGGCTTGCCGTGTTTTGCCTGTAGGTGGCCATAGGACAGTGCAAGCACCCTGGAAACCGCAACCTCGGCGATCTCGGTCAAGTAGTCGCTCACCACCATCAGGGGAATGACGTCCGTGAGGTCCGCCGCAGCCACCCGCAGCATGTTCCCCTGCGCAAACTGACGCAAGCGCTCCATCTGCTGCTCCAGGTCATCCTTGGCCACGGAGGCGAGCAGGCTGTCGAGCTCATCCTCGAGATCCGCCCGACGCATCGGGGCGTAGAGGCGACGCGGATCCAGCAACTCGTCCAAGAGCAACGGATGATGTGCGAGCTGGTCGCTGAACCAGGGACTCATTGCCGCCAGGCGCGCCAGCTGAGACAGGATGATTGGATGCTCGATGAGCATCGCCAGATAGGCGGTTCGGCGCATGACCGACTCCAGCACCCGGAGCACCCGCTGCAGCACCAAATCCGGGTCGTTCGAGCCGGCGGCTACATGCAGGACAAGGGGAATGAGCTGGGCCATACGGTCGCCGCCACGCCTGCTCAACCCCTTACGTGCGGCCGAATCGCGAAGAGTCCGGATACGTCCCAGGGCGGCCTCCGCATCCTTGAATCCGGCCTCTACCAGCTGCTCCAGGTAATGAGAATCCTCCGCTGACCCGCTCCAGATGGTCGTGAATAACGCCTCCTGATGCTCTTCCTGCGCGTGAGGAGCGGCGAAGACCCGATCGAACTCGCCTTGAACCCGCCGCCGGTGCATCCCAAGCACCGAAAAAAAACCGTCCCAATCCTCGAACCCCATGGAGCGGGCAAGGCGCAGGCGCCCGGCATCGTCCTCCGGTAAGAGGTGGGTCTGCTTGTCTTGCCATGCCTGGAGACGGTTCTCCACCAGGCGCAGGTGCTCGTAGGCCTCGTCGAGCTGGATCACGGCGTAGTCCGGTAGCAGCCCCTTCTCGCCAACGAGGCGAAGGACGGGCCGGATGGGACGGATCTGCAGATCCGGGTCTCGCCCGCCGCGGATGAGCTGGAAGGCTTGACCGATAAACTCGATCTCGCGGATGCCGCCGGGGCCGAGCTTGATATTGTCCGCCATGCCCTTGCGCCTGAGCTCCTTGTCGATCATCCGCTTCATATCGCGCAGGGATTCGATGGCGCCGAAATCCAGGTAACGCCTGTAGACGAAGGGCCGCAGCATGGCCATGAGCCGGGCTCCCGCCTCCCGGTCACCCGCTACCACCCGCGCCTTGATCATGGCGTAACGCTCCCACTCCCGGGCCTGGGTCTGGTAATAATCGTCCATGGCACCGAAGCTCATCGCGAGCGGACCTGAATCCCCGAAGGGACGCAGGCGCGCGTCCACGCGAAAGACGAACCCGTCCACCGTTTTGGCGTCCAGGGCCTGAATCAATCGGCGGGCGAGGCGAACGAAAAACTGCTCGTTGCCGAGGGGGCGCGGCCCGTCTGTCTGGCCAACCGCCGTATAGGCAAAAACGAGGTCGATATCCGAGGAGAGATTGAGCTCGCGCGCCCCCAGCTTCCCCATTCCCAGGACCACCATGCTTTGCTCTACGCCGGCCTCGTCCCGGGGGATGCCAATCTCCGCGCTCGTCCAGCCGTGGAGCAGCTCCAACGCGTGATCCACGCAGGCATCTGCCAGCGCGCTCAGGTCCTCCAAGGTCTCGTCGAGCCCCGCGATACCGGCGACGTCGCGCCAAATGATGCGCACCATCTCTTCGCGCCGAAACTCGCGCAAAACAGCAGCGAGGGACTGCTCGTCCGCGACACCTTCAAGGGCGTCCGCGAGCAGACCGTCCAGCTCGCCCTCCCAGTAAGAGCGCTCCAGCCGTCCGGAATCGAGCAGGCTCGGCAGAATCGGTGGGTAGCGGATACAGGTCTTGGCGACATAATCGCTCGCCTCCCAGACGCGCGGGAGGGTTCGCTCGAGCAACGGATGTGCCGGCAGAGCAAGATCCTGGTCCGCAAGCGACGCCTCCCAGGCGCGCCGTTTTTCCGCAACGTCCGTAACAAGCTCATCAACCCCTACCATCGGGGAGGCTCCTCAATTGCAAACAAGCGCGCAGGATACTTGGCGGAGTGAGGCGAGGACAATCGCTCGGCCCGGTCAACGTCGCATCCTGACGCACACGCAGGCTTGCAGAGACCAATTGCCACGGGAAAATACCGGTGCACGATTGCTGAATGCGTTGATGCCACCGCTTCCGGGTAAAGCAATCTCCGGAGATGAATGCAGTGACATCAGAACTGCAACGAAAAAGCCCCGCCAAAGCGGGGCTTTTTCGGTCAGGGCAAGGGGCCCGAGAACGCTTACATCATTCCCATGCCACCCATGTCGCCCATGCCGCCCATGCCGCCGCCGCCACCAGGCATCGGCGACTCGTCCTTGGGCTCCTCGGCCACCATGGCTTCGGTAGTGATCATGAGACCGGCTACGGAGGCGGCGTTCTGCAGCGCGTAACGGGTCACCTTGGTGGGATCCAGGATGCCCATGGCAACCAGATCACCGTACTCGCCGGTCGCCGCGTTGTAGCCGAAATTGCCGTCGCCGTCTTCGACCTTGTGCAGAACCACGGAGGCCTCGTCGCCGGCGTTGCCGACGATCTGACGCAAGGGCTCTTCCAAAGCGCGACGGGCGATGGCGATACCGACGTCCTGGTCATGATTGGAGCCCTTGAGGTCCCCGACCTTCTGCAGGGCGCGCACCAGGGCGACGCCGCCACCGGCAACGATGCCTTCCTCGACCGCTGCGCGGGTCGCGTGAAGCGCGTCCTCGACCCGCGCCTTCTTCTCCTTCATCTCCACCTCGGTGGCAGCACCGACCTGGATGACGGCAACACCGCCAGCCAGCTTGGCCAGGCGCTCCTGGAGCTTCTCCTTGTCGTAGTCGGAGGTGGTCTCCTCGACTTGGCTGCGGATCTGCTCGACCCGGCCCTTGATGTCGGCCTCGGAGCCGGCACCGTCGATGATGGTGGTCTCTTCCTTGGTGATCTGAACCTTCTTGGCGGTGCCGAGCTCGTTGAGGCTGGCCTTCTCCAGGCTCAGGCCCACCTCCTCGGCGATGACGGTGGCGCCGGTCAGGATAGCGATGTCCTGCAGCATGGCCTTACGCCGGTCACCGAAGCCCGGGGCCTTGACGGCACAGACCTTGATGATGCCGCGGATGGAGTTGACGACCAACGTGGCCAGGGCTTCACCTTCGACATCTTCTGCGATGAGCAGCAGGGGCTTACCCGACTTGGCAACGGCCTCCAGCACCGGCAGCAGATCACGGATATTGCTGACCTTCTTGTCGTGCAGCAGGATATAGGGATCCTCCAGCTCGACGTTCTGGCTCTGCTGGTTGTTGATGAAATAGGGGGAAAGGTAGCCACGATCGAACTGCATACCCTCCACTACGTCGAGCTCGTTCTGCAGGGATTTGCCCTCCTCGACGGTGATGACCCCCTCCTTGCCGACCTTTTCCATGGCCTCGGCGATGATCTGGCCGATGGACTCGTCGGAGTTGGCAGAGATGGTGCCGACCTGGGCGATCTCTTTGTTATCGGAGCAGGGCTTGGACAGCCCCTTGAGTTGCTCGACCGTGGCCTCGACGCACTTGTCGATTCCGCGCTTCAGGTCCATTGGGTTCATGCCGGCGGCAACCGCTTTCAGTCCTTCGCGGACCATGGCCTGGGCAAGCACGGTGGCGGTCGTGGTGCCGTCACCGGCCACGTCGGAGGTCTGGGAGGCGACCTCCTTGACCATCTGCGCACCCATGTTCTCGAACTTGTCCTTGAGCTCGATTTCTTTTGCCACGGATACGCCGTCCTTGGTCACGGTGGGGGCACCGAAGCTCTTCTCCAGTACGACGTTGCGACCCTTGGGGCCGAGGGTGACCTTAACTGCGTTGGCCAGAATGTTGACACCCGCCATCATACGGTTTCGGGCGTCGTCGCTGAATTTGACTTCTTTTGCACTCATTGCTGTGTCCTAATCTCGATTTTTGATGCGTCTGCTGTTCGAAGTGTCGCCTCGGCGGCTATATCAGCCCTCGACGACACCCATGATGTCTTCCTCGCGCATGACCAGCAGGTCTTCGCCCTCGAGCTTCACCTCGGTTCCCGAATACTTGCCGAACAGCACGCGGTCACCGACCTTTACGTCCAGGGGACGGGTCTCGCCGCTGTCCAGGATCTTTCCGTTTCCGGCGGCGATGACCTCGCCCTGAATCGGCTTCTCGGTGGCGGAATCCGGGATGACAATACCGCCTGCGGAGGTGCGTTCCTCCTCCATTCGGCGTACGACTACACGATCGTGCAGGGGACGGATCTTCATTGAGCGGTCTCCAAAAAGTTAGGTGAATGGCGAGTGTCGGCGCTCGATTCAGGCGACCGAATTGTTAGCACTCGCTATATGCGAGTGCCAATAATAGGGGCAAAAGCCGGGGTGTCAAGCGCTTACCCCCTTTTCGGCTTTATGTCAGGGGATTCGCCACGAGGTCGACCGCCGGCCGCTTGTGGAGTTACTCCCGTGAATACCACAAGCGAAGCGTGAAAAGAGCACGAAAGAGAACGGCCGATTCCCAATGCCGCGAAGTATCCTTCGCGGGAATCCACCGATGTCGACAGCCTTCGCCCCGCAACCTTCAATCCCGCTCGCGACGAAACTCACCCTCGATCACCTGCGGACCGGCCTGCGTCGAAGCCCGATCGGACGGCGGTTGGACGGGGACGACGTGGACGAAGCGCGAGATCAGGAGCCGACGCAGCATTGGAACCAGGAGCAAGAACCCGACGATGTCGGTAAAGAAACCCGGCAGCAACAGAACCAGGCCCGCCACCAGGAGCACGGCGCCGTCGAGCATTTCCAGGGCCGGCACCTGATTCCTCCCCATCGCGTCGCGAACACGCATGAGTACCGAAAAACCCTGGACCCGGACCAGTGCGCCTCCGAGTATCGCTGTGAAGATAGACAGGCCGATCGTAGGCAGGGCCCCGATCTGCGAGCCCACCTGGATCAAAAAGTAAAGCTCGATCAGCGGGACACCGACGAACAATAAGAGAAATACGATCACGAAACGGGTCTCAGCTCTAGAGGCGGTTTGGAAAGCTGCCGCCAAACCCTACATGGGGATGGTAATCCGGAACTCCATCCCCTTTGAGGTTACTTTACACCTGGCCCCGAACTTCAAGTATCTTATGTAGTTCTCGGCGGACCCGGACCCTGATTCCATCCACGCGGACCGCTTTCGCTCCAAGCGCTTGGTTTCTGGTTTGCGATTGTTTCGGCCCACTTGTGGGTGGAATTGCAGCTAGAGAACCGAGACGGGCGCTCCAGACGCTTAAAGGCTATGTCCACAGACCTACTGAGCTCAGAGATCTTGCTCGTATACTGCACCTGCCCGGACACCGAATCCGCGGAAAGGATCGCAGAGACGCTGGTAATCGAGCGGCTGTCCGCCTGTGTCAACCGGCTGCCCCCGCTGACGTCCGTCTATCGGTGGCAGGACAAGGTCGAGCGCGATACGGAGATCCTGCTGTTGATCAAAACCACGAAGGCTCGCTTCGA
>JAJDOL010000347.1 GCA_022340195.1 Chromatiaceae bacterium
CCCACCAGTAGTCGAGCCCCACCTCGCCGATGGCGGCGATGTTGTTTCGGTGCTTCCTGATCTGGGCGATGGCAGCATCCAGGACCGCGCGAGTAGGCAGTGGTCGATCATCGGTGAAACGGTCCGGATGAAAACCCAGGCAAGGCAGCAATCTGGTCACCGCCTCACGACCCGCTGCGTCGCCCTCTGCAATGACCCGCAGCACCCGGGCGTTGTCATCCGGATCCTCGCCGACGACGAGGACGGCATGCACGCCCGTCGCCTCGGCGCGCTCGCGGACGACATCGCGGTCGAGGTCAAAGTCCTCTCCAGCGAGGTGGGCGTGGCAATCGATCATGTATGCCTCGTCTGCTTTTTTGTCCCGGTGAACGGCCAAGAGCCCAGCGCCAACGGGCCAATCCAAGCCGCCGTGGGCGAGAGCCGATGATGACGTAGAAAAGCCCGAGAAGCCAGGCGCTGTGCGACGCCTCGTCATCGTCCGCCGGGTATCGGGCCACTTGTTTACGAAATCCCAGCCGGCAGTCAGGACTGTCTCGTCGTGCTGCAGCTTGTCCTCGTCTTGGCCTTTGTCCTGGCTTCGCCGCAAAGGCGGCCGAGCAATGACCGCGGGTGCGCAACCGTCTCATTCGCCACCAAGTGGCCTAAAAAAACAAGGCTCGTTAGCGCTCGCGTGATCGATTAGTGAATGGTCTCATCCCCAGCGCGTTCGCCAAAGATAGGCCCGTTTGGGATCATCCCCTTGGTTTCGGGTGTCTCCGGGAACGCACTTTCGGGATCTTTTGTCCCCCTCAGCCTGCGGCCGGCGGGGATGTGTGCAGGAAGCGCATGCCCAAGCCGTTCTCCGCCGGACCGCCGGCTAGCATTTCCTCGATGCCAGCGACAACCGCCGAAACGACGATCAGGAATCGAGTAGCCGTAACCGTCCTCTTCTCCGCTCAGGGCTCAGCGACGGCTTGCGGGCGGTGTACCGGCAGATGCCCGGTCTTGAGATAGAATCGGCAGCCGGTCGAACTTCGCACCCGCCACTCGGCTCCCGGCGGCAGACGCAACCAGTCGCTGGGGGCTAGGATTCCTCGCGGGTCCTCGAGCTGCCCCTCCAGCATCAGGATCTCTGATCCCGCCGGGTCTGCCAGATCGAAGGGCTCCGAACCCTGCTCCATTCGGCACAGTCGAACCCGCTCGCCACCGTAGGCATGCAGATCGACGAAGGCAACGTCGGTTCCATCGGCCGCCGGCCAATGGCCTTCCGTCGTGTCCCTGATCACACGGTGCGTGTCACCCCGGGCATGTTGGCGCAGTTTGACGAAGAGCACGCAGCCCTCCTCGGTGTAGGGGGCATGGACGAAGCCGACCGGGTTTCGCATGTAGCTTCCGGCATGGAAGTTCCCGGTGTGGTCGGAGAAGGTGCCCTCGAGGATCAGGAGCTCTTCCCCCCCGTCGTGATTGTGCTCGGCGAAACGGCTTCCGGGGGCGAAGCGAACAAGCGTGGTCAGCCGCGGCGCGTCCGTTCCGATCAGCTCCAGGCGCTTGCGCTCCACGCCATTTTCCGGTGTTGCTTGCCACGGAAGGTTTGCGGACAGGACCCGGACGGCGCGCGTGAAGTCCGCGTTGACCTCCGCCTCGCGATCGTCGTCTCGGTAGCCGGCACCGACGCGTGTTCCCGGATGCCGGCCGTTCACCTTAGAAGCTCTCCACGTCGGGGCGGATGTCCATTTCCTGAGTCCAGGCGGATCGATCCGGACCAAGCTCGGCCGCCAGATCCCGGCTCGCTCCTGTTCCGCGGGCCAATGCGCCGACGCGATAACCTGCTTCTGCAAAGCGGTGACACAACGCCTTCCCCAATCCCGAGCCGACCCCGGCGACGATGGCTGTGTCTGGTTGTTCTGTCATGTCGATACGCTCCTCTGTCGGCCTCGCCCGGATAAGTCGGACAGACTCCTTGAAAGGACGGAGCTCATGCCGCCAGCCGCAGCGCCACGCTTTTTGCCAGCGGAGTCCGAGCAGGACATTGCATCCGGGTGAGCATCACCTGGTAGTCAGTGATCTCGGTTCGACGAACCGAGAACAGATAGCGAGAGGTGTTGATCCCCAGCCGAGCGGCAACGCCACGGAGGATCGAGCCGTCGACATCGTGGGACCGGACCCGCAGGATGGGATGTGTCGGTAGAATCATCAGGATGCTCTTGGCGATATGTCGTCGATGCCGTTTCCCGTTGCGACACGGAACGTGCGAGCCATGAGACGGGTAGCTCACGCGGCGAAGCTATAATGTCACCACCCCTGCATGATGCACCACGGTGTACGCGGCACGAGTCGACATACGTGGGCGCGATATTTTTCGGGAAGCTGCCCCAAATGATAAACCTTGAAGGTGGTCTTCGCTTCTTGACCGAGTCCGGATTGAATCTTGTTGCCGTGCTGGATCGTGTTGCCCTCCCGGACGAGACTACCCGCCTGATTGAAGTATCTGGAATACCGCTGGACGATTATCGGCGGTTGGTGCTTATTGGTCACGGAGGGCGACGGATGTGGGAGGCATTGCATGAGCGAGGGGCAAGAACGACTGATCCAATTGACCACTACAGCGTTTCGCTCACCCGTATCTTTGTCCAGGATTACTTGGGCAACCCCACGGTATTGTGGCTCTATCCCGATGCAGAGTACCTGATCCCCCTCCAGCAGTTGGGGGAGGCAGCAGGCTGGAGCTTCCCGACTCCACTGGGAACCGGCATCAGCCCGAAATTCGGCGTTTGGTTTGCGTACCGCGCGGCTTTCTTGACCAATGCCGATCTGCCGCTCGTGTGTGAAGCTCCAGCATTGTCGCCGTGCGCTACCTGTGTGACAAAACGGTGTATGAGTACGTGTCCGGCGAGCGCAATTAAGACGGGTGCTGTCGATATCGACAGCTGTGCACATCATCGGCTACGCCCCCAATCTCGCTGCGCAGACCGGTGTCTTGCGCGCTTAGCGTGTCCAATGTGCCCGCAGCATTGCTACACCCTGCCGCAAATCCAATACCATTACAGCCGTTCGCTCGAAACGCTACGTGCATGGTATGACGGCTAGGAGCTCGATCCCGGCCGACTCGGTAGCAACCGCGGCGACAAAAACCCATAGCAAAGATTCAATGGGTTACGGAGCCTACCGGCCTGGAAATTCGGCCGATTGTGGGTCGAGTTGCGGAAGGGGCTAACGCTTTCTTTAGCGTACGGCGTCTTCGACTTCTGCCGGTACCGGTGCCGCTTTCCAGATGTTCTCGCAATAATCCCGGATGGACCGGTCGGATGAAAACTTGCCCATACGCGCCACATTGAGGATGGACATGCGGTCCCAGCGTTCCTGCTCGCTCCAGATGTGATCCACGTCGCGCTGACGGTCCAGGTAGTCCTGAAAATCCGCCAGGACCATGTAGGGGTCGTGGTGTACGAGGTTGTCCGTCAAGGGGCGGAACAGTTGCGTGTCGCCGTGCGAGAAGAGTCCGGAGTTGATCAAGTCGATGGCGGACTTGAGCGCGAGATTGTTGTTGTAGAAATCCCACGGACGATAACCCTCGGCCTGCGAACTGCGTACCTGCTCGGCGGTGAGTCCGAACAGAAAGAAGTTCTCCTCCCCGACCTCCTCGCGAATTTCGACGTTTGCCCCATCCAGTGTGCCGATGGTCAGCGCTCCGTTCATGGAGAACTTCATGTTTCCCGTACCCGATGCCTCCTTTCCGGCCAGGGAGATTTGCTCTGACAGGTCGGCAGCCGGGTAGAGGCGGTGGCCATTCTTGACGTTGAAGTCCGGCAAAAAGGCCACTCGCAGGGTGCCGTTGATCTGGGGGTCTTTGTTGATGACCTCGGCTACCGAGTTGATCAGCTTGATGATGAGCTTGGCCATGAAGTACCCAGGCGCTGCCTTGCCGCCAAAAATGAAGGTACGAGGTGCCAGGTCCAGGTCGGGATCGGCCTTCAGGCGCTCATAGCGGGTAATTATGTGCAGGACGTTCAGGTGTTGGCGCTTGTACTCGTGGATGCGTTTTGCCTGCACATCGAACAGGGATTGGGGATCGACGCCGGCACCGGCGTGCTCGGCAAGCCAGTTCGCCAGTTCCTGCTTGGCGGCTGTCTTGACGGTTCGCCACTGTTTCTGGAAGCCTCTGTCGTCGACGTGCTCTTCCAGCGCCTTGAGGCAGGTGAGGTCACGAATCCACCGGTCGTTGCCGCACTGCTCGGTCAGCAGTGCTGCGAGCCGCGGGTTGCTCACGACGACGAAGCGCCGCGGCGTAACCCCGTTGGTTACATTGTGAAATTTTTCCGGCCAGAGGTCGTAGAAGTCCTTGAGAATCGTAGACTTGACCAGCTCCGAGTGCATTGCTGCGACTCCGTTCACTGCGAAGCTGCCGACGGTTGCCAGATTGGCCATGCGTACGCGCCGCCCGTGCCCCTCGTCGATCAGGGACATGCGGGCCACACGCTCGTCGTCACCGAGGAAACGCACACGCACCTCATCGAGAAAGCGGGTGTTGATTTCGTAGACGATCTCCAGATGTCGCGGTAGGAGCCGACCGAACAGCTCCACCGACCAGGTCTCCAGGGCCTCGGGTAGCAGAGTATGGTTGGTGTAGGCAAAGGTATTGCGGGTGATCGCCCAGGCCTCATCCCACGCCATGTGGTGTTCGTCGACGAGAAGGCGCATGAGCTCCGGAATCGCAACCGCCGGGTGAGTATCGTTTAGCTGGGCAGCAAACTTCTCGTGGAACCTGTCCAACGAGCCGTCGGTGCCGAGCTGGAGCCGAATCATGTCCTGAAGGGAGCATGAGACGAAGAAATACTGCTGCTTCAGCCGTAGCTCCTTGCCCGCCTCGGGTTCGTCGTTGGGATAGAGGACCTTGGATATGTTCTCGGCCAACACCTTCGCGTTGACTGCCCCGTAATAGTCGCCGAGGTTAAAGCTCTGGAAGTCGAAAGACTCGCAGGCCTCCGCTTTCCAAAGTCGAAGCAGGTTCACGTTGCCGACGCCGTATCCGAGGATAGGGGTGTCGCTGGCGACTCCGTTGACGATCAGGTCTGGTACCCAGCGTACCCGCGTGTTGCCGTCGTCCTCAAACCGTTCCGTATGGCCACCGAACTTCACGTGGAAGCGCAGCTTGGGTCTGGACAGCTCCCAGGGATTACCGCTTCTGAGCCAGGCGTCGGTTCGCTCAACCTGCCAGCCGTTCTCGATGCGCTGATCGAAGATGCCGAACTCGTAACGGATGCCGTAGCCGATGGCCGGAATCTGCAGACTGGCCAAGGAGTCCATGTAACAGGCAGCCAACCGCCCGAGGCCGCCGTTGCCGAGCCCCGGCTCTTCCTCCTGCTCGATGATGGCGCGGAAATTCAGATTTAGCTCTTCGCCCGCTTTCCGGGCGTCATTCAGGATCCCCAGGTTGATCAGATTGTTCATCAGATGGGGTCCGAGGAGAAACTCGGCGGACAGATAGCAGACCGTGCGCGCATTTTTCTTCTTGTAGGTTCGCGCCGAATTGATCCATCGCTCCAGCAATCGATCCCGCACCGTGTAGGCGGCGGCCATGTACAGGTCGTGCGCCGTAGCCACCTCCAGGAAGCGTCCTTGCAGGTAGAAGAGGTTGTCGATGTAGGCCCGTTTCAGGGCCTCTTTGGACAGGCCTACGCGGGTGTGTTCGGGCTCGGGCGTGGGTTCTTCTGATGCGACTGGCTTGTTCATGACGTTGCCTTCGAGTGGGAAGTTGGTGCCGCCGTGGGATGCGATTCTTTTTCCCCGCCGGCAGACTCGATTGCGGGATCGGAAATGCCGAGCATCGATTGGGTGGGTTGGCGGGTTATGAGCTCCGTCGGCGCGGCGTGAGCCTTAACTTGTTGGCTTGAACGAGACTCAGCCGTCTTTGGGCCGGTGCGAGAAAAGGATCTCGATCCGCTCCGTGACGTCTCCGTGACCGTAATCCACGACCAAGGACTTGGGATTGGTTACATGGGGCAGCAAGGCGCTTCCGGTCACGCTCCCCCCGGGGGCGAGCTCGACGTTCTTCAACTTGCGCTGGTCGAGCTCTTGCTTTGCCCGTCCCCTTGACTCGGCCGTGGAAGCGGACAGGGCCCCGGATAGGATGCCGACGATGGTTCCACCGTAGGGAATGGCCTGTCCGGCGGCGGCACCGGCAGCGCTTCTGGCAAGGCTCCCCGCCACATCGGCCGCTTTATCGGGGGGTGAGTCGACCTGCTCATAGGACACGGCCGAGTCCAGATAGCGCCCGTCCAGATTCAGGAGTTTCACATCGTGGATGGTAAGCGGCTTGCTGCCGGTGTTCTCGATGGCAAGTATGTACTCGATCCAGCCCGGATCCTGGACCAGCGTGCCTGTATCCCCTGCCCGCAGGGCTCCGACGAGCCGGACGCGAATGTCCGCCGAACTGTAGTCCGCGCCTTCGCTATCCAGTACCGGTCGCGGCTCTCTGGTCGCAGTCGCTGCCGTACAGCCTGCCGCCAGGAGCGCCAGAAGGGCAAGCGCGAAGCGGCAATAGGAACTGATCATCAGCGCGAGGTAGCTCAGGCTCAGGGTTGAAGCTTGGCTCGAGTCTTTGAGCGTTTATCAGAAATTGGCCAGGAAGAAGGGGATCAGGACCGCGTTGATCAGGTCGATGAAAAAGGCACAGACCAGCGGCACGATGATGAAGGCAAGGTGAGAGGCGCCGTAGCGCTGGGTGACCGCAGCCATGTTGGCCATCGCGGTGGGGGTGGCACCGAGGGAAATGCCGCCGAAGCCGGCAGAGACGACTGCGGCATCGTAGTTTCGGCCCATGGCGGGGAAGACCACGAAAAGGTTAACGGCGACCGCGACCAGGAATTGGGCGCCCAGGATTGTGAATATGGGTCCGGCCAGGTCGATCAGCGTCCAAAGCTGCATACTCATCAGCGACATGGCGAGGAAGGTGCCTAGGGATATGTCGGCAATCAAGGCAATGGCCGGCTTGCGGGTCGGCCATTCGGTGCCCGTGATGCGAGGGTAGTTCTTCGGGACCAGGTTGGTCAGCAGGATGCCGGCGAATAGGCAGGTGACGAATAAAGGCAGCTTGAGCCCGAGCTCGGCCAGACCTTCGTTGAACAGGAATCCGAGGATCGCGCTCACATGAATCGCAAGGATGGCATCGAGAAAATCCAGATGGTCGATCCCTTCTCTTTTCTGTTCGTTGGAGATCCCCACGTCCTGTGTCTGGTGCTGGGTTGGCTTCAGATCGTAGCGCGTGATCAGGAGCTTGGCGATTGGTCCGCCCATGAGGCTGGCGAGGATCAGGCCAAAGGTGGCGCAGGCGACTCCGACCTCCATGGCGTTAGTGACGCCGAAATCCTCGGCAATTCTTGGTGCCCAGGCAATCGCGGTACCGTGGCCGCCAATGAGGGATACGGTTCCGCCCAGTAATCCGACGGCGCTGGGGAG
>JAJDOL010000369.1 GCA_022340195.1 Chromatiaceae bacterium
AAGCAGCCGGTGGGCGATCTCGATTAGCTTCAGGTCGATCGTCGGACAAGGTTGCATCACAGGGCGTCGCCGGCTCTGCCCGGTTAATCGGCTGCCAATTCACCCTCGACGATCCTACGCAACTCGGCTTCCAACTCGGAAGAAAATTTCAAGACGCCGGCGGGTCCTGCGGTCACTATCATGGGAGCCAACAGAAGGAGAGCCGCTATCCACTTCTTCATAGTATCTACCCAATAATTGCGCGACCGGATCTAAATGACGCGAATCAGCTCAAGGTTAGCACAGGGAGCGATCGGGTTAAGCTCTGCCGGCGAATCTGCTTGAATGCACGGAAACGACTCCGAAGCCTTGCGCACCTCCCAGAGCAGGGGATGCCGATGCGCCCCTCCAACCCAAAGAAGAAAAAACCGGCGCAGCCAGTACCAGTCGATCCGGGCAACTCTCACTCCGGACGAATCGTCCGCCCAAACTGCCGCCGAGGCCCGCAAGGGCCCGAGATTCCGAAAGCTCCGCAAATGTGCTTGGGTGGATGGAGTAATATCGCGTATTTACGTTGACACGGCCACAGCATGCATCCCGAAATTTCCCTATCCGCTGATATCCTGTACCTCAACCATGCCGCTGTCGCCCCCTGGCCAAAACGGACCGTCGATGCCGTAAACCGCTTCGCCCAGGAGAATGGTACGCGGGGTGCGGCCAGCTATCCCGCCTGGATTCACACCGAAACCCGGCTGCGGCAGCGGCTGGCGGACCTGATCAACGCCCCATCGCCGACAGACATCGCATTGGCAAAGAACACCTCCGAAGCTCTGTCGATCATCGCCTACGGGGTCGACTGGAAACCGGGTGACAACGTCCTGGGAATCGCCCAGGAATTTCCGTCGAACCGTATCGTGTGGGAGTCGCTGAGCAGCGAAGGAATCGCTTATCGGCAGCTCGATCTCTATGCGTCGTCCAATCCGGAGGCGGATTTGATCGCCATGTGCGACGCGAACACACGTCTGATGGCGGTGAGCTCGGTTCAGTACGCAAGGGGACTGCGCTTGGACCTGGAGCTATTAGGACGCTTTTGCCGCAACCGAGATATTCTGTTATGTGTTGACGCAATCCAAAGCCTCGGTGTCGTACCCTTTGATCTTACGCGAACCAAGGCAGACTTCGTCGTCGCCGACGGCCACAAGTGGATGCTGGGTCCCGAGGGCGTCGCCCTGCTTTACGTGAATCCCCAGGTCCGCCCTCGTCTTAAGCTGTATCAGTACGGCTGGCACATGGTGGAGCATCGCGGTGATTACGACCGCATGGATTGGACGCCAGCCCCGGATGCCACGCGATTCGAGTGTGGAAGCCCGAACATGCTCGGAGGCCACGCCCTGGATGCCAGCTTGTCACTGCTGTTGGAAATGGGGATCGATCAAATCCAGGCAGCCGTGGGTGAGCGCACAAGCTTCCTTATCGAGTTGATCGACAAATGTGGGTTCGAGCTACTGAGCCCCAGGGAACCAAAGCGCCGTGCCGGCATCCTGACCTTCCGCGTCCCCGACACCGACAACCGAGAACTTTTTAAAGCGCTTACGAGACAGGGGGTCATTTGCGCCCAGCGCGGTGGAGGGATTCGCTTCTCCCCCCATTTTTACACACCACAGGCCATCCTGGAACGAGCCATCCAGATCACCGCCGACGCAGCGACAAACCTCAAGGTGCTTACCCCGCAAACGACTGGGCGATAACACCAGACCGGCCGTCATTTCGATACCGACCCGATCCGGGCGGAGCGCGCGGCAACCAAGACGGTGGACTGGCTGCGCCAGCGAGCGCACGGGCTGAGGCAGCGCTCCCCGAAAGGAAAGGCCGAGTCGAAAATCAGGTCTTCTTCGCAGGAGCCATGGGCCGAGCGCTTTTCCCCCGGCTGCTGCGTAGATTGAACTCCTCAGCGCAATGGTTGGCGTACTCCTCGACCTCCTCACGCGAGCCGCGGTGGAAGCCAGTGATTCGAGAGCGTCCGCTCGACAGAACGTAGCGATACCAATCATCTCCCTCGATGCCTGCCGGCATCGCTGCTTTGTCCACCGAAGCCACCTCGTAGGTGAGCCGACGCGCACCTCTAATAAACTCATCCTCCGCGACCCGGGGCGCCGCACCCCCAGCACTGGGTTCGGCATGAGCCTCGCTTACACGCAAGATCGATCCCCTGAATGTCTTGCCATCGAGTGCGCTGATCGCCGCTTTGGCCTGGCGTCCCTTCATCTTCAAAGAACAACAGCCGTCACCCCTACGATTGGTAGCGCCAAGGATCAGCCGAACCGCCGAAACGGATCCGTATCGCTCAAACAGTGATTGAATATCCTCCTCTCTCGCGTCCTGGGCGAGATTACTAACGAGGATAGTTGTGTGTTCGGACTGCTTCTTGGCGATGGCAGTGTTCATGATGATTCCTTTTCCCGACCGCTCGGTTCCGTCAGATACGGCCGATTCGAGAAGAACCTGCACCGGAGCCTGACTTAGGCGCAGGGTAAGTATGTATGAGGGGGGACGCATCCCTGCTCCCCCAGCGACTTTCGTTTAGCCGTCGCTTGCTTAGAAATGGCGGCCCCGCGAAGGGCGATCGCCGCGAGGCTTGGCCTGGTTAACCTTCATGTTGCGGCCTTTCAGCGGCGTTTCGTTCAGGGCCTTGATTGCTGCGTCGGCCTCTGAATTGTTCGGCATCTCGACGAATCCGAAGCCCTTGGACTCGCCGGTAAACTTGTCTGTGATCAGATTGGCGCTCTCGATTTGGCCATAAGCTCCGAAGGTCTCACGCAGTTCGTCCTGGGTTACGCCGTAGGCCAGGTTGCCAACATAAATATTCATCAGTCTCGGTCTCTCGGAAAAAAAGTGCATCGAAGAAAAGGATTCATCGGCCCGGCCGATGCACATGCCGGTCGCGAAGGATTTACGGTGCAGCCCGAGGCCACCCCGCGAAGTTGGAAATTTCTGAATTCGGTCAAATGCCGGGGCTGCGTTTGTTGCCGCTGTTGGCGGTTCTGCTTCCGCGTCCCCGATGACGCGAGGCAGCATCGCGAGCGGCACGATCGCGGTTGCTCGATTGCGTCCTTGCGTGTTTTTTGCGCTGGACATGTTCCGGATTAGGCCGGCGCTCGTTGGACCTCAATGCGACAGTGGTCGCGCCATCGTTCTCGAGTCCAGTTACCACTTCGCACTTGATTCGACGTTCCAGCAGCTTCTCGATGCCGACAAGCAATGCGCGCTCATCGGCGCAGACAAGCGAGATAGCGGTGCCCTCGGCGCCCGCACGCCCCGTGCGGCCGATGCGGTGCACATAATCTTCTGGCACGTGCGGCAACTCGAAGTTCACAACCTGGGGCAATCGATCGATATCGAGCCCGCGGGCGGCGATATCGGTAGCAACCAGCGTGCGCACCGCACCGCGCTTGAAATCGGCCAGTGCCCGCGTGCGCGCGCCCTGGCTCTTGTTTCCGTGAATCGCAGCGGCGGTAATTCCGTCACGCTCCAATTGCTGCGCGAGCCGATTCGCCCCGTGCTTGGTGCGGGTAAACACCAGCACCTGTTGCCAATCGCCACATCGAATAAGGTGAGACAGCAGCGCGCGCTTTTGCTCTTTGGCTACCGAGTACATCAGCTGCTTTACGGTCTCTGCGGCGGTGTTACGAGGGGCGACCTCGATTCGTTGCGGATGATTCAGAAGCCCTTTTGCCAACTGCTCGATCTCGCGGGAGTAGGTGGCGGAGAACAGCAGATTTTGTCGCTCCCGCGGCAGCAGGTTGACGATTCGGCGGATGTCATGAATGAAGCCCATGTCCAGCATCCGATCGGCCTCGTCGAGGACCAGGAGCTCGATCGTCGAAAGGTCGACGTTGTGCTGACCGGCATGATCGAGCAGTCTCCCGGGCGTTGCAACGATGATGTCGACACCACGGCGCAGCTGCGCGAGCTGCGGTCCCATACCGACACCCCCGAAGATCTGCATCGAGCGCAGTGGCAAATGCCGCCCATAAGTGCTAACGCTCTCGCCCACCTGGGCGGCGAGCTCCCGGGTCGGTGTCAGCACGAGGGAACGGGGCAAGTGGTGTTGGCCCGTCGACTCGCTCAGCAATTGCAGCATCGGCAGGGTAAAAGCGGCGGTCTTGCCGGTCCCGGTCTGGGCACCGGCGAGGATGTCGCGGCGCGACAGCACGGCCGGAATCGCCTGTGACTGGATTGGGGTGGGTCGGGCGTAGCCCTGCGCAGCAACGGCGCGCAAAAGTTCGGCCGAAAGGCCGAGTGCGGAAAAAGCCATGGATACTCCTGGGTTGGCCTACCCAGGGTTTTTCTGGGCCAGTCTAGGCGGGGCAAAGCAGATCGTTCCGGGTGAACCTTAAGGGAAGGAAGGTCAACCGAGAGACGGGATACGCCGACCGGATGGCGCTAACTTTCCCACGATACGCCAAATACGCCGTTATGCAAAGCCTCAGCCTCGCTAAAACCGAGACGAGGCTGTTGCACTCGCTTATCGCTCTGTCGCGCTTGGTCCGAGCCGACGCTCGCATATGAGGTAATTGAACCGTCGGCTCGGTCAGCACTTCGACCCGGGGCACGCGCTTTCGCTTCTTTAGGGATTACGTACTCGTGCTTTCCGGATCAAGCACGATCAGCGATGGCCGGGTTTTCGATCTCGCGTTTCGATTAGCGGACTCCCGCGGCTTCCAGTTCCCGGATCCGCTCTCGGAGGGCTTCGACCTCGGACTTTGAACCGGCGCCGGCTGGCGGTGAGCCGACGTCCGCGCCGGAGCCGGCCGGAGATCCGTACCCACCGGGGGCACCGTAAGCACCCGGTCCGCCATATCCTCCGGGACCACCATAGCCGTAACCCGGACCACCGTATCCACCAGGTCCTCCGTAGCCGTAACCGGGACCGCCATATCCTCCGGGACCACCACCATAGCCGTAGCCTGGACCACCGTATCCACCGGGACCGCCGTAGCCATAACCGGGACCACCGTATCCACCAGGTCCGCCATAGCCATAACCGGGACCACCCCCAGGGCCATCGTCATAATAGTCGCGATCGCGATCGCCACCGCCTCCCATCCATTTGGAAGGATTCATCATGTTGCCCATATCGAAGGCGAAACTGGTCCCTATGCCGCTTGTTAGGACGGTTCCCAAAAATAGTGCCAATGTTCGCCGCAAAGCGATTCGATGACTCATGTTCTTACCTCAATTCGTGTTAGGTTTTCTCGGTCAATTACGGTCGCCGTCGGGCGACCGGCACGTTTGCCGCACATCCAGTTTGCTTTGGCCGTGCGTTCTATGATGCCGTGCCGTTAGAAGCGCCGCTCGGCGCAGCACAAAGGAATCCAGAGCTGGAGGGGGCGACGCAAACGGCCGCGACACCTCGGGACTTGTGGTTAATCGATCCAGTTATCCGCGTAAAACTCTTTGCCCGAGTCGTTCATCAGATAATGCCGATCCGGGTGCTCCCGGTTGGCTTGGTCGCACGCCGCCACAGCGGCATCGAAATCGGCATATTGCGCCACTTTCTTCTGCTCGTACTCCCGGGACCCTGTGGCGTTACTTCCGGGCTTGGCTTGCTCGGATTTCATCAGTGTATACATGTAAAGTCGGCTGTCGTCGGGATGTGTTTTGAGCTCACCTCCCGCTCGGCGAAATTCTGAAGCGTTACCGGAAGTATACGCGCTAGAGGTATCCCTCCCGGCTTTTATTTCGGTATCGGTTCGTGCCGGCCCCTCGTCCGTGTTTGAAAATCGAGACCCAGAGCAAGAACGTTCAGACACTGACAGATGCCAATCGGGCCATCCTCGAAAGTACCCAGTCCCTGTTGCAGCGCCAAACCGAGATGGTGAGGCAGGTGCTCGAAGAGGCGTCCGAGGCCGTAAAGGCTCTCGGCGGCGTCGCCAATCTTTTGCGGAATTACGGTGTCATCTCGACATGCAGGGATTTCGCTATGTTAGTCTTCAATCTCGACCGGGACCCCGACACAAGAAGCATCATGGCACCAACAACCGGCGCCGACATCATCCTATCAAGCGAGGCGAAGACCCTCACCGGCCTGATGTTGGAGCGCGTGCGCCGCTCGCCGAACGGGGTGGCCTACATCCATTATGACGCCGCATCTGGCGGTTGGATCCAGTCCAGCTGGCGACAAACCGCGGAAACCGCCGGTCTCTGGCAGGCGGCCCTGCGACGCGAAAAGCTGAACCCTGGAGACAGAGTCGCCCTTCAACTGGGCAATCGGCCCGAGTGGGTCTACTTCGATATGGCCTCCTTGGGTCTGGGCTTGGTCACGGTTCCCCTGTACACGATCGACCGTCCGGATAACATCCGGCACATCTTAGAGGACGCCGGTGTCCGTCTGCTGTTGCTTGAATCCAGTAACCAGGTCGAAACACTGGCTCCGGTGCTTACCGGCCTGGATCACAAGGTACGAGTCCTGGTGCTGGAGCCTGCGGGCGAAGGGAGCACGGATGGCGTGGAATACACATCTATGGAGCAATGGCTCACGGGTGCTCGGGGCGAGCTGGTCGACCTGGTTGAAAAATCCGCAGACCTGGCCACCCTCGTTTACACCTCCGGAACCACGGGAGCCCCGAAGGGCGTAATGCTCAGCCACCATAATATTCTTTGGAACACCGAAGCGGTGCTTCGCCGCATACAGGCATTCCCGCAGGACCGTTTCCTGTCGTTCTTGCCCCTCTCGCACACGCTGGAGCGCACTGGGGGTTATTACCTGCCCATGATGACGGGATCGAGCGTAGCCTATGCGCGCTCCGTCGCTCAGCTTGCCGAAGATCTGCAGATTGTTCGCCCAACCGTTCTCATCGCGGTCCCGCGGATCTTCGAGCGGGTTTACGCCAAGATCCGGACCAAGCTGTCGGGCGAGCCGGTGCTATCACGTAAGCTATTCAACGCGGCAGTCAGCGTCGGTTGGCATGCCTTCGAGTATTCCCAGACCCGCCGCTCCTGGTCAGCGGACCTCCTCTTCGCTCCGCTGCTGGACAGACTCGTAGGACGGAAAATCCGCGAGCGCCTGGGCGGTCGGCTGCGCGTTGCGGTCTCGGGCGGCGCATCCATTCCGCCGCAGATTGCGCGCTTCTTCATTAGCCTGGGCGTGCCGCTGGTGCAGGGATACGGCCTCACCGAGGCAAGCCCGGTGGTCAGCCTCAGCCCACTGGAGGAAAACCTCCCGCACAGCGTCGGACCACCTCTTCCCGGCATCGAGATCCGTATCGGCGCCCGCAACGAGCTCCTGGTGAAGTCGCCGAGCGTGATGTTGGGTTACTGGCAACAACCGCAATCCACTGCGGCAACCGTGGACGACGAAGGCTGGCTGCACACCGGCGATCAGGTGCGAATGGAAGGCAACCACATCGTCATCACCGGCCGGCTCAAAGACCTCATCGTACTCTCCAACGGCGAAAAGGTTGCTCCCACGGATCTGGAGATGGCCATTACGCTGGACAGCCTCTTCTCGCAGGTGCTCATCGCCGGTGAAGGGCACCCTTATCTGACGGCCCTCGCCGTACTGGATCCAGAAGCCTACGCGCTGCTCGCCGCTCGCGAGGGGCTGGATTCCAGTCCGATAGCCGAGCGCCTTAATCCGCAACTGGAGCGGATCCTGATCGAGCGGGTCGGGGGAGCTCTGCGAACCTTTCCCGGCCACGCCAAGATACCGCGACTTGCGGTGGTGGAAGGACCCTGGACCGTCGATGACGGACTCTTGACTCCCACCCTCAAGCCCAAACGGAAGCTTATACTGGAGAAGTATCACCGGGATCTCGACCGCCTCTACGAGGGTCACCGGTGAAGGACCAGGACTTTTACGAGGACGCGAATCCGTGGCACTGGCGGCTCGCTATTCGGGTCGTGGCCATGCCGGCGGACACGAATTTCTACGGCGACGTGTTCGGCGGCTGGCTCCTGTCCCAAGCAGACATCGCAGGAGGGACGGTAGCGATCCAAGCCGCACAGGGGCGGGTCGCCACGGTGGCGGTAAACGAGTTCCGGTTTCTTGCCCCGGTTTTGGTCGGAGACCTGGTAGACCTGTACGCCCGCCTCGAACGTGTCGGCACCACCTCGTTGACCGTTGGCGTACGGGCCTGGGCACGGCGTGAGCTGGATCCGGAAAGTCGGGAGCAGGTCGCCCAGGCGACGATCAGCTACGTTGCGATCGGCGAGGACGGTAATCCAAGACCTGTCGAAGCGCCTACGGAGCCAACGGCGATCGTTTAGAACAAGCGGCTGCGACCGGTCGGGAACGACAACACCGGCGTATACGGCTTTACGATACTGAGAAACCTAAAACAATCACGAGAGGTCAGCGCATGTTCGAGGCAACCAAGGTCGGACGAACCGTCGACAAGGCATCCTTCAAGGCCCAGCAAGAGGCCCTGCGCACCCAACTCATACTGGTACAGCGCGAGTTGCTGCAGACTGACATCCCCGTGATCATCCTTATCTCAGGCGTCGAGGGCGCGGGCAAGGGCGAGGTCGTCAACCGCCTGAACGAGTGGCTCGACACACGCGGCATGCGCACATTCGCCTTCTGGGACGAGACGGACGAGGAACGCCAGCGGCCGCGCTACTGGCGCTTTTGGAACGCGCTACCCCCGCGCGGGAATCTGGCTATCCTGTTCGGCGGCTGGTACCAGGCTCCGATCGAGCATCGTTTCAATAGTCTGTGCAATGACGCCGAGCTGGACGCCGAGCTCAACCGCATCGTGGATTTCGAGCGAATGCTCATCAGCGACGGCGCCCTGATCGTGAAGTTCTGGTTTCACCTTTCCGAATCCGATCAGAAAGCGCGCTTAAAGGAGCTCTCGCGCGACGACCGCAGCCGTTGGAAGATGCTTCCAAAGAAAGGAAAATTTCATGAGCATTATCAGGATTACGAGCACATAGCCGAGCGGGTCATTCGCCTCACGGATAGGGGCACCGCGCCCTGGTACCTGATCGAGGCGGAGGACAGGCGCTACCGAGACCTCACGGTGGGTAAGACTCTCCTGCACGCGATCAAGGTCCGCCTGAGTCAGGCTCCAACTCCAGAGCCACCTCCTACCTCGGGTAACCTGGAGGTGCCCGAGGTATCCAGCGCCCAGGTCACCTTGCTCGATCAGCTCGACCTATCCGTATCCTTGGACAAGTCGACATACAAGTCGGAGCTCCGGGCGCTGCAAACGGAGCTCAACGAGCTCGCGTGGGATGCTTACAACAAACAACGCTCACTGGTGCTGGTTTTCGAAGGCGTCGACGCCGGCGGCAAAGGCGGTGCTATCCGCCGCTTCACCAATGCCATCGACGCTCGCCTCTATCGTGCGATCCCGGTCGCTGCACCGACCGACGAGGAGATGGCTCACCACTATCTCTGGCGGTTCTGGCGTCACATCCCCCGCGCGGGGTACATCACCATCTACGACCGCTCCTGGTACGGTCGGGTCCTGGTGGAACGGGTCGAGGGTTTCGCCTCCGACGCCGAATGGCGTCGCGCCTACTCCGAGATCAACCAGTTCGAGGAGCAACTGATCGAGAGCGGGACCATCCTGCTCAAGTTTTGGCTACAGGTAAGCCAGGAAGAGCAGTTACGTCGCTTCGAGGACCGAGAAAAGGTTCCCTACAAGCGATTCAAGATCACGGACGAGGACTGGCGCAACCGGGAGAAATGGCCCGAGTACAAAGCGGCGGTCAACGAGATGGTGGTACGAACCAGCACCGAGTACGCCGCTTGGACGCTGGTGGAGGGTGACGACAAACCATACGCACGTATCAAAGTGCTGCGCACGCTGCGCGATGCGCTCAAGGAAGCACTGGCGGAGAAAGCAAACAAGGACGACAGCTACAGTCCTTGTGCCGGAAAGCGGTTGATCAGCTGATAACCTGTTTTGCTCATCCGATCCCGACAGGCACGAGCGTATGCAGTAGTTTGACCCCACGCGGATGCGCCCTTATACTGCCGTCCTTCGTAATCCTCGGTAGCTCAGCCGGTAGAGCGGGTGACTGTTAATCACTAGGTCAGAGGTTCGAGTCCTCTCCGGGGAGCCAATCTAGCCAACGGCTTAGGAGCAATCGCTTTTAAGCCGTTTTTCGTTGAGTCAACCCAAGCCACGGCGTGAGTCGATGCCCGGCCTCGGGGACGCAATTTTTATCCAATAATGTGGATCACTGAGCGGGATGTGGCTAAGTGCCCATGGTACCTCCGTCCGTTTTTCTGGAATCAGCGGCGCAAGTACGGTCAGGTGTTGAAACCGGCGCTCGTTTGGGCGAGGGTTCCAAGGCTATTCTTGGCCGTCGCCGCGCTTTATGGAGCACTGGAGCGGCGCAGCTCCCCGCTTAGCCCAGAGATCCGATCACTCATTACGGTGAGAGTATCTCAGATAAACTGGTGCCGTTTCTGTGTCGACATAAACTCCGCCACCCTAGCCAGGAGGTCTGGCTCAATGGAAAAGGTAGCAGCTCTGGAAAATTGGCGGGAAAGCGCCAGCTTCAGCGAGCGAGAGAAAGTCGTGTTGGAATATACAGAGGCAGTTACGTTTTCAGACAGAAAAGTCACGAAAGAACTGATGGAACAACTGCGAGCGCATTTCAATGATGACGGAATTCTCGAGCTGACGGCATTGATCGCATTTCAGAACTTATCGAGCAAGTTCAATAGCGCACTCGATTTGCCGGCGCAAGGTTTTTGCGAAATTCCCTCTAGCCAACCGGCAAAAAAAAACACGCCACACAAAAATACCTAATGCGTCTTTACTCCTAAACTGCCGGATAACCAATACCCTTCGCGAATCATCCCGGCGACGTTCTTGTCGCTCACCACCGTCTCATCCCCGCTCTGCGTCCAAATTCCTGGACGCAGGGTATTCGCCAGTCAAAAAACGCGGCCGCAACGCTTAGTCGGCGGCGGTTCGGTCGGCTCTTCCTTAGAGCGGATAGGCGACCTCCTCTTCCTGAACGAACAACGCGCCTTGTGCTTTTCGCACAGGCGGCGCAAGTCTTCAACGGTCTTTTTCAGCGCAAGAT
>JAJDOL010000009.1 GCA_022340195.1 Chromatiaceae bacterium
CGAGCAACCGCAGGTCGAAGCACGCGAGCGCCTTCGTCAAGGGATCCTTGTGGCAACGGGCCAGGATAGTCTCGATTCCATCCAGGTACAGGTCCCCGAGACAGATGTGGACGGCGGAGAACAGGGTTACCCATCCGTTGAACCAGAACATCAGGTCCGTATCGAATCCCTCCCCGGCCGGCGCCTTCCCTTCCAGCACCTGTCGCAGCAGGTCCTGCTCCTTCACGGTCTCGCCTTCGTCCAATAGGCTGGCACGGCCGTAGCCGTCGACGGTCGAGCTGCTGAGCAGGATCGGTCGGTCCGGATAGCGCGCCAACACAAAGCTCGCATCCTTCACCACCTGCCCCGTACGTGCGGGGTCCAACGGGTGGCGCTTCAGCCGTGGCGAGGGCGCGGAGCTCAGGACACGCACCCGGTGCCCGCGGTGGCTCAGCTCCTGCACCAAACGACCGAATACACCGCGTTTGAACAGGTCCATGGAGAAGCTCAGAGGATTCTGCTTGTGTACTAGGCAAAGCTGAATCTCCGGATAACAGGGTGCACGCTCGACGATGTTGGCAATCTTGGCCACGGGGATGCGCTCCCCGAGCTTGCCGTTACGACCTAGAACCACCTCTTGATGGAGCTCGTCGAAGCTGACCTGCAACAGGATTTGCGCCCGTTTCCAAGCCGCTGGGCGGTCTCGAATCGCCGCCGCCATCTCGCCGAGAATCTTGTCCGCGACATCCGGATCGTCGGCGAAATCACCGTTGAGCAGGATGGCGAAGGTGCGAATCCGATCCATGGAGCCGATGGCCCGGATGAAGCTGTCCAGGTGGCGCGTCAGGTCACCACCGGTGAAGAGCAGGCGCTCGGTCAGGGAATTGACCGTCCGGAACAGGGACTCCGGGTCCGGGGTATCGCGCATCGGAGGACGCCAGATGAACATGCAATGCCGGCAGGTCTGGGGACAGCCCATCGCCGGAATGACGCCCAACTTGTCGAAGCGGCTGCCGGCGCTGCTTTCCGGCTCCGGCATCGCATCGAGCAACGCAAGCCGCTCCGAATCGTCGGGCCCCAACATGTCACCATAGCGGTTGCGCTCGTCCCGCGCCAGGTCGCGGTAAGCCTCGGCATAGGATTGTCGCAGCAGTCCAAGCCCCTCCCAGACTTTCAACAGCCGAGCCGCGAGGCGCTCCGGATCCTGGTCGCTCTGGACAAGCAACTCCAAGAGTTGTCGCCGCTGGACCGTGTTGCTCGATTCGGCGCCGCTTAGTTGCTCGATGTACGCGTGCACGAGCTCGGACGCGTCGGAGCAATGCGCAAACAGGTCCAGAAGGAATGCCTGCTTCGACCCCTTGAAGGCCGAAAGAACCGCACGCCGATACTCGGCACTCGGAACCTCCCGGCGCAGCCAGCGAAAGGCGTAAAGGTATGCGAGCGGAAAGCTCAGGCGCTCCGCGTCCGGGTGATCGGCGAGCAACCGCCTCATGCCACCGCCCGTCATGCGATTGACCTCGGCTTTGAAGCGCGACCGCATGTTGGCCAGGAAGACAGGTGTCAGCGCCGATTGATCGGGGATGCTTGCGACCTTCCGCGCGCTGGCTGAGTGTTGTTTCACAGGGGCCAATCGGGTCCCCGTGCTACGGGTTCGGCTTGATCATACACAGCAATTGGTCCGCGAAGCGGACCCTACGAGGTACACCGGCAATCGGTCGAACCGCCAAGTGGATCGCGACAGTCCTGAAAATACCGCCGTCCAAACTTGCCGTCCAAAAAACGCGAGGCGACGCATCCACTCTCAGCCTCCAACATCCAGGCACACGTATTTGATCTCCTGGTATTCCTCGATGCCGTAACGGGACCCCTCGCGACCCACGCCGGACTGTTTGATACCACCGAAGGGAGCAACAGCGGTGGAGATGATGCCGCTGTTAACGCCGACCATTCCATATTCCAGTGCCTCGGCGACGCGCCAAACCCGACCCAGGTCGCGGCTGTAAAAGTAGGCGGCCAATCCGAACTCCGTGTCATTGGCCATGGACACGGCCTCTTCCTCGGTACGAAAACGGAACAGGGGCGCCACGGGGCCGAAGGTCTCCTCTCGGGCCAAACGCATCTCCCGGGTCACATCCGCCAGCACCGTGGGCTGAAAGAAGGTTCCGCCCAGGGTGTGGCGGGCGCCTCCCATGATCAGGCGCGCGCCCTTTTCCAGGGCATCGGCGATGTGGGCCTCGACCTTCTCGACCGCGTCCCTGTTTATCAGCGGTCCCTGAGCGATCCCCGCACCCAATCCGGGTCCGACCTTCAGATCTGCAACCTGCGCAACCAGACGCTCGGCAAAGGCGTCGTAGATGCCGTCCTGTACCAAGATGCGGTTGGCGCAGACACAGGTCTGGCCCGAGTTGCGGTACTTGGACTGGATGGCCCCCGCGACGGCTGCATCCAGGTCCGCATCGTCGAACACGATGAAGGGGGCGTTGCCGCCGAGCTCCAGGGACAGCTTCTTGACGGAATCCGCGCACTGGCGCATCAACAGGCGCCCGACCTGTGTGGAGCCGGTGAAGCTCAATTTCCGGACGATCGGATTCGAGGTCAGCTCCCCCCCGATCCGCACGGGATCCCCGACAACCAAGTTGAGGACACCGGGGGGGAAACCGGCCCGCTCGGCAAGAACACCGAGCGCCAGAGCCGTCAGGGGCGTGTCCTCCGCCGGCTTCGCCACAAGGGTGCAACCGGCGGCCAGGGCCGCGCCCGCCTTGCGCGTAAGCATGGCGGCGGGGAAATTCCAGGGCGTAATGGCTGCGCAGACCCCGATCGGTTGCTTGAGGACCAGGACACGTTTGTCGCTTTGGTGCGGCGGAATCAGATCTCCGTAGATCCGGCGTCCCTCCTCTGCGAACCAGTCGATGAACGAGGCGGCGTAGACAACCTCGCCACGGGCCTCGGCCAAAGGCTTGCCCTGCTCCGAGGTGATGAGAAGCGCCAGATCCTCCTGGTGTTCCAGCATCAGCTCCTGCCAGCGTCTGAGCAATGCCGACCGCTCGGCGGCCGTCAGCTTGCGCCAAGGGTGCCAAGCCTGCTCCGCGGCCTCGATGGCGCGCCGGGTCTCGTCCGCGCCCATGCTCGCCACGCGCGCCAGAATCTCGCCTGTAGCGGGGTCATTGACCTCCAGCAGGGCCCCGTCGTCAGCGGACACCCAGTCGCCACCGATGTAGCATCGATCGCGCAGCAAGCCGGCATCTTGGATCTGCAGTTGTTTCATCGCTCACCTCGTCAGGGCTCGGATCGGCGCGAGCAATTCGGCGTCGTCCCACGACCGCCCGCCGATCGCACGATAGACCAAGCGACCTTCCCGATCGACCACGAAGGTCGTGGGCAACCCGCGAACCGGCCACTCACCGACGACGTTGGAGTCGCGGTCCAGCAACAAGGGAAACTCGACCGGATAGTTTGCCGTAAACCGAAAGATGGTGTCCTCGTCTTCACCCACGTTCACCGCAAGCATCAGGATACCTTCCTCTTTCAGCGTCTCCCAGGCCCGCTCCATGGAGGGCATCTCCTCTCTGCAAGGCGGGCACCAGGTCGCCCAGAAGTTGATGATGAGCACCTTGCCCCGGTAATCCGACAGCCGGTGGGCGTTGCCGTCGATGTCTTCCAGCTCGAAATCCGGCGCCTTGGACCTGTCCGGCAGCAACGTAAGCCCTGTGCCGGGTCGCTGGGCCAGGATCGGTAGCGCACATCCAACCAGCAACACAAGCGCAAAGAGCATTCGCATGGGCGATACTCGCATCAGCGGTCCTCGGCACACAAGATCGAGGGCACCTCGGTAGCAACGGGCTCACCGGCGATATTGACGGTTATCGAGAGATCGAATTGCTCTCCGGGTGCCAGGCCGACGCTCGTCATACCCCAGTTGTAGTCGCCCGGCTCGAATCCTTGCACGGACGGCAGCAAGGCCCACCGAAAGGCGATCCGTGCGGCGTCATCCACACCTCGGGCCACCCATTCCGGATCCCAAACCTCCCGGGTACGCACCTTCAGCCGCCCGTTTTGGTGACCAACCGACCAGGTATCCAAATCGTACTCGACGGGGCGAGCACCATCGTTGCGGAAAATGGTCTGAAACACGCATGACCGGCCGATCCGGTCGGCTTCGTCGCGCCCGAACCCTCGCCCGAGGAAAAAGGCACGGGTCTGGTCCGGCAGGAGCTGCCTGAGCTGAACAGAGACGCCTTCATGAATCCAGGTCCAGGACCTCAATCCGGTCTCCGGATCCTGTCCCGTGACAACTTCGGCGGAGACAAACGAGGAGATCAGGCAGATTCCCAGGACGGCGGTAAGTCCTTGCAGGTACATGCCGGTCTCAACTCAATCGCCGAGGGAATCGCTCGGCCGACTTTTCTCGCGCGACCGCTTTTTCCCCCCTTTTTCCGCGTTGCGGGTCCCCGCGTTCTTCCAGGGCTTGGATCTCGCTCTGCCCTCCCCTCTCTTTCTCAGGGGCGACCTGGGCCTTTCCATTCCCGCAAGCGCCATCAGATCGGCAAGCTCGTCCGCGGCAAGGTCCCGCCAATGGCCCACGAAAACACGCGGACCCAGGATGACATTTCCAAAGCGCACGCGCTTGAGCCGGCTCACGCGGCAGCCGGCGGCCTCCCACAGGCGGCGCACCTCGCGGTTGCGGCCCTCGCGCAACAAGACATGAAACCAACGGTTCGCGCTTTCGCCACCCGACTCGACGATCTCCTCGAAACGCGCTGGACCGTCCTCCAACTCGATACCGTGAGTCAAGCGTATCAGTGCCTCTTCGGATACCTCGCCCAGTATGCGCACGGCGTACTCCCGCTCGACTTCGCGCGAGGGGTGCATCAGGCGGTTGGCCAGCTCACCGTCGTTGGTGAGAAGCAACAATCCCGACGTATTGATATCGAGCCGGCCGATAGCGATCCAGCGCCCGGACTCGAGACGCGGCAGGCGAGCGAACACGGTGGGCCGTCCCTCCGGGTCCTGGCGGGTCACCAGCTCTCCCGCCGGCTTGTTGTAGGCGATCACCCGACGCTCCGTTGCGCGCGCCGACCGGCGTTTGACCTCTTTTCCGTCGATCCGAACATGATCTGCGGGGGTTATCCTGTCGCCCAGCTTGGCCAGCTTGCCATTGATCCGCACCCGCCCATCGCGGATCCAACCCTCGATCTCACGGCGAGAGCCAAGGCCGGCATCTGCCAGGGCTTTCTGGATCCGAACGGGCGCTCGTGCGATCTCGGAGCGCTGCGGACCGCCCCTATTCGTTACCGGGTCTCGCATCGCGATCCAATCCTGTTTGAGCGTCATCATCCGCGTGGGTCAACGCAGGAACCTCGACGGAAACCTCGCCCGGCTCCTCCAGGGCTAGATCGTCGCCGAGAAATTCCGGATCGCGTATCTCCGCCAGCGTCGGCAGGTCGTTCAAGGAACGTAGCCCGAAGTAGTCGAGAAACTTGCGGGTAGTGGCAAAGAGCGCCGGCCGGCCGGGAACATCCCGGTGGCCGACAATGCGGATCCATTCGCGCTCGGTGAGGGTCTTCACGATCTGGGTGCTGACGGCGACACCACGAATGTCCTCGATCTCGCCGCGGGTGATGGGCTGGCGGTAGGCGACCAGGGCCAGGGTTTCGAGCAGGGCGCGGGAGTAGCGGGCCGGCTTCTCCTCCCACAGGCGCGCTATCCAGGGTGCCAGCTCCCGGCGGACCTGCACCCGGAAGCCGCCGGCAACCTGGGCCAGCTCGATACTCCGATCCCGATAATCCCGCTCCAAGGACGCGAGGACATCCAGCACGGCGTCCCGGCTGGGACGTTCCTCGTCGGGAAAGAGACCGAGCAGATGATCGAGGGTCAGGGGCCCCCCGGCGGCAAGCAGGGCGCCTTCCACGATCTGCTTGAGGGGTGGAGCTCCGTTCACATGTCGGCCCCGCGCAGACGCGCATGAATGGGCGCGAAGGGCTCGGACTGAACCAGCTCGATCGCGGCGTCCTTGATGAGCTCGAGCAGGGCCAGAAACGTAACCACGACCCCGGCACGGCCTTCGCTCAGCGCGAACAGGTGCACAAACGCAACGAAGCCCTCTGCGCGCACCCGCTCGAGCACCGTCGCCATGCGCTCGCGCAGGGACAGGGACTCCTTCTCGATGCGATGGCTGGTGTAGAGGTCGGCATGGGCCAGGACCTCTCGTAGAGCCAAGAGCAGCTCACGTAGCTCCACGGCTGGCGGCAGCTTCCGCACGTGCCCCGGCGGCACTTCGGTCTGGGTCGAGAAGACATCACGTCCCAGGCGTGGCAGTGTGTCTAGATCGGCAGCCGCCTTCTTGAAGCGCTCGTACTCCTGAAGTCGCCGAACCAGCTCAGCCCTTGGATCCTCCTCGTCCTCATGCTCGGTGACCCGCGGCAGCAGCATGCGTGACTTGATCTCCGCCAGCATGGCGGCCATGACCAGGTACTCCGCGGCGAGCTCCAAGCGCAGGTCCTTCATCAGATCGACGTACTCCATGTACTGGTCCGTAATCTCGGCAATGGGGATATCGAGGATATTCAGGTTTTGCCGCTTGATCAGATACAACAGAAGGTCCAGCGGCCCCTCGAAGGCGTCGAGGAACACCTCCAAAGCGTCCGGAGGAATGTACAGGTCCTGGGGAAGCGTCAGCAGGGGAGCGCCCTGCACGACCGCAAAGGGCATCTCCCGCTGCGATGGGCCATCGCTGCCCCCGGAGGCGATAGTCCCGGTATCGGGTATCTCGACCGTCAAGGGAACACCAGCGACATGGCGAGCCGCACCTCCTCCATCGTCTCTCGCGCCACATCACGCGCTGCCTCGCAGCCGTCGTTGATCAGGTTGCGGACCAGATCTGGCTGCTGCTCCAGCTCGCGCGCCCGTTCCTGAATCGGTCGCAGCTCGCCGAGCACGGCGTCGATGATGGGTTGCTTGCAGTCGACGCAGCCGATTCCCGCCGAGCGGCACCCCTCCTGGACCCAGGATTTGATGTCCTCATCCGAATAGATCTGGTGTAGCTGCCATACCGGGCACCTCTCCGGATCGCCCGGATCCGTGCGGCGAACCCGTTGCGTATCAGTGGGCATGGTGCGCAGGGACTGCTCGACAACCAATGGTTCGTCACGCAGTGCGATGGTATTGCCATAGGACTTGGACATCTTCTGTCCGTCCAATCCAGGCATCTTCGAAGCCTTGCTCAACAAAGGGCGGGGCTCGGGTAGTATCACGCGCCCACCCCCCTCGAGATAGCCGAACAGGCGCTCGCGGTCGGAAATCGTAATATTCCCCTGACTCTCGAGCAGGGCGTGGGCGACCTCCAGTGCCTCCTGATCGCCCTGCTCCCTGTACCTCGTGCGCAACTTGCTGAAGAGCTTGGCGTTCTTCTTGCCCATCTTTCTCCTGGCCTGCTCCGCCCTCTCCTCGAAGCCAGGCTCGCGCCCAAACAGATGATTGAAGCGACGGGCGATTTCCCGGGTGAGCTCCACATGCGCCACCTGATCCTCCCCGACCGGCACCTGTCCCCCCTTGTACATGAGGATGTCAGCACTCTGCAGCAGCGGATAACCCAGAAAGCCATACGTGGCCAAGTCCTTTTCCTTCAGTTTCTCCTGCTGATCCTTGTAGCTCGGGACCCGCTCCAGCCAACCCAGCGGCGTGATCATGGACAACAGCAGATGCAGCTCCGCGTGCTCGGGCACACGAGACTGAACGAACAGAGTTGCGGAACCGGGGTTGATCCCGACGGCGAGCCAGTCCACGACCATGTCCCAGATGCTTTCGGGGATCCGGGTCGGATCGTCGTAATGGGTGGTCAGGGCATGCCAGTCGGCGACGAAGAAAAAGCACTCGTACTCGTGCTGCAGCTCCAGCCAATTCTTGAGCACCCCATGGTAGTGGCCGAGATGCAGGCGTCCGGTAGGCCGCATGCCGGAAATGACTCGGCTGTTCTGGGGAGAGACGGTGTTCAAGATCGGTGTCCCAAGGGTGTCAGGTAAAGAAGATCTCTTTCACGATATTCGCGCCGGGCATGAGCTCGATGGCCACGGTAATAACAGGTGTGAGGACGGCCCCGAGCACCCCTGTGACGAGGAAAGCCACCAGCACGATCAAGCCGTAAGGCTCCAATCGCGAAAAGTTCGTGGACCAGGCGGGCGGCAGCAGCGCATTGAGCACTCGGCCGCCGTCGAGCGGTAGCACCGGAAACAGGTTGAGCGCCATTAAAACCACGTTGATGAGCACGCCCGCTGCGCCCATGTAGACCAAAGGCAACGCAATCCATTGGGAGGTATCCCAAAGCAGGACCCCGACCTGCACCGCCAAACCCCAGATCACCGCCATCAGCAGATTTGCCCCGGGCCCGGCGAGCGCCACCAGGGCCATATCGCGCCGCGGATGGTTGAGATTGCGCCCATTGATCGGCACCGGCTTGGCCCAGCCAAAGAGAAAACCGGTGAAGAAAAAGGTCGCGATTGGGACGATCAGTGTGCCTATCGGATCAATGTGTCTGAGAGGATTCAGGCTCACGCGCCCTAACATTTTCGCAGTGCCATCACCGAGACGAGCGGCCATCCAACCATGGGCGGCCTCGTGAACCGTAATTGCGAAGAGCACCGGCAGCGCGATCACCGCCAGCATTTGGATACTGTTCAAGGTATTCATCGCCGCATTGTATACCGGTCATTCCTCGAACAGGGAGGTGTCGCCCTTCCCCACCCTTGAAACCGTCGGTTGTTCCAAGGTCATGTCGACCACCGTGGTCGGCTCCAGACCGCAGAAGCCGCCATCGATTATCAGGTCGACCTGGAGGTCCAACAGCTCGCGTATCTCGTAGGGATCCGTCAGCGGCCTATCGTCGTGCGGAAGCATCAGCGTCGTGCTGAGGATCGGCTGGTCCAGCTCCGCCAGCAGCGCAAGGCAGATCGGGTTGTCCGGCACGCGAATTCCGATGGTCTTTCGCCTGGGGTGGAGAAGACGTCGCGGAACCTGTTTGGTCGCATGATAGATGAAGGTGTAGGGACCGGGGGTGAGGCTCTTGAGCAATCGAAACGCCTGGTTGTCGATCCGCGCGTAGGTGGTAATCTCCGAGAGATCGCGACATACCAGGGTAAAGTTGTGCGCGGCATCCAGACCGCGGATGCGACGAATGCGCTCCATGGCAGACTTCTCGCCGATCCGACAACCCAGCGCGTAGGACGAGTCGGTCGGATAGACGATGACACCGCCCTGTTGCAGGATGTCCACCGATCGACGAATGAGGCGCGACTGGGGATTCTGGGGGTGAACTTCAAAAAACTGCGCCATTGGTACCGCTTCGGAAACGCATGCGTCGCTGCCAGGTTAGTCGCTCCATTACCCACCGATCGCGTATCAGTTGATCTGAGCGTTGCCCTCTTTGCACGAGGGCGTCTCACGCAATTAGTTATTACGGCCGGTCACGAAATCCCTTGCCGGATCGATTCCCGATCCCCGGATACGACCCCCGCCCCTCCCAATCGACCCAGATGGGCGTGCAATGCGCCGGCAGCGCGGGCAAGTCCCCGAGCCCTGCCCAGGGGTTCTCCGGTCCGTGGAAATCGGAGCCCACCGACGCCAAGAGGCCGTTCTCCCGCGCCAGACGGGCGAAGTAGAGACACTCGTCCCGATTGTGGTTGCCCGAAACCACCTCGATACCGACACCGCCCGACTCCTTGAATTCGGCGATGAGTCGAAGCAGCTTGGAACGGGTAAAGCGATAGCGCGCCGGATGGGCAATTACCGCCTGTCCCCCGGCAGCGCAGATCCAGCCCACCGCTTCCTCGAGGGTCGCCCACTCCCCTGCCAGATGACCGGGCTTGCCCTTGACCAGATAGTGCTTGAAGACATCAGGCTCGCTTCGCGCATAGCCCTTGCGCACGAGAAAGCGGGCAAAGTGGGTGCGACCGATCAAGCGCCCGTTGGAGAACGCCTTCGCTCCCTCGAAGGCATCCTCGATCCCCGCCTTTGCGAGGCGCCGGCCGATCTCTTCAGCCCGCCAGCGACGATACGTCGACAGACGTGCCAAGCCGCCGCGCAGCTCCTCGCACCGGCTATCGATCCCCAACGCGATGATATGGATCGTGCGCCCACCCCAGGAGACCGAGATCTCCACGCCCGTCCTGAGAATCAAGCCGACGGCATCCGCCGTTCTCTGGGCGACATCGAGGCCATCGAGAGTATCGTGATCCGTCAGCGCCAGCACGCCGACACCCTTCTGTGCGGCCAGAGCGATCAGCTCGGGTGGCGTCAGGGTACCATCGGAGGCGGTCGAGTGGGTGTGCAGATCGTATATTTCAGGCATCCGTTTATTCTACCCCGATCGCCATGACCAATTCCGTAAGGCTGCTAGACTCAAGGATACGATTCGTTGGGTGGCCGCACGACCACCCGTTTCGCCAAAGGACTCCGGCGCCCGATCCGCCCTTGCCGCGCGCGGTGAAGGTGCCGGCCATCGACGGGGGCTCCCGCCATGTCGGACGCCAAGCTTTTCATCAGCTACAGCCATAGGGACAACAATTGGCTGGAGCTGCTTCAAACCCAGTTCGCCGTACTCAGTCAACAGGGTCAGGTCACGGCCTGGAGCGACGAGCACATCCGACCGGGAGATTCCTGGAGCGCCGAGATCCAGGATGCCATGGCGAATGCGGATATCGCCGTTCTGCTTGTTACCGATAATTTTCTCGCCTCCAAGTTCATCATGGACGTGGAGCTGCCGACCCTGATCGATTTTCTGGAGAATCGGGAGGGACGACTGCGGCGCATCATGCCCCTCATCGTCGAGCCCTGTCTGTGGAAGCTGGTTCCGACCCTCAATGCCCTGGAGGTCCGCCCCAAGGGCCACGAACTGGCTCAGGGAGACGATTACCAGAGGAAGCGGGATCTGGCGGATTTCGCTTTGGAGGTCGCCAAGATCCTGTTCGAAGCAGTGCCCCCGGCATCGGGGTTACCGCCGCAAGGCGGCCCCGTAGATCACGGTGAGGCGATCGCCGCCTCCGAGCGAAGCTATGCCACTCTGGAAATACGACTGGCTCATTGCGAGTGGAATCATTACAAGACCGAGCTGAGCTTCACCTGGTCGGGCGATCGCAAGTGGGACTTCGTGCACCGTTACCCCATCGCCCTGGACCTCGACGAGCTGGCCGACCTCGAAGAGGTTTCGGCCTACGCCGATACGCTAGGGCACGCCCTGTTCCCTAATGAGGCGGCACTGGACAAGCTTCAATTGGCAACGGACCGGGCCACCGAGAAGCGCGTTCCCCTGCGGGTCAGGGTATGTATCGAGCCAAGTGCGCGCGAGCTTCACACCCTGAACTGGGAAAGCCTTGAGCTTGCCGACGGAAGTGACAGCCCGCTGTTTCCCTGTCCCACGTCCTTTGCCCGATACACGCTGGGATCGGGTGCCAATCTACGACCGGTTGTCGTTCGTCGACGCAGCGAGCCGGAAGCCCTTCTCCTGGGTCTGATCGCGGACCCGGGCGCCGATGATGGCAAGGCGCCTGATGACGAACACCTCCTGCGAGTCGACGAGGCGCTCAAAGATGCGGGTATCGCCACCAGGTCGGAGAAACCGATTCTCCTGCTGGAGGAGCTGGAGACCGCTCTGCGGCGCCATGACGGCATCGATGTGGTCTTTCTCTCCATCTCCGGGTGCAGAGAGGGTGCCGAGCACGAGGCATTCTGCGGACATGCTCGCGACCTCAGCGCCAGGGCGGCGGCGCGTCGCGACATTGCCGATGCCTTCGAAGGCCTCGAGCGAATGCCCCGCCTGGTCGTGATCGACAATGCGGGCGGCCAGAGTGCAGAAGGCCGTGCCTGCCGGTCCTGGCTGGTCTATCTGGCGCACGAGCTGACGGAACAGGGTGTCCTGGGCGTGTTGACCCTCCAGGGTGCCCTTGCGACAGCGGACTGGACCCGATTTTTGACCGTTTTCTTCCGCCAGATCAAAGACCATGGCCAGGCGGACCAGGCGGCCTTCGTCGCCCGTGAGCAGATACGCGAATCCGACGCCCCCTGGGCCCCCGCCGTGGTGTCGCGCCTGCGTAGCGGCAAGCTCTGGTACCTGCCAAGGTTCATGCGACGGACAGCGACGCCGGGGACCAGCAGGGCAACCCCTACATTAGCCGCATCCTCCATACCTGGGAGGCGGAGGGGACGCCGGACGGCGAGCCGCGCCTGCCCTCAGTGGGCGGGATGCCACTGGCTGGCTACCTGTCCCAGCGCAGCTGGATCCAGTCCGACGACCAGCTCAAGCTGATTGTGCTCGACCAGTTCGAGGAGGTCCTGACCGCCGACCAGGCGGATGTCGAGACCAAACGGGCGTTCTTTCGTGAGCTGGGAGAGGCGTTGCGCGACCCCATGGTGTGGGCATTGCTGGCCATGCGCGAGGAGTACAGCGCGGTGCTGGATGCCTACCGCCACCTCGTGCCGACCCGCCTGTCGAATCGTTATCGGCTGGACCTGCTGGGCCGCGAAGAGGCGACAACGGCCATTGCCGCGCCCGCGGCCGCCGTGGGGGTTACCTTCGCGCCGGACACTGTCGCAAGCCTTCTGGATGACCTGAGCACGGTGCACGAGCGGACCAGCGACGGCCGAGTCGTGGAGCGCAAGGTCCCCTTCATCGAGCCGCTGTACCTGCAGATCGTTTGCCGCCGGCTCTGGCACAAGCTCCCGGAGGACACGGACCTGATCACGCCGGAGCTGCTTGACGCAACCGGCGTCAACGAGGTTGCCGATGCCCTGGAGCAGTATTTGGCATCGGTGGTCGAGGTGGCAGCCAAAGAGGCGGGAGAGACCGAGCGTGCCGTGCGCGAATGGCTCGAGAACGAGTTGGTCACCCCCCAGGGTCTGCGCCGCCAGGTCCTGCGCGGCGAGAAGGAGACCGCCGGGATGGCGAATCCTTTGGTCGAGGGACTAGCGCATCGCGCCTTGCTGCGCCGGGATTCGCGCGGCGGCACGGAATGGTTCGAGATCACCCACGACCGACTCGCGGCCGTGGTGCGCGACAGCAACGCCAAGTGGTACAACGCCCATCTCGAGCCATTTCAGATCAACGCCGCTCGGTGGAGCCGGTTGCTTCGCGCTGGAGGAGACGCCAGCCGCGAAACTATCGGCGGCGGCGAGCTCAAACATGCCGCCGCCTGGGCCAAAGCCAATCCGGATGCGTGCAGCGACGTCGACCGGGACTTCCTGACCACGAGCGAGGCGGCCTGGAAACCGAAGCGACAACAGCGGCTGCTGACGCTGGCTATTGTCGCGACTGTTGTTCTCGGCGTGCTCGCCTTCGCCCTGCAGCAACGCAAAGACGCGCAAGAACAGTGGAAGCTCAATCAAGCGCTCGAGGTCCAGACCGCCCGGGAGCACAGCCGTGCCCTGCTCGCCGAGGCAACCAACCAGCGCTGGATCTATTTCGACAACGAGCTAGCCGTCTTGCTGGCACTACAGTCCCATCGCGCCGCGAAGTCATCAGGCGTTCTAGCGGAAATGGGCCCCTGGGGAGAGCAGACGCTTCGGGTTCTGCTCCAGGCACGGCCCTTCGCCTTCAGCGTACGATCGGGGGAGGCAGGGATACTGGCCGAGCGAGAGGTCGCAATTATGCGATCCGGACGCCTGATGGCGCTCCAACTCGCCTCGAATCGGGTGCGTTTACGCACCACCGCGCCCGGCGTGCCACCAGGTCGAGAACTGACACTCGCCGCACGCCTCCTGTCCGCGTCCTTCACGCCCGATGACCGAGCGTTGGACCTGATTACCGAGCGGGGATTCGAGCGATACGCCGTCGACGGCGATAGGAATGAGCCCTTAGTTCGCATCGTTACGGGGTCCCCTCCCTTGGATGCCCATTGCGTTACCGATTCGGACCGGCTCTTCATAGCCACCGAGTCCGGCAACATCGAGATCTGGGACCTGTCCGACAAGGAACCGAGCAGAGTAGGCGCCCTACGTGCCCTGATTCTCGAGAGCCGGTCCGACGCCCCCATTAGCGCCCTGGCCTGTAGCCCTGACGGAAGCTGGCTCGCATGGGGCGACGCCGACGGAACCCTCGGTCTGGTGGATCTGAGCGAAGGCTCAGGCGACACGCTGAAGCTGGTAGTGAATGATATCGAGACCTGGCCTGAGCCATTGCGCACCCAGCTCTATTTTCGTAGGAGCTACCTGGACTATCGGGTAATCTCTATTCACGTGTTGCGGAATCAGGACATCCTGTTCGTCCTTTACCGCCAAGGTCCACCGCGAGCTCTAGATCTGCGCTCGGGCCTTAGCGCCGCAACCGCCGCGTATCTACTCCCTGACGACGACAGCGCAGCGGCCTTGCGCATCGCCCAGGCCGCCGGCCGGGCGACGCGCCAGACGGCGAATCTCGAGTATCTGGTCGGGTCGGACATCACCCCGGACGGCCGGCTGGTCGCTATCGGAGGGCAACGCTCCACCGTCGGCCGGTGGACACTTGACAGTCTGACTCGAAACGCCGACGCAAGCGCCCCGCCTATGGCCCCCATCGATCCGGAGCGGCCCCTCTACGCCCCGTACGAGGAGCTGCCCGGGTTCGGAGGTGCCATGCGCACACTGCGCTTCACCGTGCCACGCACCAGAAATGGGAATCCGTCGGTGAGAGCCGAGTCCGAGGACATCTGGTTAGCCGCTGCCGATATGCACGGCGACCTGCGCTGGTGGTCCAGGGACGGCCTGCGCCGAACCGGGCATCGCGCCTACCGGCCGGAGACCGCTGGTGTCGTCTACGCGCTGGGATTCCTCGATGCGGACGGAACCCGCCTGGCCTACGGCGGCTCTCAGGGGTCGGGTGTCCTCGCGTTCGATCCACAAAGCGGGGAGGTGAGCCTCGAGACGGGCGTTAAGCTGCCGCACTACGCGAGATCGCTGGCGGTCAGCCGCGATTTCCGGCGGATGATCATTGCAACCGGCGATGTCAAGCCCGTCACGGATCGGGGAAGCGTCAAAGACCGCCACTGGGCGCGACGGCGCTACTCCTGGCTACTGGACCCGCTGGATCACAACGAGGGTACTGCACGACCGGCAATTCCCATGGAGCAGCTGCATCACAGTGGTCAGTGGGCGGCCGCGTCGAGTCGCGACGGCGATCTGATTCTCACCCCCGGATGGGCGATGGTTGGTAGCGGGGGACAACAACGGCGTGCTCTGGTCGTGGCGCGTAGAAAACGAGGATTACCGGTTGTCCAACGCGTTACAGGCTCATCGCGACGCTATCTACGCGACCACCTTTTCGACGAAAGGGCGGTTGGTAACCGGGGCAGGCGACGGCAGTCTGTATCTGTGGGAGGCCGGTCCGCCCGATCCCGGAAGTCGAATCCAGCTCCGGGGTGCGCTAGGCGAAATCCAGTCGGTCGCCATCTCCGAGGCGGGCCGGCGGCTGGTCGCGGGAACCATCGACAATATCCATATTTGGGATTTGGACATCGATAAAGTAGTCGAGGAGGCCTGCGCGGGCATGTATCGCAACCTGACGTGGGGAGAGTGGCAACACTACGTGGGAAAGCCACTCTACCAGTGCACCTGCAGCGACCTACCGCCGGCGAGGGACGTCTCCATGGACAAGGTCGACAGAGCGACATGTCCGAATAGGTAGGGCTTATCGCATATTCGAGAACGCCCGAGCGGAAGAGCGACATTGCTCGAGCCTATCGCGATGCGAATCCTTGGCAGACGGCGAAATGGCCTCCTGTTAGAATTCCCAATCTATGTTGCCGCCAGTCGATATCGCGTACATCACCGACGAGCTCCGCAAGTGCTCACGAGGGCTTGTCGAGGCGTTCGAGGACCGAAATGGCGACGCGGACCCCGATCCCCAAGTCCTTCTCAAGGCCCTGGACGACCTGTTCGAACGCCTGCGTCTCCTCGAGGACGCCGCACCGGGCCATTTGTCGCTGGATGGAGACAACCCACCAACGCTCAAGAGCATCGGTACCCTAGGCGACCACGGAATCGACCTGTTGGCCCGTCTGGCGGTCCTGGCCGGTAGCCTGCTGTCGCCGCAACGGGTACGCGACATCGAAGAGCTGGCTCTGCCATTCGCCTGCTGGATAGCCCGTCGCGGCGGCGAGCTCGGTTATCTCGAGCCCGTAGTAAACGGGGCGGCGAACCTTGCCAACCGCCTGGTGCGACCTTCCGAGCTGGGACAGCTTTACGGCTTGCTCACGGAGGTGGTCAACGCAGTCGATCCCCCGATCCCCCAGGAAGCCGTCTCTGCGGATCCAACCCATCCCTGGCGCGTTCTACTGATCAATCGTGCGATCGTAGCGACGCGTAGTCATCAGCCGGTGCTGATGGAGGAGGCTTTCGAGTCCATCGTCGAGAACCTCCCCGATGAGGCTGCTCGCTTCTTCCGTGAGGGAATGGAGCAGATGGATGCGTTGAATTACCCACCGCAGGTCCGAGAGGTGATGCGACGCTTCCACGAAAAATGGTGTGGGCAGCGGGTGCTGCATTAGATCACTACGGGAATCAAAGGACCCGCGTCACAGGTGTCAGTCCACCGGCCGCGAGCAGCAATCGGGAACAAGCATGAAATTCTTGATCGATTTCTTTCCGGTCATTCTCTTCTTCGTCGCCTACAAGCTCTACGACATCTATGTGGCGACGGCAGTGGCGATCGTCGGCTCGATGATTCAGGTTAGCGGGTTCTGGCTCAAGCATCACCGTACCGAGCCCATGCACCTGGTCACATTGGGTCTGCTCGTGGTTTTCGGCGGGCTCACCATTGCCCTGCATGACCGCACCTTCATCATGTGGAAGCCATCCATAGTCAACTGGTTGTTCGCAGCCGCTTTTCTCGGCAGCCACTTCGTGGGCAAACGCCCTTTGATCGAGCGTATGATGAGCCACGCGGTCGAGGTGCCCAGCCCCATCTGGCGCCGCCTGAACCTCATGTGGTCAGCCTTCTTTCTACTTGCCGGGCTGGCGAATCTCTATGTCGCCAACGGCTTCTTCACCGCCGAGCATGCACTGATCGCCGCGTCGGGACAGGAGGAGATAGACCTGGCCACATGCGGCAAGCTGCTCTCCGGTGAGCTGCTCGACCTGTGCACAACCGCCCGCTCCCGTGAGGAAACCTGGGTCAACTTCAAGCTCTTCGGTATGATGGGCCTGACGATCGCCTTCGTCATCGCCCAGGCCTTCTATCTGGCTCGTCACATCAAAGATACCGCTAACCCAGAGGAGACTTCCTGACGTGTATTACGCCATCATCGCGCAAGACAAGCCGAACAGCCTGAACGACCGGCTCGCGGCGCGCCCTGCACATCTGGATCGCCTGCGCCGACTGCAAAGCGAGGGCAGGTTGTTGATTGCGGGACCGCACCCGGCCATCGACAGCGAAGATCCGGGGGCCGCGGGCTTTAGCGGATCGCTGATCGTCGCCGAGTTCCGGGACCTCGCAGCCGCCCGTGCCTGGGCCGCCGACGATCCCTATGTCACCTCCGAAGTCTTTGACCAGGTCACCGTCAAGCCCTTTCGCAAGGTCTTCCCGGAGTGAGGCCTTCTTTGCCGAGTGGATCAAATCAAATCAAGCTCGGATCACATCAACCGCAAATCACGTTTGGTAGGGCCAAGGTTTGCATCGACGCGGGCCCTGTAAGGCTCGATCCTTTAGATCACCAGGAGAACATAATCTGACCATGAACAAGCATATCTTTATCACTTGCGGGTTCTTTGCCCTGATGGTAACGGGTGGGCTTGCCGCCGCCGAGGATAAACCCGCGGAGGCAGCGCCGACAGCGATCCCGGAGCCCAGTGGCGACACGATCATCGCCACCATCAACGGACAGGATGTATCCCTGGACCTGTTTCGCTATTTGTACACGGAGCGCCTGCGCCAAGCCAACGCGGAGAATACCCCGGAATTTCAGAACCGGGTTTTCAACGAGATGGTCAACATGCTGGTGACGGCCCAAGACGGTCAGAAAACCGGGTTGGACAAAGACAAGGGGTTCAGGATGGCGCTCGACGTACAGCGTCTTCAATTGCTGTCCAGGTATGCAATCCAGAACGCGGTCAACTCGTTCAAACCGTCCGAAGAGGACCTGCACAAGGCTTACGACGAGCTCTACAGTAAGGAAAAGCGTCTCGAGTACAAGGCCCGCCACATACTGGTAAAGACCGAAGAGGAGGGCAAAAAGCTCATCGAAGAGCTCAAGGGTGGTGCCGACTTCGCCGAGCTTGCGAAAACTCATTCCCTGGGCCCCACTGGTAAGGACGGTGGCGCGCTTTCCTGGTTCGGCAGCGGCCAACGAGAAAAATCCTTCGCCGACGCGACCGCGGCCCTGAAGCCGGGAGAGTACTCCAGCGAACCCGTCCAGACCAAATACGGATGGCATGTCATCATGCTGGAGGAGACGCGCGAAACGGATCCGCCAGCATTCGAGGATGTAAAGAATCAGCTCACCGTGGCACTACAACAAGGAGCCCTTGCAAAATATGTTGCGGAACTGCGAGAAAAAGCAGATCTCAAGCTCAATGACGAGCTGATCAAGGTGACCGGCGAGAGTCAAGCCAAGCCGGCCGACTCGAAATAGCTCTAAACGTCGCTCTGTCCCCCCAAACAAGATCCCGTATCCGGATCGGGTGCTGCCCCCCCGACAGGAAGCGGCACCGGGCCGGATTTGTCTGGCCAGTCATGTTTGGTTTCCGCGCGGCGACGCTCGAGCTTCGCCGGAGAGAGGTCGGTCTCACCCCGTTGTGATCGAGGCACCCAACGACCGCGACGCTTCAGTCTTCGGCGGATCTCGGGTCCGGCTTTCGCGTCGCGCGGTTTCCAGACCGGGCAATGCGGGCAGCAGCAGGCGGAGAAGCCCGCTTTGGAACGATTTCCTCTGGTCGGCGCGGCAGAGCGGCAGACCATGGAGTATACCGTGCTGGTCGCGGCAACCCATGCAGACGCCATCGCTCTCGAGAAGGCATTGATGTCGCAAAAAATCGAATACCAGCCTCTACAATCTGACTCGCCACACTTGCCTCTGTCCTGACAGCAGGTAGGATTAACACTGGGGATTAAGATGTAACTTCCTATCGCAAACCGGGAGCATTCGCATGGCTTCGGCAAACGATACGGCAATGGCGACTGCAAACAGTCCCAAACAAGCAGAGCGGGGCGCGCCGGACGCCCTGGTTCGGCTATTGAAGCCGGCCGATGTGCGCTTCAATAGTGACCGGCCCTGGGACATTCAGGTTCACGATCCGACGCTCTACGATCGGGTGCTCAGCCAAGGCTCCCTCGGCTTCGGCGAATCCTACATGGACGGAGCCTGGGAGAGCACGCAGCTGGACGAGACCTTCTGCAAGCTGTTCAAGGCCCGCCTCGACAGCAAGATCAGAGGTTTCGCCAAGCTTCAGTTCTTGGGGCTGTTCCTACGCAACATTCTTTTCAATCGACAATCATGTAAACGTGCCTTCCAGGTCGGCGAGCACCACTACGACATTGGTAACGATGTCTATGCGGCCATGCTCGACCCCACCATGAGCTATAGCTGCGCCTACTGGAAGGACGCAGAGGACCTGGAGCAGGCCCAGATCGCAAAGCTCCGACTCATCTGCGACAAACTGGAGCTGAAATCCGGGGAGCGGCTCCTGGACATCGGCTGCGGCTGGGGTGGACTGGCCAGCTTCGCGGCTCGGGGTTATGGGGTGGAAGTAACCGGCATCACCGTCTCGAAGGAGCAGCAGCACCTGGCCCGGGAACGGTGCGCCGGTCTCCCGGTACAAATCGAGCTCTTGGATTACCGCGACCTAACCGGTCATTTCGACAAGGTCGTTTCCGTGGGTATGTTCGAGCATGTGGGCCCGAAGAATTACTCGGCCTACTTCGCAACCGTCGAGCGGGTGCTGGACGCGGATGGGCTGTTCCTGCTCCACACCATCGGCAACTTCGATCACCTGAGCACCACGGACGCCTGGATCGACAAGTACATCTTTCCCAATGGCCATATCCCTTCCGCACGACAGCTGAGCAGTGCCATCGAGCCGGGTTTCATCCTGGAGGACTGGCACAACTTCGGACAGGACTACGACCGGACGCTCATGGCCTGGTGGAAGAATTTCGACACCGCCTGGCCCACGTTGGCCAGCAAGTACGACGAACGCTTCTACCGTATGTTCAAGTACTACCTGAACGCCTGCGCCGGCTACTTCCGCTCCCGCCAGGGCCAGCTTTGGCAGCTTGTGCTGAGCAAACGCGGCCGGCGCGACGTGTACCGCTCTGTGCGTTGAAAGCCTCTTTCGTGCCAAAGGCCGGGCTCGTCGCGTCACTTGCCCGCGAGGCAATGACGTCATCCAACTCAACCGGCGTTAAACGCTCGTTCCACAGATTCGGCATCACCGGCACGGTTATCCCGCTATATTTAGCTTTGACGCACTCAGCCAGCTCGCTGGCATTCGTCGTTTCACACAAGCTTGGGTATCTGAAACATGCCCAAGAAGAACAACGTACTTATGCATAACGGCGCCCAAGACCCAATGGGCCAAGCGGCCGACCCCAAATCCTGCGCCGATATCGGTTCCTCCGTCGCGTCCAAACGGGAGAAGGATTCGGTGATAGTGGTTCGTATGATAGTGACGCTCAAGGAGGCTACGCGTTCGACGCTTCCGGTGGCGAAGCGAATTTCCCTGCTCAGGGATCTTCACCCGAAGGTTAAAAAAGTAACGGCCCGATTACCCAAGCCGAACGTACCTATCTCGAGCTTCGACACCGGCGATACCGCCGTTCTAACCTTGGAGCAACACCTTACCTGTCTTATGGTGCAGAACCTGAAGCTTGCTCTCGACGATCTGGGGCAATCGAAGCTGGCGTTTTCGGACAGATCGACGCGTTTACGTTGGTGGCTCCTGAGGAATTCGTTTCGTTATTTGGGTCGGATGATCGAATACGCCATACGTTGGAACAAGCCCTATCCCTCGGGTATCTGGCAGCGGCTGCACGAGCTGTACCGCGATGTTCATACGCGGGCGAACTTGGCAAACGGGTTCGACGACCAGCGTGCGGAGGGTCGCTTCGATGCCGAAACCGAATACAAGCGCCTCTTACTCCTCGGGATTATCGGGCATGAGGTTCCGGTTGCCGACCGCTCGACCCGACTTTTCGAGGCGTTGAGATCGCTTGCGAAGGAGAGCCGTCTCGCGCGCGCCGAAACCTACAGTGGATCCTTCGATCTGTGGGTGGTCGAGATCGCTCAGGACAAGCCGCCACATCGCTCCACCGGAATCAGTCAGGACTTCAATGGTTGGATCTTCAAGCCAGCTCAGAATTTTCTCAAAGGATTGAAGCACAGCTCGGTCTGGTATTGGTGAGTCGTCGGTAAGACTCATCACAGGGACCAGTACTCGATATCTGTCGTGTCGTCGAGAAAGTGCGAAGTATCCCTGAGGCTCAGTACCTTGCGCCGAAACCGCGCATCGCCGTCCAAGTACACCTTTCTGGCGAAATGCCGCTTTGTGACAAAGGTCACGATTTCGGTTCGCCGAACGAGCTAGGCTTCGTCTGCCCGCCGGTCCACCGGTAAACGGCACCGGTAAACGGACTCATCATTGGAAAAGCCAGAACAGGCGTCGCAGAGCCAGATGAATATCCACAACATTGCAAGCTACCCTACCGACGACATGAACGGACTGATCGCGGTATTTCTCAAAGACGTAGCCAACCAACCGGTCCCGCGGGGAGGAGAGACCCGCCTCGCCGAAATCCGCCGGGCCGTTTCAGAGCGACGCGCCTCCGAGCAGATGATAATGGACATCTACGAGCTGTTTCCCAGGAGCACAGTGGCCGAATCGGCGCCAGAGCGGAATGGCACGACCAACGCCAGGGCAAAACGGCGATCCGCAAAGGAAGCGGGCAGGCGGCACCTCAAATGCCTCTCCGGAAGACGTTCTCGATAATGGAGCGCATCCGGGGTTATACCGGTCGAGGTGAAAATAGAGCCTGCTATTCCCTGCGGGCTGTGCCTTGCCTTGGCGTGTTTTAGGGGCTCTGATCATGCAAAATCAGGCAAAATAAGGTGCAACAGGGTACTAGTTTGTCCTGATGCCGGAAGCCGAGATCTGAGCAACCGAGATTCGATAAGCCGACATGAGTCTGCCGGTGCTACGCTCAGTTCCCATTTTCGCTGGCTCGAAGGCGCTGCTGCACCGCCGGCTGCGACAACCAGATGAGCGCCGCATCCGCATCCGATTTCGGCTCCTCGGACGGTAGCAGCAGCATCCCGTCGCTCACCGCCCAGGCGAGAGGGCCTTGGGCAATCGCGGGACCTGGATCCTGCAGTGACTGCGGCACAGGGCTTCCCAGACGTCTCCTCAGTTGCAGCTCCAGGGTCTCGTGGTAGGCACGCCGGTAGTTGAGCTGAGCCGCACGTAGTCCCTCACCCTGCAGGAAAAGCGTAAAGGCACGTGACGGGATGGCGTTGAAGGCACCGACCTCGGCGGTACATAGCCGGTCACCGAAAGGATTAGCGCCTTCGTCACATGCCAGCTCCAAGTCTGGAAACAGCTCGCGAAACTGTGCTTCCGTCATTTCCGAATTAAGCTGCTCCATGGCCAGGTCGAGCTCCGCCTTGCCGAACAGAAATAGCATTACCAGGTCCGTTCGGCGCTGCCCATCTTCGGTAAAAACCAACCAGACGATCGGCCCGAGCACGATGGTGAGCATGAGCAGCGTCTTGTAGAGAGGATTAAATCGCAGATTCATAGCTGCCGATTCTATCTGTTCTCCCGACACTCCCCCAAGCAGCAGTACCGAGCCCGAAGCTCCCATTCAGGCTACAATCTCCTACCCGCAGGTGGTCTAAGATTAGACTCCAGCTTCCAAGCCAGGCTCAAATGAGCAAAGATCCGGCTCCGGCCAAGCATACCCCCGTCATGCAGCAGTATCTCCGAATAAAAGCGGAGTACCCCCAGATGCTGCTTTTTTATCGCATGGGGGATTTTTACGAGCTCTTCTTCGAGGACGCGGAACGGGCCGCTCGGCTGCTGGACATCACTCTGACCAAGCGCGGCCAGTCCGCCGGCCAGTCCATCCCCATGGCCGGCGTTCCCTACCACGCCGCAGAGGGTTATCTTGCCAAGCTCGTACGCCGAGGGGAATCGGTTGCCATCTGCGAGCAGATTGGGGATCCGGCCAAATCCAAAGGCCCGGTGGAACGGGAGGTGACGCGGATCGTCACACCCGGCACCCTTACCGACGAGGCGCTTCTCGACGAACGCCGGGACAACCTGCTTGCCGCTGTCTGTGGGGACGACGATGGCAATGGCCTCGCCTGGCTGGAACTGTCCAGCGGTGGCTTTTCGGTTCTCCAGGTGCCGACGCTCGACGCCCTGCGTAGCGAGCTGGAGCGACTGAAACCCTCCGAGACCCTGTTCGCGGAGGACAGCCGGCTCCCGGACGAGCTGAAGCTGGAGGGCAATGCCACGCGCCGACCGGTCTGGCACTTCGATTCGGACAGTGCACATCGGCTGATCTGCGACCAGTTCGGCACGCGCGACCTGGCCGGATTCGGTTGTGCGGAGCTCCCCCTGGCGGTCGGTGCCGCCGGTTGCCTGCTACAGTACGTTCGGGACACACAGCGCAGCGGCCTACCGCACATCCGCGGCCTCACTACCGAACGTCGTGACGATTCCCTGATCCTGGACGCGGCAACCCGACGTAATCTGGAGATTACAACCAGCCTCAGCGGCCATCCCGAGCACACCCTGGCCGGGATTATGGACCACACGATCACCACCATGGGGAGCCGTCTACTGCGACGCTGGCTCAGTCGCCCACTGCGCGACCAGGACGTCATTCGGGGCCGCCACGCGGCAGTCGAGGAACTGGCCAACGGCGACTCCTTTGGGCAACTACAGGAGTCGCTGTCAGGCTTCGGCGACCTGGAACGCATCTTGGCTCGCGTGGCCCTGGGCTCGGCCCGCCCAAGGGACTTGGCGGTATTGCGCGACTCGCTGGCGCTTCTGCCCGCTATCCAGGTTGCGCTTAAGCCCCAGCAGAGCCCCTTGTTGCAGGAGCTGTCCGTGACGGTCGGGACCTTCCCGGATGTGGTCGAGCTCCTCCGCGGCGCCATCATCGACAACCCACCTGTGCTGATCCGCGACGGAGGTGTGCTGGCATCCGGTTACGACCAGGAGCTCGACCAGCTGCGCGACTTGTCGACCAACGCCGACCGATTCCTGCTGGACCTCGAGGAGCGCGAGCGCGCGCGCACCCGCATCGCCAACCTGAAGGTGAGCTACAACCGTATCCACGGCTACTACATAGAGGTAAACCGCAGCCAGTCCGAGCGAGTTCCCGAAGACTACGTCCGACGCCAAACCCTAAAGGGTGCTGAGCGTTACGTCACACCCGAGCTCAAGCGTTTCGAGGATCAGGTGTTGAGCGCCCGCGAACGCGCACTGACCAGGGAGAAGGCACTCTACGAGGCTCTGCTGCAGGACCTGGCGAAATGGTTGCCGGTGCTGCAGCCGGCGGCCACCGGCGCGGCTACGCTCGATGTGCTATGCAATCTGGCGGAACGCTCCGTTGCGCTTGATTGGGTGCGTCCCGAGCTGACCAACGAGCCAGTCATCGAAATCTCCGAAGGCCGCCACCCGGTAGTCGAGCAAGTCATCGATTCTCCCTTTGTAGACAATGGGGTACAGCTCGGCGAGGACAGGCGAATGCTGGTGATCACAGGCCCCAACATGGGAGGCAAGTCTACCTACATGCGCCAGACCGCACTGATCGTGCTCATAGCCTACTGCGGCAGCTTCGTGCCCGCTCGTACCGCGCTCCTCGGGCCAGTGGATCGCATCTTTTCGCGCATCGGCGCGGCGGACGATCTCGCCGGCGGACGGTCGACCTTCATGGTGGAAATGGAGGAAACGGCCAACATCCTTAACAACGCAAGCGAGCGAAGCCTGGTACTGATGGACGAGATCGGCCGCGGCACCAGCACCTTCGACGGTCTGTCCCTGGCGTGGTCGTGCGGCGTCGAGCTGGCGACGCGAATCCACGCATTCACGCTGTTCGCAACCCACTACTTCGAGCTGACGACCCTGCCAGAGGAGTACCCGGGAATCGCCAATGTGCACCTGGATGCCGTGGAGCACGGGGACTCGGTCGTCTTCATGCACAGAGTACGGGAAGGTCCGGCCAATCAGAGCTACGGTCTGCAGGTAGCCCGACTCGCTGGCGTACCAACCGCCGTCATAGAACGCGCCCGAATCCGCCTGCACGAGCTCGAGGAGGACGCCCAGCGCCACACGGAGCGGGAGGCCGCCCAACTCTCCCTTTTCCCTCTGGAGCCGCCGAGCCCCGCCCTGGACGCCCTGCGCGAGCTGGACCCTGACGGACTCTCACCGCGTGAGGCGCTGGAGGCTCTCTATCGGTTGAAATCGCTCGTGGAGTAACCCGCTTGCGCCATGCTGACTCTATCCATGTACCGGAGGTGAGTCCTCGTCGTTCACTTTCTCTTCTTGCGGACGGGACTGCTTCGCCAACTTCGCTCAGGAAACCCGCATCAGAGCGACGGTGATGTTGTCCAACCCTCCGCCGTCACAGGCGAGGTCGATCAGTGACCCGGGTAGCAGATCCAAATCCTCGCCCACGCTCATCAGCATCCTGCGTATACCATTGTCGGTGACCATGCCCGTAAGGCCATCGGTACAGAAAAGAAAAAGATCGCCCGGCACGAGATCTTCCTCGCCCGAATCCACCGCTACCGGGTCGGCTCCGCCCAGACCGCGAGTCAAGATATTGTCGTTTATTCCGTAGCGCTGGGCGTCCTCCAGGGTCGGGAAGAATCCCTGGTCGACGACCTCCTGAATCAGGGAATGATCGCGGGTTAGCTGAACGAGCTCGTCATTACGCAGGCGATAAAGGCGGGAATCCCCGACATGGGCAAAGATAAGCCAATCCGCGCTCGCATACCCCACCACGACGGTTGTTCCCATACCCGCGTAATTCGGCGTCGCCTGGGCAGATTCCCAGATGGCTCGGTTCGCCTCACCGATCGCCTCCTGGGCACACCGCAGGGCGTCCTCCCTGTCCGACGGAAGTGTGCTCTCTGCATGAAACCGCTCGGTGACCGTCTGAACCGCGAGTTGGCTCGCCACTTCTCCGGCACTCGCACCACCGATACCATCGGCGACAATGACCAATCCCGAATCCGGATACACGCCAACCGCATCCTCGTTGCTGGCGCGTAACCGCCCTGTATCGGTTCCCCAAGCAAACTCCAGTCGACGATCCGGCATACGCACGCCGCCTATGACTCCAATCTGGTTATCTGGGCGGAAAAAAGGGATTCTGCGGAACGCGCCCGTCTCACTTTTTCTTGGCTTCCAGAAGCGCCGCCAAGCGCTTCGCCGGAACATACCCCGGAACCATCTCGCCGGTCTCGAGCAAGATCGAGGGGGTTCCCGTGACCCCGAGCAGCTCACCCAGCTTCATGTGATCCTTCACCGGATTCTTGCAGCTCTTAGCCTCGATATCCTTACCCGCTTTCGCATCAGTCAACGCCTTGCGGCGGTCATCCGAGCACCAGACCGCGACCGCCTTTTTGTAGGAATCGCTGCCGAGGCCCGCCCGTGGAAAGAAAACATAGCGAATGCGCACACCTTCGGCTTCATAATCCGCGATCTCGCGATGAAGCTTCCGGCAATATCCGCAGTCAATGTCCGTAAACACCGTTACCGTATGCTTGTAATCGTCAGGGGCAAAGATCACCATGTTGTCCTCGCCGATCTTGGCTACCGCCTCCTTGCGAGCGGCGGCGCGGCGAGGCTCTGTGAGGTCCTCTCTATTTTCCAGATCAATCAAACGTCCTTGCAGCATATACTTGCCGTCGCTGCTCACATAGATCACTTCCGGGCCCATGACGACCTCAAAGAGCCCTCCAATCGGGGTCTTGCCGATGCTGTCGATCGTATACTCCGGCAGCAGCTTTTCGAGCCGAGCCTTGATCTTGGCATCGGTATCGGCAAGCAACGGAGATGTTGCCAGAGCCATGATCACGCCGGCGAGAATAGCTTTTCCAGAATTCGACATGCTGAAAACCCCTGTTTAAAGATAACTACGACCAAACTCGGGCAAAAACATTCCGCCAGTTGGTGAAGTTGCGTACGGTAGCCTAAGCGGGCATCGAGGTCCACCGTGGATCAGGCCCGCGGATGGTGGCGGGAGTGGAGCTGTCTGAGCCTTTCCCGCGCCACGTGGGTATAAATCTGGGTAGTGGATAGATCGCTGTGTCCCAGCAGCATCTGCACCACCCGTAGATCGGCGCCGTGATTGAGCAAATGAGTAGCAAAGGCGTGGCGCAAAGTGTGCGGCGACAATGGCTTACCGATACCGGCCTCGGCAGCATAACGTTTAATGAGCTGCCAGAAGGCCTGACGCGTGATGCAGTCGCTACGGCGAGTGGGAAAAAGAAAGTCGCACACGCGTCCACTCAACAACTCCTGGCGCGGCCCCTGCGTGTAATCCCGCAACCAGTCGAGGGCTTCCTCGCCCAGGGGAACCAATCGCTCCTTGCCCCCCTTTCCGGTCACACGCACCACTCCCTGAGTCAAGCTCAGCTGCTGAGGTGTCAAGCCGACCAGCTCTGATACACGCAATCCGGTCGCATAGAGGACCTCCAGCATGGTACGGTCTCGGTGGCCGCGCGGATCGTCCGTATCCGGCGCCCCCAACAATACCTCCACCTCCACTTCGGTCAGGGACTTGGGCAACGGCCGGCCGAGCTTTGGCGCCTCCACCCGAGTACTGGGATCTTCCTTGATCATGCCCTGACGCAACTGGTATTGATAAAACTGGCGCAGACAGGACAATAAGCGTGCCGACGAACGGGGCTTTCGTCCCTGAAGCGAGCGTAGGGTCAGGTAATCCAACACATCGCTGCGCAACGCTGCAGCCAAACCCCTCTCCCGCTCCTTGGACAGCCAGTCCGCAAAGGCCCGTAGATCGGATTGGTAGGCGGTAAGGGTGTTCGCGCTGAGGCCCCGTTCCATCCAAAGGGCATCGGCAAACCGCTCGATGAGGTCATTGTCCGCGTCGTCCATCATGCAGAGACCCTTTGAACCGCACAAGGAGGCGAAAAAGTTGGCTGAGTGGTGCGGGCTACTCGCTGTTTCGCAACCAATTGGTTCCCGAAAGCGCCGCCCCCTCGTGGCACAGCAGCCATCGCTTAGCCTCGAGCTTGCGACCGCTGGAATCACCGGCGAAACCTCCGAGGCCGTTTCTCGCAACGACGCGATGGCAGGGCACAACGATTGGGCAGGGGTTGGCACGGCAGGCGCCACCGATAGCGCGCGCACTCGTACCAAGCTTCCGCGCCAACTCACCGTAGCTCACGGTCGTTCCAGGGGGGATCTTCCGCAATGCCTGCCAAACACGTAACTGAAAGGGTGTTCCCTGCAATTTCAGCGGAAGATCGAAGCCGCAACCTGCATCCTCGAAATAGGCCACCAACTGTTCCCTGACCGCCGGCGGTGGCTCGTCCTTTTCCCCGACTGCCTCATCCGGCTCGAGATCCAATCGACAAAGAACACCGTCGCTCCAGTCGATACCGATCGAGCCCATCGGTGTCTCGACCAACGCCTTTATCGCAGTCATTGTGTCGGGCCTCCAGAGAAAGAAAACCTATTTTGGGTATTCTACCTCGCGTCCTTCGCACCGACGCGTGTCTATCCGTTCGACTGGAAAATAAGTTGCATCAAGTCCTTTCCATCGCGATCATCCGGTGATGAACACGGAAACCGACAACTTCTGGGAAACCATCCCCTTGTCCAGAATGACCCCGGAGCAATGGGAGTCCCTCTGCGACGGCTGTGCCAAGTGTTGTCTGGAGAAGCTCGAGGATGAAGACACCGGGCGCATCTATTACACCAACGTGGTCTGCAAGCTCTTGCATCGGGATACCTGCCGCTGCGGCGACTATGTCAACCGCGCCAGGATCGTCCCCAGTTGCGTGACCCTGACGCCGGCGGTGCTGGAGAACCCGCGTTGGCTCCCTTCCACCTGTGCCTACAGGCTGGTTGCGGAGAAGAGGCCCCTGCCCGATTGGCACCCGCTTATCACGGGGGACCCGGGTACGGTGGGAGAGGCAGGAGAGTCCGTTTCCGGACGCGTTGTCAGCGAGGCGGACGCCGGCCCTCTGGAGCACCATCTCGTCGACTGGTTCGAGTAGCCGGGGTTCTCAATGGGAAGACGCTGAACTGATTCATAACCAAAGCCGAGGCGATTCCTATCGCCAAAAAAAAAGCGGCGGGTGATCAAGCCGCCGCTCGACTAGTGAGCAGCGCATTTGGGCACCCGCCAGCTAGCGCATTTCCACGGAAACGACCATTACAGTCGGGTTCTAATCTAGCGCATTCCGATTAAGTGCGCGTTGACCCAAATCAACAATCCATTGGGATCAGGTCTCACCTGACATCGCGAACACGGACTCCAGTTGCTCGATCAGCGCGCGTAATTCAAGCACCATAATGGCGAGCTCGGCGTCGAAACGGGCGGCATCGTCCTCGATGTCCGGCTCCAAGGCTTCGTCGAGCAAGGCGTCCGCGAATCGTAGCCGCTTGAGGGCTAGATCCTCTTGCAACAAGAACTCCAGGTGCCCCTGCCAGCGGATGGCCAGCTTGGCCACTTCCTTGCCGGCCCGCAGGTGGGTGGCGATCTCCTCTGCACCCAAGTCCTGCCCGCTGCAGCGCACCAAGGCCCGCTCATCGCTCCGATCGCGCAGCTCGCACGCGTCGCCGAGCTCGAGTCCGTCCGGAGTCCCTCCGGTCGCAATCCACTGGGTCATCAGAGCGGTCGGCTCGTGCAGAGGACGTGGCGGGCGGACCCGAAAGGAGCCCAGAGTTTCCCGCAGCAATTCCACCAGTTCTTCGGCGCCCTTCTCGCTGGCGGCGTCTACTACCATCCAACCGCCGACCAGGTCCAGGTAAGCACGGATCTGCCGCGATCGGGTGAAGGCCCGCGGCAACATGTCCATCAAGACCTCATCTCGCAGATACCGGCGCTCCCTGCGACCTATGCTGCGTGCCTCCCGCTCCTCAATGTCAGCCACCCGCTCGTCCAATGCCTCGGCGACCACGGAAGACGGTAGTAGACGCTCCTGACGTCGCACGCAAAGCGCAATGCAGCCGTTACCCGTATGCGTCAGCGCCTCGGTCTGTCCTCCAAGCGGCGGAAACCAGCCCATGCTGGCGGTCTGAAGGGGACCACAGGGGTGGAACCTGCGCTCCGAAAGCCGATTCTCGAGGTCTTCCGCATCAACGGCGGAAGGCTCCTCCAGTCGAAAAAGGCGGGCGTTTTTGAACACGGTTTCCCCAAGTGGTTCGGCAAAGGATCGGAATTATCCAGACGGACGTTGCCGTTGCAAGGGGCTATCTCGAATCACAGCGCATCGCTCTGCCCCATAGTTCATTGCGCGAGCTTCGCCCCATGCGCCCACGGATTCTTCACTTCGTCGTCACCGCTTACGGTTAGCTGTCGCAAGACTCGGAAAGCCTTTGCACGGAGCCGTACATCAATGTAAAGTCGAGTCTCTAATAAAATATCGCCGAGCGAAACCCCTTTATAAGTAAATAACCATACTTGCACGCAGCAATAACCAAAACGTTAGAGGAGATACCTTTGTTTATAGCGTTGTTTTTTTGCAGTACAGTCTTCGCGTTCCTCGCACTGACCGCCTGGGGATCATACCGGCAGTATAAAGACCGGGGGCATGGCATACCGCCTATTCGAGAGATCACCGTCGACACCCTTCGCCGAACTGTGCCGGTAATAGTCCTCACTATTACGGTGACATCTTTGATGTCAATAGCGCACTAAGGAGCCTCGCAAAAATCACTTGAACATCTTGCTTGTCTTTTAGCCCACCTGCTGCGCTACGGAAAGGGTTACATAGTTCGACTATGCACCCCTTCGCCCTAATCACCAGCTTCTGCAGTTACCCTCGTGCAAATTCCTCTCTCCCTATCGCTGTACTTTCTATCCCTTCTGGTTGTCGTAAAATTCCTCAAATCAGTTACTAAATCAGGTACATGCGTAAGCGTGTCGATCATCTCCAGCCTCGCACGACGGGTTAAAAAAAGGCCTGACCCGATACGCCGCCTTCGCGTTTCTGCGGTGCCGACACCCGCAAGTGCTCCGCGGGCTTTTCAACCGGCGAACCGATCTCGCCGGAAAACGGATATGCGAGTGGCGAGAAGGCACACAATTCCGAGCACGGGTTGTTTCACGCTAAGCTTTGTATAGCTTGTGCGCTTATGCCAACTCGATGGTAATGCTTTCCACACCATTGCTGCGCGGCAAGGCGCTGGTCTTATTTATCTCTTGCTCAGCCTTGTTGGAACAGGTTCGAAAGGTAATAAGAATCAAGTAATATTAGTAATCAAACTCGATTTTTTGTCACGGCAGAATCCGAAAACCGATGGGCATGGAGATTGAGAGATCCGCATTGCCTCAAAGCAAATATGGCGATGGCAAAGGCCGTGGGCCGCTACCTTTAATCTGGCACGCAACTCGCCAAGCATTCGCGCTTCAATTGTTTTTCGGCATGCGAACTTCGGTCTGCCATCTTTAACACCATCCGAAGCAGGACGATATGCGCGTGATGATCGGTTTCCTACATATGGCTGCACCACCGACAACTCGGCGCCCGCTGGTGACCCGGGATGCATCCTGGGCTCAACGTCTGGCCGGCGTGCTCACACAGCGCCGTGTACCCCCGAACGGCATCTCTTTAGCCAGCCTCGGCTTCGCCCTAGCCGGGGGCGCCGCCTTCCTGGCAGCCACCGGCGCATCTGCCGGATGGAGATCCGCCTTGTTCGCGATTGCGGCCGCCTGCATTCAACTTCGCTTGCTGTGCAATCTACTTGACGGCATGGTCGCCGTTGAGGGAGGGCTCGGGTCCCCGGCGGGCGAGGTCTACAACGACCTGCCGGACCGGATCGCCGACCCTCTCCTTATCGTCCCGGCAGGATACGCCACTGGCCTTGCCTTGGGGCCCGAGCTCGGCTGGACAGCCGGTCTCCTTGCGGTACTGACAGCCTACGTGCGGCAGCTGGGTGCAGCAACAGGACTCCCCCAATCGTTCGCGGGCCCGATGGCGAAACCTCAACGGATGGCGGTGATGACGGCGACAGCGGTCGGTGCGGCCTTCGCCGTCCCCTTTGGTTGGGACGGTGTCGTCTTGGCCTGCGGGCTCGTTTTGGTAGGACTCGGCGCGCTGCTCACCTCGGTACGACGCACGCGTACCATCCTTCGATCCCTGGAGTCGCGGTGAGATCCTCCTCGCCGGCAACCGCTACCCTGATCCTACTCACACGCCTGATCACCGGCGTGCGGGCGCGTTGGGTCGGTGAGGCTCCACCCATGGGCCGACGCGTGTACTTCGCCAACCATTCGAGCCATTTGGACGCCTTGACCATCTGGGCCTCGCTTCCTCCGGAGCTGCGGGCGCAGACCCGACCCGTCGCGGCGGCGGACTACTGGGACCGGTCGGGGCTACGCGGCTGGCTGGCGGGTAAGGTATTGAACGCGGTGCTGGTGGACCGTTCGACTCCGGGAGCCAAGCGCAAGGCGCTCACCCAGCTCACAGATGCCCTTGACGAAGGTTCATCTCTGATCCTCTTTCCCGAGGGGACCCGCGGGCACGGGGACGCCGTCGGCGAGCTCCGTCCGGGTCTCTACTTCATCGCCCGCGAGCGGCCCCAGGTGCAGCTTATACCCGTCTATCTGGAAAACCTGAGCCGTATACTACCGAAGGGCGAATGCCTGCCGGTTCCCCTGCTCGGGTCGGCTACCTTCGGCCCACCGTTACACCTTAGACCGGGAGAGAGCCGCAGCGACTTTCTGCAGCGGGCCCGGTCAGCCCTGATCGCCCTGGGAGACGAGCGATGAGCCTGACCTGGGACGCTCAGACCACCGCCCTGATCAGCGGCATCGTCGGGCTGTTGCTCGTCAGCAGCGCCTTCGGCTTCTATTTGGAACGCCGTGCTCAGACGGAATCCGGCCGTCTGCTCGTCGCCAACCTCAACGCCAGAATTCGCTCCTGGTGGATCATGACCGCCCTGTTCGGCTTGGCGCTGGCCACCGGTGGCATCGGGTCGGTGATCCTCTTCGGGCTTACATCCTTTGTTGCCCTGCGCGAATTCATAACCCTCACCCCCACACACCGTGCAGATCACCGCACTCTGTTCTGGACCTTCTTCGTGTTCGTACCCTTTCAGTATTATCTGGTGGCGACCCAGTGGTACGGTATGTTCACCATCTTCATCCCGGTGTACGCCTTTCTGTTCGTCCCGGTGCGCAGCGTGTTGGCGGGGGACACGGTCGATTTCCTTGCCCGCACCGCCAAGATCCAATGGGGACTCATGGTGGCCGTCTACTGCATCAGTCATGCCCCTGCCCTGCTGATGCTGCAGATCCCGGGCTACGAGGGCGAGAACGCCAAGCTCCTGCTGTATTTGCTGGTCGTAGTACAGATGAGCGACGTCCTGCAGTACACATTCGGCAAGACCCTGGGCACGCGGGCCATCGCCCCAAAGGTAAGCCCCAACAAGACCTGGGAAGGGACGGTTGGCGGCATCGCGGCGGCCACCCTGATCGGGACGCTCCTCTGGTGGGCCACCCCCTTTGGACCCTGGGCCGCGGCGGGAATCTCCCTGCTGATCAATCTGGCGGGTTTTGCCGGGGGGCTGTGCATGTCCGCCATCAAGCGGGATCGTGGCGTAAAAGACTTCGGAACCCTCATCGAAGGCCACGGCGGCGTCATGGATCGCATCGACTCCCTGTGCTTTGCCGCCCCGGTCTTCTTTCACCTGGTTCGCTATTTCTATAGCTGACTGGATACCGAACCGCCGTTTACGCGAGCCCTCATTGTTCGAGATCCGCCGAGATCCGGAACGAGCTACCGGTTCCAAGATTCTCCGTAACCATACGGCGGCCCGCTCGTGTAGACGTCTGAATATCCCTCTGGCTCGGATCGAATCGGCGGCGGTGGGTAGCTGAACCGACGGTAGGGGGCAGGTTGTCGTTTCGGCAAGGGACAAAAGGAGTCGATCCAGCTCCCGGAGCGCCGCCGATCCGGATCACCCGCACCCGGGTACGGCGGCTGCCATGTACCAAGATACGGATCCCCGGCACCCGAATAGGAAGCGTGCCGCGGTGGTAAGGGGGGCTGAGGATACCCCGCTCTGTTGCTCGATGGCGGGTCCAACCAGACGCCATCGCCCCGCATCAGAATCCCGTCCTCGGGTAACTGATCCGCATCCGAATACGGGGCCGGGGTCGGCACTGCCGAACTGTCCTTTC
>JAJDOL010000027.1 GCA_022340195.1 Chromatiaceae bacterium
GTCGCGATCCCGAGGCAAGACGGAGGATTCCGGAGGCCCAAAACCAATCGGTAAGAGCGGCTTGGCGCGGCGGGCTTCCTCAGCCTGTTGAAGGTTCAGGGCTTGCGCCCGCCGGTCGAATCGGAGAAACTCGGACACATGCCCCCGGTAGGGGGAGCAAGCTCCGGGACGGTAAGGTGGACAAGCGAAATGACGTTCACAAATCGACCCAGCGGTTTCTTGGCAGACCGCACGGTGCTTGTCCACCACGAGATATCCCTTGCAAGATTAGAAGCCACGTTAAGCGGAAAATGATCGCATTCACCTCGCATTTTCACCTGCGTCGCCGCGTACTGCGCTGGCGTGCTCACTGCTGCGTGCCCTGGTAATTCCGTAACGCTTGCGATTCAGCAATCGGGAACAGGCCGCAGCAAGCACTGCGGCCTTTTTTTTGCTTATGCAAAATGGAGAGTCGAGATGTCGGTTCAGGCAGCGTTTCTCGGAGTGGTTCTGATCTGGGCGACCACCCCTCTGGCGATCAAATGGAGCAGCGCGGGCGCGGGCTTCCTGTTCGGGGTCGCCTCGCGCATGGTGCTCGGTATGCTGGTCTGCCTGACACTGGTTGCGCTGCTGGGCCGACGCCTGCCGCGGAGCCGCGACGCCCTGCTCACTTACCTTGCCGCCGGGCTGGGACTTTGGGCCGCCATGACGAGCGTCTACTGGTCGGCCCAGTTCATCGCCTCCGGGCTTATCTCGGTGCTCTTCGGTCTGAGTCCGGTAGTAACCGGCGTAATGGCGGCCCTGTGGCTGGGCGAGCGCGCCTTGACTCCCGTTCGCCTCGCCGGAATGGGTCTCGGGCTCGCCGGTCTGTCGCTCGTCTTCGCACAAGCCTTGGTGACGAGCACCGGCATGGGTCTCGGCGTCGCCGGTGTGCTGTTCTCGGTGCTCATCCACTGCGCCAGTGCAGTGTGGATCAAGCGCATCGGGGCCGGCATCCCCGCCCTCGAAACCACGACCGGTGCACTTCTGGTCGCCTTACCCCTGTTCGTCCTCAATTGGGCGGTACAGGACGGGGAACTGCCCGCGCAGCTGGACCTGCGCACCGCTGGGTCCATCGTCTATCTCGCGGTATTCGGCTCGGCGCTGGGGTTTATTCTCTACTACTATGTTCTCCAAAGGGTCGAGGCGAGTCGCGTGGCGCTGATAACGCTCATGACGCCGGTGATGGCCCTCTTCCTGGGTAGCTATTTGAACGGCGAAGTCATCGGCCCACGCGAACTGGTCGGAACAGCCGCCATCCTGGCCGGACTCGCCTGCTTCCAATGGGGTGAGCGCTGGCTCGCTCGCCCGACGTAGCGACTTCTCCGCGCTACGCCGGACGAGCGCGCAGAAAGGGCTGTCGGCTCCAATCCGGCCTCCCTCCACTCCCGCTCTACCAGATAGCCGCCAGGCGCCCGTTCTCGATCTTGTGCTCGAAGCGACGCAATGGACGTTCGCCGACCTCCACGCATTCACCGCTTTCGATATCGAAAGCCCAGTGATGCTTGGGGCAGGTCAGACGCTTGCCCTCCAGAGCCAGATGAGGGATATCGGTAACCTGATGTGGACATCGACTGTCGTAGACGCGAATGTCCGCTTCGCTCCGATAGACAAACACGTGCCGCCCGGCCGCCTCGAAAAAGGAGATTTCCCCCACAGGGACCTCCGCCTCCGCTGCCACATCATGCCATTCGGGACTGGCATCCAGGTTTTCGGGCCGAAATTCGGGGATATCCATCTCCAGGAGTATCTCGGTCGCCCACACGATCTTGGCCAGGCCAAGCACGGGGAAGGCCATGAGCAGCGCATCGATGACCTCGTTCGGCGTGGCCCCGTTCCGCAGCGCGCGGGTAAGGTACTGTTTGAAACCGCCCTCGGTCTGAACCGCCACTTTGGTAATCACCGAGATCAGATCGCGGGTTCGGGTATCCAGATGATCACCCGCCTTTTTCAGGAAGGTGAAATAGGACGTCATGGCCTCCGGGCGGGTCTTGATCAGGTAGTTGAGTGCGTCGCTCATGAAAGCTCCTTTGTCGATTCGAGTATTGACGGGTGATCGCGAAGTTTACTCCCGAGGCATCTCGAAAGAGACGCGAATAATCAAATCTTCAGTTGCCTCAGGTTGGGATCAGGTACGGCGGTCTCCCACAGGGCGTCGAGCTCGCGACGCAATCGTCTGGCCCGGACCGGATCGTCGAAGCTGACCACAGCCTCGTAACCCTCGGCTCGCTCCCGGTAGATGTATCCCTTGTCATCGACGGTCATCCAGGATGCACTGACTTCACCGGCGTCCTCACCGGGCACCCGAGCTTCGATGAAGCTGGGCAGTTGCGCCGCCAGGATCAGCAATCTATGCCCGAATCGGACCACGGGGTCGGGGTCGCTGATCAGGAGCCGAATACGCGCGCGCGGATTGTTCAGGACGATGTGCCTGACCGCATTCACGAAATCGAGCTGGTCGAAAACCGGAGGGTCCAGGGAACGGCTGACGATATCCAGGCTCGATCGCGCCTGGCGCGCCAGGCCGATGGCGGCCCGCTTGTTCTCCGCTTTCGTGGCAACCTCCAGCTTACCCCGCGTTTCTCCAGGCAAGCCCCGGGCCAAACCTTGTTGTTCAAGTTCTTCGTTCACACCGCTGCTCCGATTGCCTTTGGTGATGGTTCCATCACGCCGATTTTACCGATTGCCACGAGTCAAAAGATAGCGGCGGCAAGAAGGCATTGGTAGAGTCCTCGGGACCCCACTCGAGGCGCCTGAACCAGGTTCGCATCTCGATATCGCGACCGGTTTCGGTCGGGTCGCGCGACCGCGATCGAGGGTCGAACAACTCTAATCCTAGAAACGGCAGTTGACCGCTCCGGGGTGATCGTAACAATCTGGATTTACAATCTTTTTTGCCATCGGCACACGCACCCCCAGGGTGAAGACCGCTACGACCCCCGGGGTGCGTCCCGCGCGGCGCCTGGCTGCATTACAACTCGTTGCAATAGAACAACTATTCCGCCTCGTTGTGCCTTGCCAGACGCCACGCGGGACACATTCCAGGGGCCGTCCAATTGCCGTTTCTAAGATAATGGCTGATCTCAATCGTAGGAGACAGATATGGCAGGCGAACCGAGAGAATGGCTAGATATCGACAGTGCGTGGCTGCAGGAATACCTGAGGAAGCACAAGATAGCCGCCACATTCGACCTGGATGACGAGCTCATCGGCTCGCAGCTGTCATGGATGCTCAGTGCAGACGAATGGAACAAGCTGCGCGACGCCTGGCAGAAACGGCAGGTTACAGACGAGCCGGAAAACGAGGCCGTGATAGAACAAGCGGCTGAAGCACAACCGCGAGCGAGTGAAACAGGGCCGGATTCGCTCGAGAGCGCAGGGACCGACGCCGAGATACGGGCCGCGGAGGGCGCGAGTGCAGCAACGCCGCTCACAATCGAGTCGATCGAGGATCCGGAGGACGCGATCACGGAGCACTCCCGACAGCTCGCTGACAAACAAAGAATGGACGAGCTGAGGCGGAGCGCGCTGGGCGACTGGGATGCCTTCAAAGAGCTGTTCCGGGATTGCCCCGAGAGCGTGGATTTTCCAAGCTGGGAGACGCTGGCGGAGAGCCCTGTCGCCCTGCTGAAGCAGGCAGAGAATCTGATTCGGTCGCAGGACGCCGACGCTCGCGGGTCAAAGCATCAAACCCAACAGGAGCTCGAGGACGAAGTGGCCCGGGCGCAGAACATCATCGCCGGCTACTTCATCTATTGCCGAAAGCACAGACTCGGCCCTTCGCTGGAGCACTTGCGAGACTTCATACCCGAGATCGCGACGGCACACTCTCCGGCGGCGGTGATGGAAGCCTGGAAGCGGGAGGCCGAGTGAGACAATAAGCTCAGCGTGGCGAACGAAAAACCCGAGTGCGCCGACTATAGCCAAGCTCGTCGCGATTGCGCCCCGCGCAATCCCCTTTGCCGAGCAACAAACAGGAATCCATTCCGATGGCAGACGATCGTTCCGCATCCAGGCAAAAGCTCATTGAGCGCCTCGAGGATCTGGTCCGCGAGAAGTTCCCCGCGAACCGCTCGGATCTGGCCCTCGCCTTCGTGCACCTCTACTACACGCGGGTACGCATAGAGCTGCTTCAGAGCCGTGAGCTGCTCGATCTCTATGGTGGCGCCTTGGCCCATCTGGGCCTTGCCCGGCGACGACAGGCCGGGGAGGCGCTGGTGCGGGTCTACAACCCGACCCTGGAAAAGGACGGCTGGGAATCCCCGCACACGGTGGCCGAGATCGTCGTCGAGGACATGCCCTTCCTGGTGGATTCGGCGCGCATGGCGGTCAATCGGTGCGCTCTCGAGGTCCTGCGCATCATCCATCCCGTCATGCAGGTACGGCGGGACGCTGCGGGCGACTTGACGGCGGTCCTCGACCGCAACGCCCATGGGGGGGCGGACGGGAATTCCGGGACCAGCCGTGAGGCGGTGATGCACCTCGAGATCCTGCGCCAGACCGATGGCGCGGCGCTCGAAGCGATCGAGAATGAGCTGATCCGCTCCCTCGGGGACCTGCGGCGGGCGGCGGCGGACTGGGAGCCTATGCGCGCGGCCCTCGCCAGCGCGGTGGCCGAGATCGAGGACCATCCAACGCCTCTGGACGCGGCGGACGTCGCCGAGTCCGTCGCCTTTCTGCGTTGGCTCGGGGAGGAGCACTTCACCTTCCTCGGCTATCGCGCCTACGATCTGCGCGGCGGCGAGGGAGAGGAGACCCTGACGATCGTCCCGGGCTCCGGCCTCGGCATTCTGGGGGAAGAGTCGCCCGCCGGAGAGTCCAAGGCCTTCGCCAGTCTCCCACCGCAGCTGCGCGAGCGGGCTCGGCTACCGGAGCTGTTGCTGCTAACCAAGGCCACCGCCAAGTCTCGGGTACACCGGCCGGTCAACCTGGACCTGGTGGGGATCAAACGCTTCGACGCCGCAGGAAGCGTGTGCGGCGAGCACCGCTTCCTCGGACTCTACGGCGCCCGCGCCTACAGCCGCCTGCCCCAGGAAATCCCACTGCTGCGCCGCAAGGTCGCCTACGTCACTGAACGGGCAGATCTGGAGATCGACAGCCATTCGGGCAAGGCCCTGGCACATATTCTGGAGACCTATCCCCGCGACGAGCTGTTCCAGATCGCCGAGGAGGACCTCTACGGCATCGCCATGGGCATCATGGAGCTTTCCGAGGAGCAGCGCCCACGCCTGTTTCTGCGCCAGGACCCGTACGGGCGCTTCGTCTCCTGCCTGGTGTACGCCCCGCGCGAGCGCTACGACACCCAGGTGCGCGAGCGTATGCAGCACATTCTCGAGGAGGCGCTCGCCGGGAGCGAGCTGGAGTTTACCGTCAGCATCTCGGAGTCGACGCTGGCGCGCATCCTGTTCATCGTCCGCACCCGCCCCGGCGAGATACCGGACTACGACCCGCGGGAGATCGAGAGCCGCCTTGCCGAGGCGGTCCAGTCCTGGCGAGACCGCCTGCAAGCCGCGCTCCTCGAGCACCTGGGCGAGGAGCGGGGCAGTGCCCTCTTTCTGGCCTACGCCGAGGCCTTTCCCGCCGGCTACCGGGACGATTTCCCGGCCCGCACCGCGGTGCGTGACATCGAGCACCTGGAGCGGCTCGGCCACACCGACGAGCTGGGGATGAGCCTCTATTCCCCGCTGGAATCGGAGCCGGGGTGGCTCCGGTTCAAGGTGTATCGCCGGGGCCGGACGCTGTCCCTGTCCGAGGTCCTGCCGATCCTGGAGAACATGGGAGTCCAGGTCGAGGACGAGCGCCCCTACCTAGTCGAGCGACCCGCATCGGCGCCCTTGTGGATCCACGATTTCGGCCTGGTGTACGCGGACGACGCGCGTCCGGACTGGGGCGACGTGCGGGAGCGGTTCCAGGACGCCTTCGCCATGGTCTGGCAGGGACGGGCGGAGAACGACGGCTTCAACCGGCTGGTGATCAAGGCAGGACTCGACTGGCGCCGCATCGCCCTGATCCGGGCCTACGCCAAGTACCTACGCCAGACCGGCATGACCTTCAGTCAGGCCTACATGGAGGAGGCCGCGGCCGCCAATCCGGACATCGCCGCCCTGCTCGTTGCGCTGTTCGAGGTGCGCTTCGACCCGGCGCGACGCAAGCAGGCGGCGCAGCAGGCGACGCGCCTGATCATTAGTCTGCAGGAGGCCCTGGACGCTGTTCAGAGCCTGGATCAGGACCGCATCCTGCGCAGCTTCCTCGCCGTAATCCAAGCGACGCTGCGTACCAACTGGTACCAAACGACTCCCGTGGGCTCGCCCAAAGAGTACATCGCCCTCAAGCTGGATTCGCAGGAGATCCCGGATCTGCCGCAGCCGCGCCCCGCCTTCGAGATCTTCGTCTACTCCCCGCGCATGGAGGGGATACACCTACGCGGCGGCAAGGTCGCCCGCGGCGGGCTGCGCTGGTCCGACCGACGCGAGGACTACCGCACCGAGGTGCTGGGCCTGATGAAGGCCCAGATGGTCAAGAACGCGGTCATCGTCCCGGTGGGAGCCAAGGGCGGCTTCGTGCTCAAGCAGCCCCCTGGCGATCGCGCCGCCCTCGCCGTGGAGGTGGCCGCCTCCTACCGCCAATTCGTCTCGGGTCTGCTCGACCTTACCGACAACCAATCCGCAGAGCAGTGCCAACCGCCGCCGGATCTGATCCGTTACGACGGCGACGACCCCTACCTGGTGGTGGCGGCGGACAAAGGCACCGCCAGCCTCTCGGACACGGCCAACGCGGTCGCGGCCAGCTACGGCTTCTGGCTGGGTGACGCCTTCGCCTCCGGCGGCACCACCGGCTATGACCACAAGGCGATGGGCATCACCGCCAGGAGCACCTGGGAGTGCCTCCGGCAGCACTTCATCGCCGCCGTGATCCCGTTCGGGCGAGAGTCCTTCACGGTGGCCGGCATCGGCGACATGTCCGGGGACGTCTTCGGCAACGCCATGCTGCTCTCCCCCAACATCAAGCTGGTCGCGGCTTTCGATCATAGGCACATCTTCATCGACCCGGACCCCGACCCCGAGATCAGCCTCCAGGAGCGCCGACGGCTGTTCGAGCTGCCCGGCTCGAGCTGGGCGGACTACGACCCGGGGCTCATCTCCGAGGGTGGAGGCGTTTACCCGCGCAGCCTCAAGGCCATCCGCCTCTCCCCCGACGCCGGCACCGCACTCGGAACCGGCGCCGCGAGCCTGACCCCCGCCGACCTGATCCGAATCATCCTGCGCGCGCCGGTGGACCTGCTCTTCAACGGCGGCATCGGCACCTACGTGCGTTCGAGCGCGGAGCGGGACGTCGATGTGGGGGACCGCGCCAACGACGGCGTGCGCGTCACCGCCGCCGACCTGCGCTGCCGGGTGGTCGGCGAGGGAGGGAACCTGGGCTTCACCCAGCTCGCCCGCATCGAATTCGCCCGCGGCGGCGGACGCCTGGACACGGACTTCGTGCACAACGCCGGCGGCGTGAGCTGCTCGGACCATGAGGTCAATATCAAGATCCTGCTCGATCAGATCGTCGCAAACGGCGATATGACCGGCAAGCAGCGCAATCTGCTCCTCGCGGAGATGACGGACGAGGTGGCTCGGCTCGTCCTGCGGGACTGCTATTGGCAGGCCCGCGCGATCGGGCTCGACGAGCTACGGGCGGCGGAGCTGCTGCCCGAGCATGCCCGCTTCATGCGCGCCCTGGAGCAGAGTGGGGCCCTGAGCCGTTGCCTGGAGTATCTTCCCGACGAAGAGACCCTGGCGGAGCGGCAGGCCGCCGGCGAGGGCCTGAGCCGGCCCGAGATCGCCGTGCTCATCTCCTACGCCAAGCACGACCTGTACGAGGCTCTGCTGATCTCCGACCTTCCGGAGGACCCTTGTCTCGCGCCGGAGCAGGAACGCTATTTCCCCCGGCCGTTACGCGAGCGCTTCGGCGACCGCATCCCCACCCATCGGCTCCACCGCGAGATCCTCACCAGCTCGGTGGTGAACCGGCTCGTCAACCGTATGGGCACTACCTTCGTGTTCCGCCTCCAGGAGGAGCTCGGTGCCGACCCCGCCGCGATCGTGCGCGCCTACGTGACGGCCTGGGAGGTGCTCGAATTGCGGCGGCTCTGGTCGGCCGTGGCGCAGCTGGACGGCCACGTGCCGGACCTGTCGCAGCGCCGGATGCTGTGGCGCGGAACCCAGCTCATCGCTCGTGCCAGCCGCTGGCTGCTGAAAAACGGCGACGGATCCATCAAGGTCTCCGAGCGCATCGAGCGCTACCACGGGCGGATCGCCGAGCTCACCGCCCAGCTTCCCGAGCTGATTGACGAACATCGCCGCGACGGTTTGGAAAAGGCCACCTCGGCGCTTACGGAGACGGGCGTGCCCGCCGACCTTGCCGGCTGGGTTGGGGGTTTCGACGCCCTGTCCCGCGCCTTCGACCTGGTCGAGGTGACGGAGGCCAGCGGGATCGAGGTGACCCAGGCGGCCCGTGTCTATTTCGCCCTGGGCGCCGACCTGCAGCTCGACTCGCTGGCCGGCTGCATCTCCGCTCTACCGACCACGGACCGCTGGCTTTCCGAGGCGCGGGCCGGTTTTCGCGACGAGCTGTTCGAGCACCACCGCACCCTCTGCATCGCAGTCCTGACCGAGGGCATGCCCGCCGCTTCGCCTTCAGCCAGGCTCGAGACCTGGCGGCATCTGCACCACGGCGCCGTGGACGCCTGGCTGGGGCTACTCGCGGAGCTCGGTGCCCGGGACGAGCCGGATCTGGCCATGCTCTCGGTGGCCCTGCGTGCGGTCCGCAAGCTCGCTGCCTCGGCGGTTTCCAAGACCGGTCCAGCCCTCAATGGATAAAGCTTCCGCCTAATTAGCATTTGGTTAATTAATTACTCTGTTTGACTCTGAACTAATATAAGTCAATCAAAAACCCAAGCCGCGCGCCGTAACCGTTGACCGCGCGGCAAGCTCATTTCCAATCAACGGCAAGCAAAGAACGCATTAGCCGCAAAAAGCCGCCGCACTCCTCTCTAGACGTCCGGTTCGGAGAGCAGATCTTCGTCGCCCCTCGATCGAATACCCTTGCTGTCACTAATGTTGCATCGAATGCGACAGCCGAAACATTGGATAGCAAGACAACCTATGTAATTAATACAGGTTATAAACCTTAAAGCAGATTTCCTTTAGTATCCATCGCCGGCCGAAAGCACTCGTATCGAGTGCCGAGCCTGCCGGCACCAGGATCTATAGCAAACAGTTATCGCCTGAGAGCTCCCTGGACAATTATATGAATCGGCGCCGTTCGCCCGACTCGAATCGTGCAATCTTTGCAATTACCATCTCGAGCAACGAAGAACCAGTGAATAACATTCCTTCCGGGAATAGCGCATCGCTCGCCGCAAATCCATCACCCAGATGAATATCGCAAAGATCGACAACCAGCAGAAAAAGCATCTGGCCGCTTTCTGGATATCCATCATGCTCGTTTGGATACTGCTCAATGCCTCCCTGTCCCCGGAGGTATTATTGGTCGGAGCCCTTGTCGCCACGCTTCTCGTGGTCATGTTTCCAACGCATGGTTTTCTATTCGCAGGTACCCGATTCTCTCCGGAGACACCCCTGCTCGTTTTCGGTTACCTGTCGCTTTTCACCCGCGAATTGGTTAAATCGAACCTGGATGTGGCTCGGCGCATAATCTCACCCGAGGTACGGATCAACCCAGGTATCGTCGAAGTCAAGACGAAACTGAAACATCCGACCTACCGCTTGATCCTGGCCAATTCGATCACCTTGACCCCGGGAACCCTCACCGTGGAAATGATCGACGATTCCCTGTTTATCCACTGGATCGATGTCACGGGGAAGGACGTGGAAAGCGCAACGCGAGAGATCTCGTCCAAATTCGAGCATTATCTGATGAAGCTGAGTGAGGCTTGAGCGAGTCATGGCCGATACCTTGATGACGATGGCGATGGTCTTCGCTCTGGTGGGCAATCTCTTCAGCATCGTCCGCCTCGTGAAAGGTCCCAGCCCAATCGATCGGACCATCGCTATCGATGTGCTGACCATTACATCCATTACCCTGATCGTTCTTCTGGCGCACTTCGAGGAACGTTTCATCTACGTCGATGTGGCCATTGTCTATGGACTTCTCAGCTTTTTGGGGGTATTGGCCGTGGCCCGTTACAGCGAAAAGGGATTCTGATCCGTGCAGGAGTCAATACATTTGCTCGGCTCCCTGATTACCCTGGCGGGTTCCATTTTCCTGCTCCTGGGCGGTTTGGGCGTGCTCCGTATGCCGGACAGCTACAACCGGCTTCAGGCGGGTACCAAGGCATCGACCCTGGGCACGATTCTGGCGTTGATCGGAATCGGGCTCTTCCATCCGGGCTGGCTTGGCAAGTTATTGATCCTGGCTTTCTTCGTCATGCTGACGTCCCCCATCTCCGCCCACGCCCTGGCACGCGCCGCGCATGCGATCAAAGTCCCGTTGAGCGACAAGACCCTGGTCGACAAGCTGGGGGAAAGAGAAACACCATGATGCTCCTATTGATCGGAACGGCGCTTTGCGCCGGTATCGTCGTCAGTGCGTTGCTGGCGGTCCATTTGGGCGATACCGTCAGCGCAGCTATCAGTGCCGGCATGGCCAGCCTGTTCGCCGCTATCACCTATGTCGTCCTGGCCGCACCCGACGTGGCCATGACCGAGGCCGCCATCGGCAGCGGATTGACCACGGTCATTTTTCTTTACGCAATTCGCAGGACCGCGGAGCCGGCGGAAAAATGATCAAGCGGGCAACCATACTGCTTACGCTGGCGCTGTTGGGGCTCGTCTTCCTGCAACTCGTCGCAGGCTATGCACCCCCTACCGATCTCAATGCCATTTCCCGGCATTATGTGGTGTCCGGTCCGGACGAGCTGGGGGCGGCCAATATCGTGACCGCGGTCCTGGTCACCTATCGCGGGCTCGATACCCTGGGAGAGGTGGCCGTGCTCTTCATCTCTGCCGCCGGCGTCGGGCTGCTGTTGCGCAGAAAGGTCGGCGAGCCGGCGGGAAAGACGCCTCCGCGAGCATCCAGCGAGCTGGTACAAACCGCCATCCATTTTCTCCTGCCCTTGATCTTCGTGCTCGGTATCTACGTCTTCGTCAACGGACACTTGACACCAGGCGGCGGCTTCCAAGGGGGAGCGGTTCTGGCGTCCGGGATCATGCTCCTGTTGCTCGTCGATCCCGGCACCCGACTTAATCACATCATCGTCCACCTATTGGAGTCCTCGGCCGGTTTCGGCTATGTCGTCGTCGGTGTTTTGGGACTGACACTCGCCGGGGGCTTTCTCGATAACCGCTTTCTCGATCTCGGCACCTTCGGGGAACTGTTCAGCGCAGGCGCCATGCCGATCATCTACATACTCATCGGGTTGAAGGTCGGCACCGAGCTCAGCGCGGTGCTCGAGCGAATGAAGGACTGAAACGCGAATAAGCGTCGAATATGTATACCTTTTCTAAACGAGTCCATGCGCGGTCATTCGCGGTTTACGAATAGGCAACGAGATGTCTTTACCGACCGACGGCATATCCCTTCCGACCATCGTTCTTGGGTCCGGTCTCCTCGTGGTCCTGATCGGACTCTGGGGAATGATGAGCCGCAGAAACATTATCCAGGTCATTATCGGTTTCTCCCTGACCGATACCGGGATCCATATGCTGATGGTGGCCGTCGGTTATTTGAACGGCCGTACGGCACCGATTCTCGATGCCGCGGTCGACCGGGCGCACGCCGCCGAGACCGTGGTCGATCCGATTCCCTCGGCATTGGTGCTGACGGCCATCGTCATCGGATTGGGGGTTACGGCGTTGATGCTGTCCTACGCCATTCAGATCTATAAGAGGAATGGCTCGCTGTCCGTCGACGACTGCAGCGAGCTAAAAGGCTGAATTGCCATGCCCGATCCGCTCTATATCTATATCCTGTCTCTGGGCAGCGCCTTTCTCCTTACGCTGTTCCATCAGCTGCACCGCAACCTCGGGGCACTGGTGTTTCTAGCAACCCTGGCCGGGATGACGGCTATTTCTGCGCAAGGGCTCATCCAGCTCACGAGCGGCGTCCCGGCCGTCGAAATCCTGACCGCCGGTCTCGAGCCGCCGTTCTCCATCAACCTGCGATTCGGCCCGCAGGAGGCGTTTTTGTCCGTGGCGGTCAACCTGGTCGGAATCCTCGGCGGCTGGTACCTGCTGGGGCGGCTCCGCGAGAACGTCCAGGCGCTGATTCTGTTCCTGATGATCGTCATGGGCGTCAACGGAATGGTGATGACAAGAGACCTGTTCAACCTGTTCGTGTTCACCGAGATCACCGCCATCGCGACCTACGCCCTGATCGGAATGGAACGGGATCGCCGCGCCCTGACCGCCGGGTTCAAGTACGTCATCGCCGGCGGGCTGGCGTCATCTTTCTTTCTTATCGGGACCGTGCTGGTCTATCACCTCAGCGGTACCCTGAACATCGACGGCATGATCGCGACCCGGACGCTGCTCGACAACCCCCTCGGGGCCATGGCCCTGGTATTCCTGATCGCCGCCGTCGTCATCGAGCTCAAGCCATTCCCGGCCAATGGTTGGGGCCTGGATGTCTACCAGGCGGCACCCTGCGGCATCGGCGCAATTATTTCGGCGGGCGTCGCGACCGGGGCCTTGGCGGCACTCTACAAGCTGCTGCCGCTGCTGCAGATCCGATACCTTTCCGTGATCGTCTCCATCGGCTTGGTGACCTTCCTGTTCTCGAACCTGTTAGGGCTGAAGCAGGAGAACGCCAAGCGGCTGCTGGGCTACTCCTCCGTCGGGCAGCTGGGGCTGCTCGTTGCCGCGATCGCCTTTCTTCGCCGGACCGGCCATGACGAGCTCGTCCCGTTAGTCGCCGGCGGCCTCTTTCTCAATCACTTTCTGGCCAAGGCGGGGCTCTTCTGGCTCGCCGGGGCGCTCGACAAGGAATGCTGGCGGGACTGGTCGGTACTGGCCGGCCACCGCTGGTTGCTGCTCCTGTTCGGTACCCTGATCTTCGCTCTGGTGGGCTTCCCTCCCTTTCCCGGCTTCTGGGCCAAGTGGGAGCTCATCATGCAACTCGCCGCCGGCGGGATGTACGGATGGATGACGGCGATTCTCGTCGGCTCTCTGCTCGAGGCGGTCTATCTGCTGCGCTGGTTCGGCGCTTCACTCGGCTCCAAGGCGCGAGCCGAGGTCGCAACTGGATTCAGCGGAATGGTTCAACCGACCATCTTTGCGATCCTGCTTTACGCTGCCGGCTGGTACTGGGCCGACCGGATGGCGGAGGCACCCACGTTGAGCCTCCTGCCCATCGCCGCGGCCGCTGCTTTGTTCCTGGTCGATCGTCTGCCCAGCCGACTGGTTGGAGCTCTGTCCCTGCTAGTCGTCGGCCTCTTCTCTTACCATCTGCTACCGCAGCTCGAAGGGCTTGCCTGGTTGTTCGGTCTCATCTTCCTGCCGGGCGGCTCGCTCCTGATCTTCGCCACCCTGTACCGCAAGGACGCAAGACGCGGCTTCTATCCCCTATTGACGGCCATGGTGATGTCCCTCGGGGTCCTGTTGGCAGCACGAACCTCCCTGGGATTCTTCTACGCCTGGGAGATAATGACCCTGACCTCCTATCTGCTCATTACCCTGGGCAAAGACGCCTCCCGGCACGCATTGACCTATGTCATCTTCTCCCTGGCCTCGGCCTATCTGATCCTGGCGGGTTTTGCGCTTGGCTATGGCGCCTCCGGCTCCGGCCTGCTCGCTGGCCTGCAGGCGTCGGGTCACTTCGCACCCGCCGTTCTCGTCCTGATGGCGCTCGGCTTTCTTGTAAAGACGGGAGGCTTTGGTTTCCACGTCTGGCTACCCGGTGCCTATACGGAGGCGGAGGACGACTTCACCGCCATCATTTCCTCGGTCGTGAGCAAGGCGGGCATTTTCGGCTTTCTGGTTGCCGGCATTCAACTGGGCGAGCGATCGGTGGGCGGCATCGACGTCGGCTATCTGGTGTGTTGGCTAGGTCTGCTGACAGCGACGTTCGGCGCCCTGATGGCCGTTCTCCAGGAGGATGCCAAGCGGCTTCTCGCCTACTCGAGCATGGGACAAGTGGGCTACATCATCGCCGGTGTCGCCATGATGAGTCATCTGGGTTGGGTGACGGCGGCTTATCTGTCGGTCAATCACTTCCTGTACAAGGGCCTGTTGTTTCTGGCCGTCGCGGGGGTAATCTACCGCACGGGAACGCGTGACATGTACCGCATGGGAGGAATGATCGGGCGCATGCCGATCACCTTCTTCTGCGCCCTGATCGCCATTATCGCCATGTCCGGCGTACCTCCCTTGACCGGCTTCGGCGGCAAGTGGCTGCTCTACAACGGTCTGATCGAGAAGCACTGGTACCTGCAGGCGGGCTTGGCCTTCTTCTCGAGCGCCCTCGCCTGCCTCTACATGTTTCGGCTGCTGCACTCGATCTTCCTCGGCCAGCCCAAGCTCAAGCATAAGGATGTCAAAGAGGCCCCCTGGTGGCTGGTGGCGCCGCAACTGGTGCTCGTCGCCGCCATACTCCTCTTCTCCCTGTTTCCGCAGTACCTGGTTCAGCCCATATCAAACGCCGTCGCGCCCTATTACGCATCCAGCCTC
>JAJDOL010000040.1 GCA_022340195.1 Chromatiaceae bacterium
CGTGGCCAAGGGCCGGGGTGTCAAGGTAGACATGAAGATGGGCATCTGCGGCGAGCACGGCGGCGATCCGGCCTCCATCGACTTCTGCCGTAAGGTCGGTCTGAGCTACGTCTCCTGCTCGCCGTTCCGGGTTCCGGTGGCGCGCCTGGCAGCCGCCCAGGCGGCCGTGCGGTAGCTGCAATCCCGCCCGGGGAACGCCGCCGGCCGCCATGGCGTCGGCGTTCTCCAACTTCGCCCAGGCGCATACCCTCAATCGGGAATCACGATATCGCCCGTGGCGGTAAGACCCTCACCCCATGCGGGGAATGACGAGAGAGCCGGCAGGTTCTTCGCGGCCACGGCCGCGATCAAAGCGATGATGAGAACGAGCTGATGCAAAACAGTGAGCGCCAACACCAGATACATGGTGCTGACGAGAGATCCAAGCAGAGCTCCCGCCGCATACTGGTAGCCGATAGCCATCCGGTACGGCCAGTGCCATCGACATGGTCACCAGGAGCGGACGCGGTGACTTGTTCACATAAATCTTGATCAGGCGTTCTCGGCAGTTGACGGCACGAGAACAGTTAGGCAATGATTGCAGGTCACGTCGAATTGTTGCGACCGGGTTACTCGGCCGTCTCATTGCTCAGAGCCGCCTGAACAAAACGCGCGGATTACATCGCGCGATGCTTCGATCGCTTCCCGATGCACGCCGACTGACGACCAAAACTCTCGTATATCTGATCTACCCTGGAGATTGGCTCCGCATCGACCGCAGTCCGCACGGAATCCTCGACGCATTCCAAATAACCAAGCTCGGCTCCGGGCATGACTTCCGTGTCGAAACCGCCATCGGCCGGACGTCCTGGCAGAGCGAGCGCGGAATCATATCCAAGAGCAGAAATCCCGGCAGCAAGCCCGCGTCGCCGTAGCTCCGGCTGTAGCAAGGTGGACTCAATCAGGAGAAGCGACAACGGTGACAACAGACGCAAGCAAACGCATCGCGTTCGTATCAACCCGCATTTCCGGTACCGATGGCGTTAGCCTGGAAATCGGCAAATGGGCCGAGGTGCTCGAACGCATGGGTCACGAATGCTTCTACATAGCCGGCCAGTGCGACGATCGACCGCGCGAGCGCTCCCACGTCATTCCGGAGGCCCATTTCACACACCCGGCCATTGCCGAGATCAACCGGCGCAGCTTCGGTGTTCAGCTCCGGAGTCCCGAGGTGAGCGACCAGATCCGCAATATGACCGGCGTGATCGACGAGAAGCTCCGTGAGGCGCTGACCCGCCTCGAGATCGACATCATCATCGCAGAGAATTGCCTTACCATTCCGATGAACATTCCATTGGGACTCGCGCTGGTAGAAACGGTGATGGAGACAGGCATCGGCTGCATCGCCCACCACCATGACTTCGTCTGGGAACGCGAGCGTTTCATGGTCAATGCGGTGGACGACCATATTCAGGCAGCATTCCCGCCGAATCTGAACGAGATCCAGCATGTGGCCATCAATTCGGTCGCAGCGGCCGAATTTGCCCGCCGCACCGGGCTATCATCCCGGGTAATTCCCAATGTGATGGATTTCGACTCCCCACCCGAGACGGGTCGTAAACGGAGCGAATTTCGCAATGACATCGGTCTCGCGGAGGAGGATATCCTGATACTGCAGCCTACGCGGGTCGTGCAGCGCAAGGGAATAGAGACCTCTGTCGAGCTGGTGCGCCGATTGGACGATCCGCGCTGCAAGCTGGTCATCACCCACAGTGCCGGCGATGAGGGTGATGCGTACGCACAGCGCGTACGCAGTTACGCCGAGTTACTTGGCGTCGAGATCGTTTTTGCCGAGGACTGGATCAGTGACAGGCAGGATCCCGCTCGGGTCGGGCAGAAGAAATACTCCATTTGGGACGCATTCCGCGCAGCGGACTTCGTGACCTATCCCTCGACCTACGAAGGCTTTGGCAATGCGTTCCTGGAAACGGTGTACTTCAAGAAGCCGATACTCTGCAACCGGTACTCTATTTATCGCACCGACATCGAGCCTTGCGGATTCGACGTCATCCTGATGGACGGCTATCTTACCGACGAGGTCGTGAATCAAGTCCACGAGGTCCTCCGCAATGCTGAACGTCGCCGGCAAATGGTGGAGCACAATTACGTAACCGCACGAAAATTCTTTTCCTACGCTCGGGTCGAGGGAGAGCTGCAAGCGCTTTTGAACAAGCCAAGACTTGCGTTGACTTCCGCGACTTAACATCTGGTTTGCGGTTCAACACCAACGAGGCGGTTTACTCGGCGGAGCAGCATGTCTATCAGGTCAACTGGGGATCCCAAGCTCGTTGTCGGTTGGCGTGAGTGGCTGTCGCTGCCCGGGCTCGGGATTCCCGCCATCAAGGCCAAGGTGGACACTGGCGCACGTACATCCGCGGTGCATACCTATTTCGCCGACCGTTTTCGTCGTGGGGGAAAAAGCTATGTGCGTTTCGGCGTGCATCCACTGCAGCGGCGCCGCGACCTTGCCGTGACCTGCACCGCGGAATTGTTGGACCAGCGCGTCGTGCGCGACTCCGGCGGTCACCGGGAGCGGCGGCTGGTCATCGAGACGCCGTTACGCCTCGGTGATGCCGAGTGGCCAATCGAAGTCACACTTACAGACCGCGATTCCATGCTGTTTCGCATGCTCCTGGGACGCACCGCCATGGCTGGGAGAATGCTGGTGGATCCGAAGGCGTCCTATCTCGTCGGCAAACGGCCAGATCTGCACTTGCTCTACCCGGAACCGACGCGAGACGGCTGAAATTGGAGGCAGGAGCATGAAAATCGCGATTCTTTCGCGAAACGCGAAACTTTATTCCACAAGGCGCCTGGTCGACGCGGGCGACCGAGCGTGGTCACGCGGCTCGGGTCATCGACGTCTTGCGCCGTTACATGAACATCACCTCCAGCCGCCCCAGCATTCATTACAAGGGCGAAGAGTTGGCCACGGGGAAGGATGTCGCGGCCATGATAATTCAGTTCATCGAGCGCCATGCCACAGCCGGACGAACCCAGACCCGCGGGCGGGGCTGAGCGCGTGAGCACAACGCCCACGTTCGGCGACCGGGAGATCCGTCCCGGAACCCGCCAAGTCGTCGAAATCCAGCTGCCACTGCTGTACACCCACACACCGGTAGTTTTGGCGGCACAGATCATCCGCGGACGACGCGATGGCCCCTGCCTCTTCGTTAGCGCCGCGGTACATGGCGATGAGATCAATGGGGTGGAGATCATTCGTCGCTTGATCCGCTCGCCGACACTCAGGCATTTGCGCGGAACGCTGATCGCGGTGCCAGTTGTCAACGTCTACGGATTCGTTCGCCAGTCCCGCTACTTGCCGGACCGGCGTGATCTCAACCGTTCCTTTCCCGGGTCCGAAAAGGGCTCGTTGGCGGCTCGTTTGGCCAACGCCTTCCTCGCAGAGGTCGTATCCAAGGCCGATTACGGCATCGATCTGCACACAGGCGCGATCCACCGCCAAAACTTGCCGCAAGTCCGCGCCAGCTTCGATGCGCAGGGGATCGTCGAACGCCTGGCCATGGCCTTCGGCAGCCCGGTGATCCTCAATGCGGATCTCCGGGACGGTTCTTTGCGCGAGGCTGCGCGGACGTTGGGCGTACCTGTGATCATCTACGAAGGTGGCGAGGCGTTGCGCTTCGACGAGCTGGTCATCCGTGCCGGCTTGCACGGAGTGATCGGTGTCATGCGCGAGCTTGGTATGCTACGGCCCGGATCCAAGTCAGTCCGAAAACGCAAGCGAGAACCGGTAGTTGCTCGCTCGAGCCAATGGGTACGGGCCCCCCAGAGCGGCATCCTGCGGGCTGCAAAACCACTCGGTGCTCGCGTGGCGAAACAGGAGACTCTCGGCTGGATAGCCGACCCGTTGGGCGAAAACGAAATACCGGTCGAGGCGCCAACCGCAGGTGTAGTCATCGGCAAGCTCAACTTGCCGCTGGTCAACGAGGGCGAGGCCCTGTATCACATCGCCCGATTCGCCGAAACGGGTACTGCGGTCGAAGCCGTAGAACAGTTTCAGGCCGATCATGATCCGGAGTCGGATATCCTGGAGATAGAGGAGCCGCCGATCAGCGAATAGCCGAAAGGCCGTGGCCGATCGGAAATGCATCGGCCTTCAGACAAAGGATCCACAGTCCTGCTCCGGTCCCACACGTCGCCTGCGACCAGGGCGCCGCGGTGATCGTGCTGGAACAAGTCCGCTGCAACGTCGCGAGTAACCCGGCACCGACTCCGAGGGGTCTGAACGCCACGCCCCTATCCGCGCCCTGCGAAGAGTGACGCAAAAACCGCCATCCGCACATAAACGGATCCGCGCGCCTGGGTGAAGTACCCGTTGTGCGGCGAATCGTTGAGCAGATGCGCCGCCTCGGCGTTCTGCATCTCGGGACTCAGGACCATTGCCTCGGGCTTGAAAAGGGCAATCGATTCGACCACTTGCATTCTGGCAACGTGAACAGTCTGAAGCTGGTGCACATACATGAGGTCCACGGCAGGGATGAGCTTGCGGGCCACGTCCATGTCTGTCGCGACGGGATAAAGCTCGGTGAGGGTTTCTATGCGCAAACCGGCGCGCTCGAGCTCTTCACGCTGACCGGCGGCAAAACCCTGATCGAGTCGCTGCATTAGCACAACCTGCTGAACCGCCTCGGGAAAACACGCAATCATGCGCAAGAAACTGCGAATCGTGCGCGTGCGCGACGGGTCACCAACGATAGCGATCGTCAGCCGCTGGTCCGCCGGGGGATCGTCCCGAAGCAGGATTGGTCGCCATTTGAACAACGTATAGAGATCCGCCATCGCATGGGTGGGATGCTCGCCTGTTCCGTCACCTGCGTTAATCACCGGTCCCCGGAAATTGGGCAGCATCCCGTAAAAGCTTTCGCTGTCGGCGGTGCGCAGCACGGTGACGTCCGCGAAGCTGTTGCAAAGCTCGGCGATTTCCTCCCCGGCGTAACGCCGGCTCGTAATCTGCTCCACGGTGCTCTCGAAGTCGAGCAGGCTTCCCCCCAGCCGCAGCCAGGCGGCATTGAATGCGAGTCGCCCGGTACAGTGGGAACGATCAAGGAACAGGTTGCTCAGCACCTTACACCGCATCGGATGCGTATCCTCGAGCTCTCCCAACTCGTACCGAGCTGCCAAGCGCATCAGCTGCTTCAGCAAGGGAGCATCGAAATGACGCGATGAGATTACGTGCCGCCCGCACAGCCGAGCCAGAGTTCCAGGCTCGTCCGGGATGCTTTCCAACAAGACGCGGGCGCGATCAGGTTCCGCAACCGGATGTTCAGTGCGGATTACGCGCGAGTCGGGACCAGGCAATGTGGAATCGATCATGATAGAAGCTCGTGGAAGATTCGCCTTGGGCGAGAAGGGACGCTATCGCATTTTAACCGAATTTCCCAATTCGACCTTTGCCCCAACGCCTCCTCCTGGCTCGCGTGGCTACGGAAGAAGCTCATAGTGTGGTGCCGGCGGCACGGCAGACGCTGCGCACCGCACCCGACACCTTCATACGCGAAGCCCCCTACTCCGGCCTATTCTCGACCCTTCAACCCGCTGGACCTGATCTCGCCGGCATATTCAGCCCAAAGCGATTGGATTTTCGCATGGGCACCCGCAATTCCGAATGTTTGTTCCGACAAAAAACGATCGACGACATGGAGCGAAACCAGGAATGTCCGAATCAAGCAAGACCGACCATTTCTTCGATAACCTGCGTACTCGGATTGAGGGTCGCACCGGTCCGCTGGACGGAAAGAAGGCGCTGGTAACGGGTATTGCCAACGACAGGTCCATCGCATACGGCTGCGCATCGGCCTTCCGCTCTTTCGGCGCCTCCTTGGCGGTCACGTACCTCGACGAGAAGACCAGGACATTCACCCAACCGCTTGCGGAACGACTAGAAGCTCCGCTTTTTCTCCCCTGTGACGTGCGCGTGGAAGGACAGCTCGAATCCGTTTTCGAGGCGATTGACAAAACTTGGGGCAAGCTCGACATTGTGCTGCACTCGATTGCATTCGCCCCGCGTGAGGATCTCCACGGCCGTGTCGTGGATTGCTCCCGCGACGGCTTCCTGACGGCAATGGATGTTTCGTGCCATTCGTTCATCCGCATGGCAAGGCTCGCAGAGCCATTGATGAAGGACGGCGGTTCGCTATTTACGATGAGCTACTACGGGTCGGAAAAAGTGGTCGAGAAGTACAGCCTCATGGGACCGGTCAAGGCTGCGCTGGAGGCCACCGCCCGCTACCTGGCAGTCGAGCTCGGACCCAAGGGGATCCGCGTGCATTCTATCTCGCCCGGCCCAATCCCGACCCGGGCAGCGACCGGTATCGACGGCTTCGACGAGATCATGGAATCCGCTGTACGGCGCGCGCCGACTCGGAAACCTGTGTGCATAGAGGACGTGGGTATGGCGGCGGCGTTTCTGGCTACCGATTACGCAAGGCAAATTACAGGCGGTGCCACGTATATCGATGGCGGATACCATATTTTGGGTTGACGGTTACTCGGCTTTTGCTGGGAACCGGCCCGGGCTCATTCGGTGCCGGGGATGGCATTGTCCCATTTCTCATGGCGCCGGCAATGCGACGATCCCGACAAGATCCGGACCAATCCACGTCATCGCAAGCCAACTCGTTGTCCCGATCAATCTTTAGGGCCGTGCTCAACCGCACGGGACCGTTCCCGGATCAAGAGCAAAGATGTATCCATCCCTATTCTTTATGAACAGCATCAGCATCCTCTTTTCCCTTATTGCGATCCTGCATATTGCGGCGTCACCCGTCTGGGCGGCAGAGGGCCCAAGCGCCGAGTCCACCGAGACATCGGCCGCGTTAGCGGCGCCGACGGCGGAGCAAGACCGCACTCCAACGCATGAGGAGCGTCTCGAGACCATTCTTCAATCGATCAAGTCCGCCGAGGCAGAGCGCACCGATATCAAAAAGCGCATCAAAACAGCCCCCTCCGAAGCCGAGAAGAAGGAGCTCGAGGAAGACGTAACAAGACTCACGCGTCGGCTCGAGGAGCTCCGGACTTCGTTCGAGGAGCTGGCGACCGGCGGGACGAACATCGCTGCCTTGGAGATGGAAATTGAGCAGATGCCGGTCGACTGGAAACAGGAGCTCGAGGTCATCGTGCGTCCGCTTCTGCAGGAGGTCAAGCGGATGACCGAGCGGCCGCGAAGGATCGAGCGATTGCGCGGTGAGCAAGCGGTCTACGAGGACCGCCTCGAGACAGCCGATAAGGCCATCGCCAGCCTCGATGAGACGATTGCGCAAACACGCTCGGACGCCGTAAAGCAAGCCCTCAGCGAGCACAGGAAGGACTGGGCGAGCCATCGGGTCGACGTCCAAAGTCGGCTGCAGCTGGTGAATGGTCAGCTGGAACGGTTGTTGGCGCCTGAAGCGAGCGACGGCCAGGAGATCGTCGCCGCGTTACGCGAGTTTTTCTCGGGACGCGGCCTCAGCGCGCTGCTGGCCGCCGCAGGCTTTGTGGTTACCTACTTTCTGCTCGCTTCTTTCGCCGGTCTAGTCGAACGCGTACTCGTGCGGCGACGCAGGACGAAGACCCGCCGTCTTGCCAAGGCGGGAGGGATTTTCTATCGGCTGTTCTCGCTGTTGGCGGCCATCTTGGCCGCAATGGCAATCTTGTACGTGCGCGGAGACTGGCTCATCCTCGGCCTGCTGATCCTGTTCCTATTCGCCGTTGTGCTCGCGCTGCGCAATTCCTTCCCGCGTTATGTCGACGAGTTGCGCATCCTGCTCAACCTGGGCGGTGTCCGCGAAGGCGAGCGCCTGCTGTACAACGGCATTCCCTGGCGGATCAAGTCGCTGAACTACTACTCGATTCTCCACAACCCATTACTGCGCGGCGGCACCATACGCGTTCCCATTAGTGAGATGGCCGACCTGCAGTCCCGCCGGTTTGCCGACGAGGAGCCTTGGTTTGCGAGCCGCGAAAACGACTTCGTCATTCTGGACGGCGACGTTTTCGGCAAGGTGCTGCTGCAGACGCCGGAAGTCGTTCAGCTGCAGGTGGTCGGATCGACCAAGACCTTCACGGTGGCCGACTATTTGGGTCAGCATCCGCGCAACCTATCCCTCGGCGGATTTGCCATTCCTTTGAGTTTCGGGCTCGACTATCGTCACCAGTGCGACATCCTCGGCACCATCGTGATCCGGATGCGCGAGTATCTTCAAGAGCAGCTCGACCAACAGCTGTTCCGCCGCTATCTGAAGGATTTCATCGTCGACTTCAACGAGGCCGCGAGCTCATCGCTGAACCTCATCATCGTGGCGGCGTTTGACGGCGGGGCAGCCGAGCAGTATTGGTCCATTCGACGATTTCTGCAGCGTACAGCCGTAGACGCCTGCAACCACTATGGCTGGACGATTCCGTTCGACCAGTTGTCTCTGCACATCCCGAAGCGCGACATCCCCCTGCCGGAAGCGGGATTGGCAGCACCAACTCCAGACTAGGTGAACGTTGGAGTCTTCGTCCACCGCGGCCGGGACGCGTCTGACCCGTCGCGCTTTGCTCGAGCTTTGAAGCGTCACCGCTTCGGCGCCCGCGATGCCCACTTCCCTCGGCCCGGTGATGGCCGAGGTGCTGGCTTCAAGCAAACAAAGACCCGTGATCTGGTAGAAAGCGAGACCTGATCGCCCTCTTCAGGGTATGTCCGTGGCGACGAAGCGCAGTCGGCCGTCGCGCTCGACCTGGAAAGCGACGGGCTCCCCGGCTTTCATCACACTCAACAACTGCCGCAGTTGCTCGATGGATGTAACCGGATCGCGGTTCATTCGATAGATGATGTCGCCGACTTCGAGGGTCTCACCGAGCGCCAGCGTTTCTCCGAGTGTCGCGACGACCAGTACGCCTCCTTCTCCCCGGGACTGGCCGAGCTCGTTGGCGAGATCCTTGTTCATGTCGGTAACGAAGATACCAAACTGGGATAGCAAGCTCCGCTTTCGGACCGCCGTTGCGATCTGCGAAATCGGGGGCTCTCGGTCGCGGACCTCGACCGGGACGACGAGCCGCCGACCGTCGCGCAGGACGCCGAGCTCCAGACGCGTGTCTGCGGAGGCGCGGTAGAGGCTGATGTTGAGATGCAGCAGGTTGGCGATGGGTCGCCCGTCCACCGAGTCGATAAGATCACCTGGCGCGATGTCGGCATCTCGAGCCGGCCCCTCCTGGTCCACGTCTTGGACGACGATGCCACCCACCGATGGAAGCTCCCAGGCCGCGGCAAGGGAGGGGCTGACGGTGCGGAGATCAAGACCTATGTACGCACGAACAGCCCGGCCGGTATGGCGCAACTGCTCCACCACCGCTGCCGCCAAGTCCACGGGCACGGCGAAGCCGAGCCCCTCGCTGGCGCCGGATTCGGTCAGAAAGAGCGTGTTGATCCCGACCACCCGACCCGCCGCGTCGATCAGCGGTCCACCGCTGCTGCCCGCGTTGATGGGGGCGTCGGTCTGGATGTAGGCGATCATGTCCTCGGGCCCGAACTGCCGCGCAGAGGAGCTCACGATACCGAGGCTCACCGAGTCCTCCAGCCCCAACGGGCTGCCGAAAGCGAGCACCACCTGTCCTTGACGGATGGGTGGGGAGAGGGTCAGCGGCAAAAAGGGCAGACCCGTCTCGGGCACCCGGAGCAGGGCGATGTCCGTCTCCGCGTCGATGCCCACGACCTGCGCTGTCAGGTTTTTGCCGACCCCGGGGCTCCAACCCTCCCGATCCGCCGAAAGGGCCGTGGCGGGCAGGGTCACCTGTGCGTGGTCGGCCCCGCTCAGGACGTGGGCATTGGTCACGATGTAGCCGTTGGGGTCGATGATGACACCGGAGCCGGAATTTTGTCCCCGGCTGACGGCCCCCTGATCGGAACTCTCCTCCTCCTCACGGAGGTAGCCCATAGCGACCACCTTGACCACGCAGGGATGAACACGACGGGCGAGGGCCTGCACGGCATCACTCAGCGCATTCAACGTCGAAAGCGTGGGCGAGTCCGTTGCGGACGTCTCTCCCGAGGCCGAACCGGAAAAAAAGAGCGCGGCGAGCATTCCGAGCCGTGTCAGCCTGTAGCATCGTTGCCAAGCGATGGACAAAGTGACGAAAATCGGCCGTTGGATGGGCCATGCATTTGAGCTGATGAACATGCGGAGCACGAATGGTCTAAGTGAGGGGTGTCGACATGTGTCGCATGATATGCGGAAGGAAGGGTGCATGGAAATTCATGATAGGTTCCTTCGATCGAGCTCCTGATGTTGCCGAGCAAGGTGGTCAGCCGATGAAAGCACCCAAGATTCGACCGCGCGAATACGGGCCGTCAAAAAGGAATCCGGAGTGGATTCGTCCGCGAAATAGGCGATAATTTCCGTCAATAGCTTGCATAGGGATGACTTCTCGTGCCGACCACAACCGGAATGAAGCCGGGCGGTTTCTGCGACGCTCACTCCAGCGCGCAACGAGCCGCCCTCGATGCCTTTCTGCCCTGGCTGGAGGAGGCCGTCACCGACATCGAGCGTCCAGCCGATGGGCACCCCCCCATCGGGCTGCTGGACCTGGGCTCATCAGAGGGCGGCAATGCCATCCATGCCATGGGACGGCTGATCCGCGCCCTGCGGAAGCAAACAGAAGCACCCATCTGGGTCTTCCTGGACGACCCGCCGACGAACGACTTCAACCATCTGTTCAGCAATCTGTTTCCCAAAGGCGACCTGGCATTTGCCGAGAGGGCGGTCTATGCGGCCGCCGTCGGCGGATCCGCCTTCTGCGTTGCGACAACAGTTACATAGTTCGACTATGCCCCTGTTGTCGCGCCTTGAAGCCGAACGAAAATCCGGCGCAATCCAATATGAGATTTCCCGTCAATCTCCTAAGAAATGGAGGAAGCTATGCGTTTGATGTTGCGATTTACAATCCCTGTCGAGAAAGGAAACGCGGCCGAAGCTGACGGCTCCTTGGCGGAGGCGATCAACGAATTGGTCACGCAGCTCAGCCCCGAGGCGGCTTACTTCCACCTGCAAGATGGGAAGCGCGCCGGAACGATCTTTTTTCAGGAATCGGATCAAGCCCGAATGGCGGTGATCAACGAACCCCTATTCGCAAAACTGCACGCCGCAATCGATATCCAACCTGCAGTTAGCCTCGATGAGTTGATCAGCAAGCTTTGAAAACAAATCCCAGTGAAGACCATCTTGTGCTACGGCGATTCGAACACCTGGGGCATGATCCCAATGAGGTCACTGACAAGCGCCGCACGGCACGCGCCGACGGACCGGTGGCCGCAGGTCATGCAGGACAAGCTGGGTGCCTCCTTTTCGACCGTCGCGGAAGGCCTAAACGGTCGCACCACGGTCTTCGACGACCCGATCGATGGGTCGCACAAGAACGGCCGAACCTATTTGTTGCCTTGCCTGGAGAGCCATGCCCCGCTCGATCTCGTGATCATCATGCTCGGCACCAATGACCTGAAGTCCAGGTTCAACCTTGCCCCCTACGACGTCGCGGCCGGTGCCGGGCAGCTTGCCCAGACGGTCTCCGCAGACGTCAGGGGGCAGAATAGCATCCGGCCCGAAGTCCTGCTGGTGTCACCCCCACGCATCGGAGCCCTGGACCTGTTCGCCAACGTTTTTGCCGGTGCCCCCGATAAATCGGCGCAGCTTCATACGCACTATCAAAAGGTCGCCGAGATGCTCGACTGCCACTATCTCAACGCCGCCGAGTACACGTCGAGCAGCGCCATCGATGGCCTGCATCTGGATGCGCAACAGCAACATACGCTCGGTATTGCCATCGCCGAACATGTCCAAGCCATAGTCCCATGAGAGATTTGGCTAGATCGCCGCACGCTCCGAAGCGTGCCTGCGCTTTTTAGTTCCGGAAAAGCCGCCCATGCGGGGCCTTAGGCGATCTCCGAAAAATCTCATCTTACAAGAACTGGCCACGAGATCCGGAGTTGGCGGAGCTACTACCCGGCGGCATCGAGGATGTAAAGGCACGAGTGGCAAGTGAAGGCGTCCTGCCAGCAGGGGTCGACCCCGGCGAGTCTTCGGATGAGCTTCCGTTGCGGGATCAGATCGCAAATGGCTGACCGCGGTGGTGCTCATGGGTATGGTGGCCGCACTCCTTCACTCTCTGGTGCGGTTGCGCCGACAGAACGGAATGCCTGGAAGTGGTACCTCTGTAGCCTTGCTCCTGACCGTGCTTGTAGGGCTGGGGATCTCCGGC